>CAYSPU010000021.1:18071-35431 GCA_964432995.1 uncultured Verrucomicrobiota bacterium
CCAACAGATCGCCAACCATGAGTGTTTCGGCGGGGGCGATGCCGCCGGCTTCAAGACGCGCGGAGAGGATGCGGAAGACGTGTGGATCAGGCTTGCTGAAGCCGTGCTCAAACGACCAGAAACAGAGTCGCGGATCGAAGGCGGCGAGATCGAGTCCCGCGCCGGTCAGGGCTTCGCGCAGTTCGCGCCACGTGTAGGCCTGGGCATTGGAGGCGATCCCAAGCCGGCAGTTCCGCTCGAGGAGCAGCCGGAGCGTGGGGGCGGCATCGGCTGCCAACCGGGTCGTGTGGCCCGTCTGAATCAGGCGGTAGAGAAACTCCTCCCGGGCGGGCGCGTCCAGCGCGGCCAGTTCGGGCAACACCTCGGCCACGACAGTCGGCCATTGGACTTCCGGGAAGGCGATGCCTTGCTCCTTCCCGCTGGCGTGTCGCCGCACGATGACGCGGTTGCAGGCCACGGAGAACTCCAGGCGCTGCAATCGCGGCGGGCTTTGGAAAGCCCGCTCGAACAGCTCGATCCACTGCTGCCAGGCGTCGGGCGGCGGCGGGCCCACCTGCAGCAACGTGCCATACACGTCAAACACCACGGCACGGATTCTCATCCTCTCGGGTTCCATAGCATCGGATACAGATTCTCCGCGGACAGCTTCAGGCGGAGAAAGTCCTCCAGACAGCGGACCGCGGCTCGTCGGTCGGGCGCCGGCCGTTCCCTGGTGCGGAGGACTTGGGACAGGTGACGGGCATATGCGGTGGCGCCGAGTCGGGCCTCCGCACGGGCCGGCCAGACGGCTGGCTGCAACCGGCGCGCCGCCGCCAGACGGCGCCAGGTGCGGAGAAAGGGGTTGAGCGGCGCGCAGAGCTGCCAGGACCACGCCACGGGATGGCGGAGCACCTCGATCTGGGCGGCCAGGCTCAGCCGGCTGAAGGCCAATGGGCACGGTCGGATGTCCTCCCCGTGCCCCCGGGCCGCGCCAACCTGAGCGCGCACGAAGGCGGGCAATGTCTTCCGCCACGCCGCGTAGGCGGCCCGCCGTCGACTTCGCTCCGCCTCCCAGTCAAAGAGCTGCGGGTCGATCCAGATTTCATCGTAGACTTGGGGAAAACGAAAACCGAGGCGGGCGAGGTCGGGCGCCACATTGGGCAGCCGCCGGGCGATGAGCGGCCGTTGCGCCGTGGTCGCTTCGAGGTAAGGAAGCCCGAACCCCTCCTGCAGCGAGGTGAGGAGGACGACTTCGGAGCTCTGCATCAGGGCCGCCACGGTGGGCTGGTCGGGCCCACCGCGTTGCAGAACACTGAGGCGGAGTGGCCACGCGTAGCGGCGGGCGGCAGCGGCGAGTTGGCGGGCATAGGAGGTTTCCTCTGCGGAGCTGGGGCCGCCGGTGGTGACGAGCCAGGCCTCCGGTCGCAGCCAGCGCATGAGCAGCAAGGCCTCGGCGACATTCTTGCGGCGCAACAGGCGGCAGGGCATCAACCATACCGGGCCCTCCACGCCCAGGTGGGATCTCAGCCAGCGCCGGGCGGATCGGCCGGGGCGAAGTCGCGGGGGACCACCAGTCTCCGCCGGATTGGGGATCCAGCGGGCATGTGCCCCCAAGTGTTTCCGCAGCACGGCGGCGTCCGCCCGGTTGATGGCCACATGGTGGACTTGCCCGCCGACCGGGATCAACGCTTGGGCGACACGCCGCAGCGAGCGAAGCCCGGCCCGGCGCATCTCCGGCCACCGCGCCCAGCGGTTGTCAAACCACCAGTCGTGATGGTGGAGCACCAGGCGCAGGCCGCGATCCGTGCACAGCCCCACCAGTTCCTCTGCCAGGATCGGGTTTCGCCCCAAGCCCAGGTTGTGCGCCCAGACCGCCGTCTCGCGCACCGGGGTCTGACCCAAAACGCGGCGCAAGTAACGCCGGACACGGGACCGAATCGCGCTCGGCTTGGCGCGCTGCTCGGAGAGATAGCCGAGCGCGGGCTCGATCCGGCAGCGGGCGGAGGCCGGAGCACTGATCTGCCGAAAGCCGTTCCACCAGTTGGCGTCCGGCCGTTCCCCGCCCACCAGGGTGACCTCAGCGACGTCGCCTTCGCGGAGAGCCACCAGGTGCGACACCCCCAACTCGATGACCCGGCGGACGCCGCCCGGACGGAAGTGACTGTGGACAATGAACAGCCTCACGCGCCGGAATCTTCCACGCCAACGAGGCGGCGGCCAATGTTTTCTGAGTTCCATCTGCAGTTTTCGGCGCTTCCGCTTGACCTTGCCTGACCGGAGTGCCACTTATGCTCCTGTGTGCTGGGGACTCATCCCAGACGCGGGGTCCGGGGTCGAGGAATCCCGGAGGTCCGAAGGGATGGTCGGGCCGCCATCCGAACAATGAAGCTGCCGGCAGGGCAGCATTCGGAGTGGCGGCTATGACACGAAAAGCTGCGGTTCTGCTCATGGTGGGCGGCGGTATCCTGACGTGCGTCGCCTTGGTTACACGGCAAATTCATCCCGCCATGGCGCGTGAGGCCTGGCTGGGCGGCGCGCTGGGAGGATCTCTCGCCGCGTTCTGGGGGGGCATGGGTCTCATCGGATTCCGCTGCCGGGCCTGGGCGATCCTGACGCTGGCCGCGAGCGCGTTTGTGCTGCTCTCGCAAATGGTGAAGGGATGGATGAGTCTGGGGACGCCGGACGCACCCGGAGTAGTCGCTCCCCTGGCGATCACCTTGATGTTCGTCGTGGCGGCCGGGCTGACCGCCTATCTGCCGCACACGGGGGCGAGGATGGTGGAGCAACCCGATGCGGTGCCGGGCCGGAAAACCTCGCGTTGAAGCGCAGGAAGCCCGGGAACAACGGGGGCCCGCCGCAGTCGGAAGCGAAAGGAACACGCGTATGTCGGACTTCTTTCAGACTGGCGCCATCGCCACGCTGCATCGGCTGGGCCAGCCCGATGTGGCACGGCTCGAGCGGGATCTGATCCATTTCGCGCAGGAGACTCCCGTCGCCCTCGTCCTGCCCTGCCATGTTCGGGAGATCGGCACGCGCGCCCTCCGCGGCATTCTGCGCGAACTGCGGCACGTCCCCTACCTGAAGCAGATCGTGGTCGGCATCGACGGAGCCACCCGCTTGCGGGAGTGGCGCAAGGCGCGGCATTTCTTCCAGCGACTGCCCCAGAAGGCCACGTTGCTGTGGAACGACGGCCCGCGGATGCAGGCGCATTTCCGTAAACTGGAGGAGGCCGGGCTGAACGTCGGCGAAGGGGGCAAGGGTCGCAACGTTTGGATCTGCTTCGGCTACGTGCTCGCCAGCGAGCAGAGCCGCCTCGTCGCGGTTCACGACTGCGACATCCTCACGTACAACCGCGAGATCCTGGCGCGGCTCTGCTATCCTGTAGCGCATCCGAGCCTGGGCTTCGACTACTGCAAAGGGTACTACGCCCGGGTCACCGACCGTTTGAACGGGCGCGTGATGCGGCTGCTGGTCACTCCGCTGCTCCGGGCCCTGAAGAGTATCCTGGGACTTCATCCCTACTTGGTCTACATGGACACCTTCCGCTACCCCTTGGCGGGAGAGTTCGCCCTCGACACCGATCTCATCCGGCGGGTCCGGATTCCCCACGACTGGGCTCTCGAGGTGGGATTGCTTGCCGAAGTGTTCCGCAACTGCGCCCCGCGAGCCATCTGCCAGTCCGAACTCTGCGACAACTACGACCACAAACACCAGGAACTCTCCGCCCGCGATGCCGAGCGCGGCCTGAACAAGATGGCCGTGGACATCGTCAAATCCGTCTATCGCCGGATGGCGGCGGAAGGGATCAAACTGGACGCGGGGCTGTTCGACACGCTGCTGAGCGCCTACGCGCGTCAGGCTGAGGACACGCTCCGGTTCTACGCGGCCGATGCCGCCGTCAACGGGCTGAAGTACCCGCGCCACGAGGAGGAAACCGCCGTCGCCATGTTCGTGCGCAGCATTCGGATCGCCACCGAAGCATTCCAGAAGGATCCGCTTTGGACGCCTCTCATTCCGAACTGGAACCGGATCGAATCGGCCTTGCCGACCTTCCTGGACGAGCTGCGCGATGTCGTTCGCCTGGATGGCGAGTCGTAGCCGGCATCGTTTACGCCCCGCGGTGCACTGATCCAGTGTGCACCCGCAAGACGCGCCGTATGCCGGCCAGCGACGAACCGGCGCATTACCAAGAGGCGGCCCATCTTGTAATGGCCGGCCGCGCCCGCGGCTGCGACATTCCTGCCACCCGCATTCGCGCGGGAGAATCCAGGATGCGACCATGAACCACCGATTCCTCTCGTTGAGTGTGACCGCTCCACTGTCGCCGGCTCTCGAGCGGGTCAAGGTTGTTTTGTTCCGGCCGTTTGATCTGCCGCGCTGGCTGGCGATCGGGTTTTGCGCGTGGCTGGCGTTGCTGGGCCAGGGCGGCCGTGGGGGTGGCGGAGGCCACTACAACTTCGGGAACCGTCACCACAGTCTCCGGCACGGCCTCAATGCGGCCCGGGACTACGTCGTGGAGAACCTGGCCTGGATCGTGCCGCTCGTGGCCGGGCTGTTCCTGCTGGGCGTGATGCTCTGGATCCTGTTCACGTGGCTCAGCAGTCGCGGCCAGTTCATGTTCCTCCACTGCGTGGCGACCAACCGGGCCGAGGTGGTGGCGCCCTGGCGCGCCTACGGGGCGGAAGCCAACAGCCTCTGGCTTTTCCGACTGGCGCTGGGCTTTGTCTCCTTCCTGGTTGTCGGGCCGGCAGTGGTGGGCGCGATTGCCCTGGTGCTCACGATGGTGGCGCGAGAGGCGTTCTCGTGGCTTCTGCTGGCGGGGGCGGTGGGCGCGTTCCTGGCCGCGGCCGGCTGCGGCGTCGTCTTCGCGGTGATCCGCAAGCTGACGCTGGACTTCGTGGTGCCGGTGATGGCGCGGCGGCGGACGGGCTGCGCGGCGGCATGGGGCGAGTTCCTCCGCCTGACGACCGGATACCGGTTCGACCTGGTGTTGTATCTCCTCTTTCAGGTTGTGCTGGCGCTGGTGGTGGGCATGGGCGTCCTGGCGGTCACGATCGCCACCTGCTGTGTGGCGGGTTGTCTGATGGCGCTGCCCTACCTCGGCACCGTGTTTCTGCTGCCCGTGTACGTTTTCGATCGCGCGTATTCCCTCCAGTACCTGGCTCAATTTGGACCGGAGTGGGAGCTGATCGCTGTTGAACCGCCCCCGGGAACCAGCGCGATCTAGGACGCGCGCCGCCATCCCCCACCATGCGGCGCCTGTCCGCGGCTCTGGGATTCCGGGTTGCCTCCGCTGTAAGTTCCGGCGCGCCCCGGCGCGTGAGGCGTGAGGCTTCCTCTGAGAATTCCCTATGAAAATTTCCTATTGTCAGGCAGTTACGGTTTTCCTATGTTCCGCGATCAAGCGCATCTTCTGGGATGCCGGGCGGATTTGTTTGCCCATGCAACTGGATCGAAACGCACAACCAAGCAGTAGGAGGAACCAAATGAAGTTAAACCCATGGACGCTGGTGCTGACCTCCGCGGGGGTGGTGAGCCTGGCGTCAGTAGCATACGCAGAGGAGCAAGCGATGAGCCAGGTGCTCACGGCGGTCTCCTCGACCACGCTCAGTGGTTACGTGGACACGTCGGCCATCTGGAAACCGGGCACCGGCAACGGCGGCATTCTGGGGGCCACCCCGGGACCGTTGCCGTCGGCACAGAGCGTCTTCACCGACGCTTCGCTGCCGCGCACGATCAACGGCGGGACCGCCCCGAACGCGGATGGCACCATGCCCGGACGCGCCTTCGACGGCACGTCGAAGATGGACGGCTTCAACCTGAACGTCGTCGGTCTGACGATCGAGAAGCCGCTGAGCGAAGACACCTGGGCGGCCGGTTACCGCGCGGACATCCTCTTCGGACCTGACGCCGTGGGCTACAATCCTTCGGTCAACATGACCAGCGACGCCGATCTGGCGGTGAAGCAGGCCTACGTGGTGCTCCGCACACCGATCGGCACCGGCTTCGACGTGAAGATGGGCGTGTTCAATACGCTCATCGGCTACGAGATGTTCGAGAGCTACCTGAACCCGAACTACAGCCGATCCTACGGATGGCAACTGGAACCGACCCAGCACACGGGTGCGGTCGCCAGCTACCAGTTCACCGAGGCCATCGGCGTTTCCGTCGGCATCGCCAACACCTGGAGCGCCGGGATCAACGGTCGAACCGATGTCGAGAGCCGAAAGACCTACATGGGTTCTCTCACCATCACCGCCCCTGACAGTTGGGGTTTCCTGTCCGGATCGGCCCTGTATGCCGGGGTTGTCGACGGCTTCAGCGGCAACAGCCAGGACACGACGAGCTTCTACCTCGGCCTGTTGGTCAAGACCGGCATCGAAGGCTTCTCCATCGGGGCCGCATTCGACTACCGCGAAGACGGCCCCAACAGCGTGACCCCGGGTGAAAACTGGGCGTGGGCCGCCGCCGGTTACCTCAACTTCCAGCTCTCGGAGAAATGGAGGATGGCCGCGCGCGTCGACTACACTCGAGGCTCCGACGGCACCTGGTTCAACGGCGGCGGTGTCACGGGCTGGGTGGCCACGGATTACCTGGGGAACTCCGATGGTTCCACGACGGACGGGAACGAGAACGGCATTCCGGACGTGAACGAGGACGACATCGTCTCCGGCACGGGCTTGGTGTTGTCCGACGAGCAGAACGAACTACTCGCCGTCACCCTGACCGCCGACTACGCGCTCTGGGCGAACGTCATCACCCGCGCCGAGCTGCGCTGGGATTCGTGCCTCTCGGACGACAAACCGTTTGGCTCGAGCGACGAGAACGCCGTCACCCTCGCCGCGAACCTCATCTACAAGTTCTAGCCGCCGTCGGTCGGCGTCAAACCCCTTCCGGATGCGTCCGGAAGGGGTTTTCTGTTTCCTCCAGCCCGGCCAGGCGCCTATCGCGCACTTGCCAGCGTCGGTCCGCGCATTCCTGCTCGGACTTCAGAACCGATAGGTGAACTGCGCGGAGATCGAGTGACTCTGCAGATCGTCGCAGGCGATATCGCCTTTGGTGAGGAGGAGGTGATTCTCGGCATCCCAGGAGCCAACCTCGACGTCCCAACTGGGGCCCGAGGCGCCGAGAAACCGGTAGCGCAAGCCGACGCTCACGTTGTCGGTGAACTGGCAAGTGACCCCGGCAAATCCCTGGAAGGCCAACACGGTGTCATCCTGGCTGCCATCGATCCAGGCGTCATCCCCTTCGGCATCGATCCAAGTCTGGTCATCGACCGACAGGATGGTGGTGAGCCCGCCGGCACCGGCGCCGAGGAACGGCTTGATCTTCTTCCAACCGTCGTACTGGAAGACCAGATTCACGAGCCACGGCATCTGCGCCACCATGGCATCCGCCACATCGCGCCCACCGAGGGTGTCGATGTTGTTGACACCGTAACCGGTCTCGACCTCGACAGCCAGCCACGGGGTCAGCCAGCATCCCCCTCCAATCCCTAAGCCGAAGCCGGGTTCGAATTCGATATCATCGCCCACCACGCTCACGGGTCCCGTCCCTGGGAACCGTAGTTTCTCCAGAGACGTCTCCTGGAGCAGTAGCGCGTCGGCGCTGAGGCGCGCGTACCACCGGAGCCCGCGCGCCTCCTGGGCCTCGACAGGGCTCAGGGCGAGCACGGCGCCCACCCCCAGAAAGGGGATCCACCACTGGACTGAGTCTTTTCTCATGTGCCATCTCCGTTGTTCACGATTCGTCCTGGTCCGGGTCCATCTCCACCATGCAGCCCGGCTGCCGGCTGATGTCCGTGCAGACGCCCCGGCGGCTGGCGGCCACGAATTCCACCAGCGCGCGCGCGGGGTCGCCGAGGGATTCCTCACTGGCCCGGGCGAGGGCGGTGCGGAGGGGCAGGCCGCTGCGGAAGAGGAGTCGGTAGATCCGCTTCAGCTCGAGCCGCTGTTCGCCGGAGACACCGGCCCGCCGGAGACCAATGGTGTTCAAGCCGCAAATGGTGTTGCCCCCTCGCGCCATCGTGAAGGGGGGAAGATCCTGGCTGATGCCGGATCCGCCCTGCATCATGGCCAGCATTCCCACCCGCACAAACTGGTGGAGGAGACAGTTCCCGGAAATGACCACGCGGTCTTCGACCACCACGTGTCCGCCCAGCAGAGCGCCGTTGGCCAGAATGATGTGATTGCCCAGGCGGGTGTTGTGCGCCACGTGACTCCCCGCCATGAGGAGGTTGTTTGAACCGATCACCGTATCCTCCGTCTCGTCGGTCGCCCGGTTGACGGTCACGTTCTCCCGGAAGGTGTTCCGGTCGCCAACCCGCGTCCGCGACGGGGCGCCCCGGTATTTCAGGTCCTGCGGCACGTTCCCAATCACGCAGCCGCAGTGGAACACGTTGTCGGCGCCGATCGTCGTCCGACCCGTCAGATAGACGTGGGGTCCCAACTGGCAGCGGGGGCCCAGGACAACCCCTTCGTCGATGACGCTGTAAGGCCCCACCTCGGCGGATGAATCGATCTCGGCCCGAGGATGGACAATGGCGGTCGGATGAATCATGTCGGTCACCGCTCGTCACTCCGCGACCTCAGCCGTAGAAGTAACCCAGCTCCCGCAGGGAAACGTAGTCTGCCGGCCGATCCGGAGAACGGCGCCCCAGAATGATGTGGTCCAGGACCTCGATTTTCAACAACTGTCCTGCGCGAATCAGGTCCCTGGTGATCCGCACATCGGCCTCGGACGGGGTGGGGTCACCACTCGGATGGTTGTGGGCGAGGATGATGCCGGCCGCGCGGGCCAGGATCGCGGCGCGGAACACCTCCCGGGGATGGACCAGCAACGTGTCCAGCGTGCCCTGCGCCATCTTCTCGACGCGCAACAACCGGCGGCGTGTGTTCACCAGCAACACCTGGAAACACTCGACCTCGTAGAACCGGTTTTCCTCCCGCAGGAGATCGGCCACCCGCTCCGCGTTGTCCAGCAGCGGCGCCACGCCCTGCAACTCACGCACCAGCCGTTGTCCCAACGCCACCGCCGCCTTCAAGGCGATTGCCTTGTCGCGCCCCACACCCGGCGTGGTCCGCAATTCCTCGAGCGACGCGCGCGCCAACCGATCCAGGCTCCCGAACCGCGCGCAGAGCCTTTGCCCGATCTGCAACGCTGATTGCCCTCGCGTCCCGGTCCGCAGCAGGATCGCCAGCAACTCGGCGACCGAGAGCGCCTCGGGACCCTCGGCGGCCAGGCGCTCCCTGGGGCGCTCCGGCACCGCCATGTCCTTCATGCGCAACGGGTCGTTCATCTCCTCGGGGCCGACCCTAACCGGAGCTCGTGACCGGCGCAACGCGAAAGGGATGGCCCGGATCCCCGCGGGAGCGGCGCAGCCCGCGTCGAACATCAACCCCGTTGTTGCCGCTGCAGATCCCGGACCACGAATGCCGCAAACTCATGTCGGACGTGGGGAGGTATGCGCACTTTGAGGCGGGCGCCGCGTGCGTGGTATCGTTCTTCCACCACCTGGCCCAGGGCGTGCAAGCGGGAGAGAACACCGGGCGCGGCGTGTGGCACTTCCAGTTCGAGGAACTCCCGCTCGGGTCGGAGCCGGCTTCCCAATTCGGCCAGCAAGGCCGGCACCCCTTCGCCGGTTCGCGCCGATACCGCAACCGCACCCCCGCATTCCTCCGCCAACCGCAGCGCCGCAGGGCTGGAACCGACGATGTCCACCTTGTTCAACACCATCACCACCGGCCGCTGGCCGGCGCCGATCTCCGCCAGCACCTGCTGCACGGCCCGGATCTGCTCCCGCGCCTGCGGGTGGCTGGCGTCCACCACGTGCAGCAGCAGATCCGCGGTCACCACCTCCTCGAGCGTCGCCTTGAAGGCGTCCACCAGCGCGTGGGGCAGCTTCCGAATGAAACCCACCGTGTCGGACAACAGCGCGTTCTGGTTCGTCGGCAACCGCAACCGGCGCGTCGTCGGGTCGAGCGTCGCAAACAGCTTGTCCTCGGCCAGCACCGAGGCGCCGGTCAAGGCGTTGAGCAGGGTGGACTTCCCGGCGTTGGTGTAGCCCACGATGGAGGCCAGGGGCCATTCGTGGCGGCGGCGGCCGGATCGCTGGGTCGCGCGGCGACGGCGCACATCCTCCAGGTCCAGCGCCAGTCGCGCGATACGCTCCTGCACCCGCCGACGGTCGGACTCCAACTGCGTCTCCCCCTCACCCCGCATCCCGATGCCCCCCTTCTGTCGGGACAAGTGACTCCAGAACCGCGTCAGCCGCGGGAGCAGGTGCCGCAATTGCGCCAACTCCACCTGCAGCTTGCCCTCCCGTGTCCGCGCCCGCTGCGCAAAGATGTCGAGAATCAACGATGTGCGATCCAGGATCTTGCAGGCGAAGATCCGCTCCAGGTTGCGCGTCTGGGCGGGCGACAACTCCTCATCAAAGATGACGGTGTCGACCTCCGCGCGGCGGCAGATCTCGGCGAACTCGGCCGCTTTGCCGCTTCCGATGAACGTTGCGGCCGCCGGCGCTTCCAGCCGCTGCGTTCCCCTGCCCACCACCTTGCCGCCGGCCGTGGCGGTCAACGCCGCCAGTTCTTCGAGGGAATCCTGCAGGTCCGCCGTGGCGCGCGACTTGAACTCCGCGCCGATCAGGAACACCTGCTCGGTCCGGCGGTTGGCGATCTCGACGAGTGCTCTCACTGGAATCAGTCCTCAGCCCGCGGCGCGCCTTTCACAACCGTCGCCCAGGCGGCCGCCACGCGTTCCGCCACGTCCTGGGGACGTTCGTCGGGCCCGCACGCCACCCAGGTCACCGGCAGATGCCGACGCAGCCAGTTGTGCTGACGCCGTGCGAATTGCCGCGTCCGCTGTTGCACCAACCTCACCGTCTCCGGCAGCCCGCGCGCGCCGCGGAGATGCTCGACCACCTGCCGATACCCAATCGCCTGCAGCGCCGTCCGGTTCCGCTCCAGCCCCCGCCCCATCAACTCCCGCGTCTCGTCCACCAGTCCATCGCGAAACATCGCCTCCACCCGCCGGTCAATCCGCCCGGCCAGATCCTCCCGGGACCGCTCCAGCGCAAAGAAACCCGGCTGCGGTCCCCCGGCCGACGGCCTCGACCACGGCGCCCGCAACCGCTCTCCGGCAGCGCCCGTGAGGCGCAAGATCTCCACCGCGCGAATGACGCGTCGCGGATTCGCCCGGTCGATCCGCGCATACGTCTCCGGATCCGCCGCCGCCAACTCCTCGAGCAACCGGGGCAGCGGGGTCGACTCCAGCTCCCGGCGCAGTGCCGGGGTGCCGGCCGGCGCCGAACCCAGTCCTTCGAGCAGTGCCTTGAAATACAAACCCGTCCCGCCACAGAGAATCGGAAGCCGCCCCCGCCGCCGGATGTCGTCCATCGCGGCCTCCGCCCGTTCGACAAACTGCGCCGCGTCGAACGAGTCCGCGATATCCACAATGTCCACCAGGTGGTGGGGCACCCGGCGGCGGTCGGCGGCCGATGGTTTGGCGGTGCCAATGTCCAGCCCGCGGTAGACCTGCATGGAATCGACCGACACGATCTCGCCCCCCCGCTGCGTGGCCAGGTGGAGCGCCACGGCCGACTTCCCGACCGCCGTGGGCCCGGCGAGAAGCAGCAGGCGGCGGTTCATTCGGTGGTGCGGGCGCCGCGGCTCGGCGCGGTCTCCGCCGGCCCTTTCTGCCACGACAGGAGAAACAGCAGCGCCACGCCGGTGCAGATCGCAACGTCGGCAACGTTGAACGCCGGAAAACCAGTCTCCCCCCCACCGCGCCGGCTCCAGTAGAAGTACAGAAAATCAATCACATGCTCGCGCACGACGCGGTCGATCAGGTTGCCGGCGATCCCGCCAAGGATCAAACCAAGCGAGACCTGCCCGCCCATGGTGTGGACATCGAAATGGTGACGGATCGTGAACAGCACGACCAGGGCGGCGACGGCAAACAAGGCAAGCCAGAGGTTGCTGCCGGCGGCCTGGTTGAACAGGCTCCACGCCGCCCCCCGGTTGGTCCAATGGACCAACTTGAAAAAGCCCGGGACAACCACGCTCTCCTCCGCCACCCCCAAGAACCCGAGCACGGCGAGCTTGGTCAACTGATCGAGGAACAGAACGACCACCGCCACCAGTGCCATGCGTCTTGTGGGTCCGAGTGTCACGGCGCCAGTTCTGCCCGACCGCCAGGGGGAACGCAAGGCCGGAGGAGAAACCCGGATCCTCGCGTCAGTGGCGCGGTGGCTTCGGTCGGCCCCCCTTGCGGCGCGGTTTTCGACCCGGCGGACGGGCGTTCCGTCGGCTCCGGGCACATCCCGCCTCGGCTTCTATACAAACGGTGAAGCTCTCTCGCTATTGCTTCAGCCCCGAGTTTCCGTGTAGGGTGCGCTACTAGTCGGCGGATTGTCTCCAGAGCAGCCCACCTTCTTCCACCATGAACTCCACCCGAAACCGCAAGCGAACCACGAGCCGGTCCCGCACCCGCGGCAAGAGCGCCGCCGCCTCCGGCTACCGGCGCGATAACCCGGACATCGAGAGGGCTCTCCTGACCGGCGACGCCGCCGACGAGCTGACCACCTACTTCGGCGAAAGCGGCTACAACGAACTCACCGAGCTGGCCCACGCTGCCACCCGTCGCGGCCTCCCACGTGGCGCCGAACGCGTCCTGATCCTGCCCGGCATCATGGGCTCCAAACTGGGCATCGCCGACGCGGGCCTCTTCGGCCTCGACGACGTGATCTGGCTCGATCCCAAGGAGATTGCGTTCGGCACCCTCACCCGGCTGGCCCTCGGTTCCGGCCACACCAGCAAGGTGGTTCCGCTCGGGGTCATGCTGCTCTTCTACCTGAAACTCAAACTCCGCCTGCGCGCTGCGGGCTTCGCCGCGGATTTCTGGGGTTACGACTGGCGCCGCTCCGCCACCGAACTCGGTGCCCAGCTCTGCCAACATCTCCGCAGCTCGCCGGACAAAGTCCACCTCGTCGCCCACAGCATGGGCGGTCTCGTCGCCCGCGCCGCCCTCAAACAAGGGGCCAGCCCTCGCGTCAACCGCCTCGTCATGCTCGGCACCCCCAATCACGGCTCCTTCATGGCCACCCAGGCCATCCGCGCAACCCTCGACACCATCCGCACCCTGGCCAAGTTCGACCTCCGCCACAACGCGGAAGAACTCTGCGCACAGGTCTTCAACACCTTCCCCAGTCTTTACCAACTCCTCCCCTCGCCGCGGAAATTCTCCGCCTTCGACCTGTTCGATCCGGCGGCGTGGCCGCCCGACGGCCCGCAGCCCTTACCCGATCTCCTCCGCGCCGCACGCGAGTTGCCGGACCAACTCGCGCCGCCCAGCGACCGCTTCCACCTCATCGTGGGCGTCAACCAGGAGACCGTCACCGGGCTCGAACTCCGCGACCGCCAGTTTGCCTACACCCAAAGCCGCGCGGGCGATGGCACCGTCCCCCTCGCCTTCGCCCAACTGGACGGGGTGAGCACCCACTACGTCGACGAATCCCACGGCAGCCTGCCCAACCACGCCCAGGTGGCCCGCGCCGTAGCCGACCTCCTTCGAACAGGCCAAACCAACCTGCTCCCCTCCAGTTGGACTGCCCCCCGCGCCGTTCCCCGCCAACTTGACGACCGCCAGCTCCGCACCGCCGTCTCCGCCGACAAGCGAACGCAACCCCCCACCCCGGCCGAAGCGCGCGAGTTGCTCGCCCGGTTCGTCTCCGCCGACGCCCGCGACGCCACCGGATCCCCCGAACCCGCCACCCCGGGCCAGCCACCCACCGAACTCCGCTTCGATAGCCTCGTCGTCGGCCGACGCCGCCAACATCGCCTCGACCTCTGCCTCGCCCAGGGCGACATCACCCAGGCCAACGCCCGCGCCCTCGTTCTCGGCCTCTTCCGCGAAGTCACCCCCACCGGCGCCGCCAGCGCCGTCGACGCCCGCATGAACGGCGCCCTCAGCGAGATGGTCGCCCGCCGCATGTTCGCCGGGAACGTCGGCGAGGTCTTCATCCTCCCCACCGGCCGGCACCCCGTCCGTGCCGACCTCGTGCTCTTCGCCGGCCTCGGCACCTTCGACGAATTCCGCGTCGAAACCCTCCAACTCGTCGCCGAAAACACCATCCGCACCCTCATCCGAACCGAGGTCGAAGACTTGGCGACAGTCCTGCTCGGCGGGAATTCCGGCCAAACCATCGCCACCTCCCTCGAACACCTCCTGCGCGGCTTCGTCCGGGGCTTGCTGGATGCCGACCGCGATTTCCGCTTCCGCCGCATCATCCTGTGCGAGAATGACCCCGCCCGATTCGCCGAGTTGCGCCAGGAACTCTATCGACTCGCAGGCACCCCCCTCCTGGCCGACGTCGAGGTCACCTTCGACGAACGCGTCCTCCCCGCGCCAGATGTCTCCGAAGCCCCCGTCCGCGGCGCCGTCACCACAGGCGCGCCCGCACCCAACTACCTCATTGTCCGCCAGGAAGAAGCGCGCGGCGACCGCCTGCTCCTCCGATCGTCCCTCCTCACCGCTGGCGCCAAGGCCACCGTCGTCACCGACGCCAAACACGTCTCCGCCAAGGCGCTGCGCAACCTCCTCGATGAGATCGAGTCCAGACAGTTCACCCCCGCCGCCATCCCGCAATACGGGACGCGCCTCGGTCAACTTCTCCTGGCGGATGAAATCCTCGCCGTTCTGCCCACGCAGGCCGACCGCCACCTGGTCGTCGTCCATGACGCCCCCGCCTCCCGCGTCCCCTGGGAAACGCTGCATATCGGCGGCCGCTTCCCCGCCGTCGCCGCCGGCCTCAGCCGGCGTTACCTCGCCGAGAACCTGTCGGTCGCCAAATGGCTCGAGACCCGCCGCCAGCAACCCGTCCTCGAAGTCCTGCTCGTCATCAACCCGACCCGGGACCTCGACGGCGCCGAACGCGAAGGCGCCCGCGTGCGGACCCTTATCGAGAGCGGACTCCACGCCCGCCTGACCGTGCGGCATGGCGCCGAGGCGACCCGCGACGTGTTGCGGGCCGATTTCCGTTCCGGCCAATACGACCTCGTCCACTATGCCGGTCACGCCTTCTTCGATCCGAAACAACCCTCCCGCAGCGGCATCCTCTGCGCCGGCGAAGACGTGCTCAGCGGGGCCGAACTTTCCGGGCTCGGCAACCTCCCCAACCTCGTCGTCTTCAACGCGTGCGAAGCCGGACGCATCCGCAGCGGCGCCGACCTCAAGAAACGCCACCTGGAGATGCCGCGGCGCATGGAACGCGCCGTCGGCCTGGCCGAGTCGTTCCTCCGCGGTGGCATCGCGAACTATGTCGGCACCTACTGGCCCGTGGGCGACGCTGCTGCCGAGCGCTTCGCCGTGGTCTTCTACCAGCAACTGCTCCGCGGCCAAACCATCGGCACTGCCCTGCTCCAGGCCCGCAACGAAGTCCGCACCCTCAAACCCGCCACCGTCGATTGGGCCGATTACCTCCACTACGGCGACTTCAATTACACCCTGAAACAAGGGACATGATGCGGGAACCATGAGGCCGGCCGCGTGACTGGAGGATGACCATGCGATACTGCATTACTGGCAAAGGCGCGGGACCCTCGTTGGAATGGAAATTGGAGTCCAACAAGACCGAGAAAGAGACGAGCGTCATCATTCAGCACGTCCGCCACACCGGCGGCTACATCGGGCGCGAGCGGCCGGAAAACCGTGAGCAAGGTCTCAAGGCCCTGCGCGGCGCCCTCGCCAAGAGCAAGACCGACTGGATCGCTCCCGACGTGAGGGAGTGGATCCTGGACCTGGACAAGCTCGGAAGTGCGTTCCCCCCTCTGAATCGCTTGGCCTGGTTCAGAGGCAAAGTGCTGCTCGAACCGCAGTTCGAGTGGGGCGAGACCGCGGGTTCTCAGGATATGCGCGAGTCGGCAAGATGGCAGGAGCGCTGGGTCGAGCGCACCACTCCCCCGGGCTGCTTGCCAGTTGATCTTCCGGAATCCTCTCGCCGGTCCAACCAGGCCACCTATGAATCCCGCGTCTGGTTCGTCGTGGTTCCCGAAGTGGTCGAACGCAAGGTGATCCTCCTGGAGTCGCCGCCCGAACTGGAGAACAGCCTGCGCCGCTTCCGCGCGGACTTCCGCCATCCCAAGCAGACGGCCTTCATCATCATGCGTTTCGGGCAGACAGAGGCTCAGGACCAACTCCTGAACGCCATCAAGACAGTGCTGCGAAGCCATGGGCTGGACGGCGTGCGCGCCGACGAGAAACAGTATAGCGACGATCTGCTGCTGAACGTTCGCACCTTCATGCACGGCTGCGGGTTCGCCATCGCCGTTTTCGAGCGCGCGGAGGAAGAAACCTTCAGCCCCAATGTCGCCCTCGAGTTGGGCTACCTCCTGGCGATCGGCAAACCGGTCTGCTTGCTGAAGGATCGACGGCTCGAGACCCTCCCCACCGACCTCACGGGGAAGTTGTACTCAACCTTCGACCCCGGCGATCCATCCCACAGCATCGCCCAGGAGTTGACGGCATGGCTCCAAAGAAACGAGCTTGCCCGACCGGCGTAGCCCGGACGCCGCAGCTTCGCGCTTCCCATGAACCGTACGCGCAAGTTGCTGATAATGAACGAAACGTCGAACGTCCAACGTCCAACGTTGAACGAAAAGAACGTTCAGCGTTCGATGTTCGTTCCGGTTCATGCCCCCAACGCGCGTCCAAACTTGGGAGGTCCGGCCTTTCCTTGAACCGTCCGGTAGGGCGACCTCTCCGAGGGCGCCGAACAGAAGCGTGGAGCCGATCATGTGGCCGCAAGTCCGCTTCTGCCCGCGAACCGCACCGGGATCCGAGGCCGCGCGTGGACACAACCAAGGAGCAGGTGGCTGCCCGCTCGGTGTTGAACAGACCGCGAAGAACCGCAAAGTGAGTGCGACCGGGGAAGCCAGTCTCTCTGCGGCTCCTGGCGTGCTTCTGTTCCGAGTCCGAGGGGACGAACAGCCACGCAGGAACACAGAAACGAAAGGTGTCGGGGGCGAACCCGATCCCGGTATCTTCTCTTCGCACCCATCCCGTTCCTTTCTTTCGCATTGCCAGCGGGGGTTCGGCTCTGGTGGGTTCGGCAACGTGTGCGGCGTATGGGGCTGCTGCCCGCCGGGACGTCGGGCGGTCCGACGGAGCGCGACACACCTGGCTCGCAGCCGCAACCGGAGCACAGGCGACAATCGAAGGTTCCCAACCGCCTCCGTCCTCCAATCACGCCGCCAGTTGCGGACCGCGGGTCTTCTCGACCCGCAGCAAAACGCACACACCCTTGGCTGCGGGTCGAGATTGGGGATTGGGAATTGAGGATTCTCGATTTGGGATGGTCAAGTCCTGAAACTGATTTGGTACTT
>CAYSPU010000022.1:0-33838 GCA_964432995.1 uncultured Verrucomicrobiota bacterium
CCTCCGTGTTGATGCCCTCGTAGGTCGAGGCCGGATAGCCGTAGTAGACCCAGAGGAAGGCGCAGATCTGGCAGCGATGCCCGGGCAGCGCGACCGTCTCCGCGCCTTCCGGTGTCAGCCGGACGATCTCTCCCGGTCCCAGGTCGCGGACGGTTTCGTAGCCAAGGTTGGGGAAGGCGCAGCTCTCAAGGGTGGCCGCCCAGGCTTCGGCCTTGCGCCCGAGGATGATCGGCGTGCGCCCGAGTTTGTCGCGGGCGGCGTAGATG
The DNA here is from genome assembly GCA_964432995.1 of uncultured Verrucomicrobiota bacterium. Taxonomy (GTDB): domain Bacteria; phylum Verrucomicrobiota; class Verrucomicrobiia; order Limisphaerales; family JAHDYP01; genus CAYSPU01. Next base: position 267 of record CAYSPU010000022.1, read on the forward strand.
CAATCGTCGGTGAGCAGGAGCATGGAACACGATCCGGCGATGGCGTTTTGGGCGATCTGGATGCCTTCGGCGAAGGTGGCTCCCTGGTTGATGAAAAGCGCGACGAGTTCGGTGGGGTTCACTTCGCCGCCGCTCATGGCGGTGAAATGTGCGGAGCGCAGCCCGTAGGCCTTGGTCACCAACTCGGCGAGGTTGGCGATGCGCCCCACCGTCACGATCGCGTAGTTGCCCAGGTGCGAACCGATGATCAGCGGTTGATCCTCGGTATCGCTGATGACGCCGATGCCCATCCGCCCTTTGAGCTTGAGGACGTCCTGTTCGAATTTGGTGCGAAACTGGGCATTGGTGATGTCGTGGATGAAATGCCGGCAGCCGGTGCCGTCATGCACGGCCAAGCCGCCGCGGCGGGTGCCCAGGTGCGAATGATAGTCGGTCCCGTAGAAGAGGTCGTCGACGCAATCGTCTTTTGAGACCACACCAAAATAGCCACCCATAGCGAGTCCTTCAGCGGGGAATCATCCCGGTATTGCGGGCGTAATGGAACAGGCCGCCGGCATCGACTACCGGCCGCACGTCGCCCAGCGGTTTGAGGGCGAGGACCCGGCCGCTGGCGGTCAGGGTCACGGTGCCGGCGTCCAGATCGACCGACATCAGGTCGCCGGTCCGGACCACGTCGCAGAGGCGATCGACGGATTCGCACGGGTAGAGCTCCCCCGTAGCCACGGAATTGCGGAAGAAGATCCGTGCAAAGCTCTGGGCGACGACAACCTTGCACCCGGCGGAGCCGAGAGCGATCGGGGCGTGCTCCCTCGAGCTGCCGCACCCGAAGTTGCGTCCGGCAACCACGATGGGGTACTGCGAATCGAGTTGGCCCTCCGCCACGTAGCGTACCGGGTATTGGCTCTCCGGCAAGCCAATCAGGGCGTACCCCCCGAGCTTCTCGTACTCGTCCGGGATGGTCGGTACCAGGTTCAGATACTGCGCCGGAATGATCTGGTCGGTATCGATGTTGTCGCGCACCACAAACGCGGGACCGGAGATGACAGACTGCATGGGCCGAAATGTGGCGGGGCGACTCGTGGTTTTCAATCCCAAAGCCGCTCCGCGCCGCCGCGGGGGTTGCGCTTCAGAGCGGCGGACGCAGCGTCGAGCCGGGAACTGAGCGCGACGGATCCCTCGGTCGCAACGCCGCTCGACCGGACGCGGGCGGCTTGCGGCGTCGCCGTTAGGCATCCAGCATTTTGGCTCGCCGCCTGCTACACTGGGGGTCTTGACGAAGCGGTATTCGGCCGCGAGTCTTTGCGGCCATACGTTGATGTCCAGGCCACGATTCAGCGTCGAAATACAATGGCGGGGGGGAGAATGGCTCGCCCTCCGGCTTTTCCTCGTGCTCTTCCTGATCCAGGGGCTGTCGGCTTCGGAGGCGGTCCGATGGCGCTGGTCGCTTCCTTACCCCCACGGGAACAACGTGGTGGACATGACCTGGGGTGCCCCTTGGGGCATGGCGGTCCAGGTGACCGAGCGGGGTCAGCTCCACACCAGCTCGGATCTGGAGCTGTGGCTGCCCCGGCAGAGCGGAACCACGAAGGCGCTTCGTGGGGTGGCGTTCCTGGGAGAGCGGATGGTGGTTACCGGGGAAGCGGGGACGGTTCTCTACGCGGACGCGCCCGGGGACATTCGGGCCGGGACCTTGGTGGATGGGGCGACGGCAGACTGGCTCGAGGCGGTGGCCGCCTCCGCCACGTTGGCGGTGGCGGTGGGCGACAACGGGGCCATCTACACGACCGCCGATGGGATCTCCTGGAAGCGACAAAGTTCAGGGACCAACGCCTGGCTGTCCGGGGTGGCATCGGGACCGGATGGGTTTGTGGCGGTTGGGGAAGCGGGGTGCATCCTGACCAGCGAGAACGGCACCAACTGGGTCCGCCGGGGCAGCACGCGCACGAACGACCTGCACCGGGTGCGCTACGCGGGCGGGGCGTTCACAGCGGTGGGCGACGCGGGTCTGGTGCTGGTGAGTCCCGACGGCGCGAGTTGGAGCCGGGTGACCACGGGGGCGACCGGCGCACTGCACGACTCGGCGCGGGAGGACACCAAACGATTGATCGCCGGCGACACCGAGGTGCGACTTTCCCTCACGGGCGGCCTCAGTTGGTCGGACGAACTGGCGCGTGCGGATGGGCCGCCTTCCTGGACCTACTACACGGCGTTGAGCGTGAGCAACCACTTCCTGATTGCCGGTCGCAGCGGCATGATGGCCGAAGCGGGGCCGGCCGGTCTGGCCTACGCCTGGGCGGCTCGTTCCACCCTCCTGCGGAACTGGCTCTGGGACGCCGTGTGGGTGCCGAATCTGTTCGTCGCCGTTGGCGACCGGGGAACCATCCTCAGCAGCGGCAACGGCGTGAGCTGGACGCTCGAATACCCGCCGCTCGTTTTCACGAACACCGTCTTCCTGGGCGTCGGCGGAAGCACCAATCTGCTCGTCGCCGCGGGCAGTTCCGGCGCCGTGGCGTACAGCCCCTACGCCCTGGCCGACGTCCTCGTCACCAACGAATTCGGGATCGTTGTCACCCAACAGGTCAACACCCTCGGCGTCGTCTGGCACGAGGTGGACCCCCGCCCCGCATCGCACGATCTGCAGGGCGTGTGCAGCCACGCCGGTCGTTCCTGGATTTGTGGCGACCGCGGAACCGTCTTCTCCAGCGAGAACGGTTACCAATGGACGGCGCATCCCACGCCCGTCACGAATTTCCTGAGCAGCATCTGCGGCTTCCCGGGCGGCCTGGTGGCGTCCGGCGACGACGGCGCCCTGATGCACAGCCCGGACGGAACGAATTGGAGCTCGGTCACGAGCGGCACGACCGACTGGATCTACCGCTTGCGGGAACGCGACGGGCAACTCGTGGCGGTGGGCCAGAACGGGCTCGTCCTAACCAGCACGAACGGCACCTCGTGGACGCGGCAAAACACGGGAGTCACCCAGTGGCTCAACGACGTGACATGGGTCGGTGATCGCTGGTGGGCGATCGGCACTCAGGGCACGGTGCTCAGCAGCACCAACCTCGTCGACTGGAAGGCCGTCGGCTGCATCACGATGAAGGCCCTCTACGGCGCCGCCACCGACACCCGTCAACTCGTCGTCGTCGGCATCGAGGGAATCGTCCTCCGCAGCCCCATTGTTCCCGACCGGACACCCGTCGAAATCCTCAGCTATGCCCACGAGATCGGCACCAACGGCACGGCGGCCCAGAACATCTTCCTCTTTGGCGGTCACCCCGATCAGCAGTTCACCCGCGATTACACCTCCGCGGTCGAGACCAACGCCTGGACGGTTGGTCCCCAGCTCGAATTCCACGATGCGTCGGGCACGCTCTACTATTTCGAGACCGTGCCGTTCAGCAACGCGCCGCCGGCCGAGTTCTATCGCGCCACCCTCCTGCCGTGAACCGCTGCCGTCGGTTCATGGATGCACACGGATATCAAGAAGCCGCGCAGCGCCCGGTCTTCATCCCGTGGGCGAAAAGGACAGCCCGGCCTGAATCCGTGTTCATCAGTGTTCATCCGTGGTTTTCCGTCCTTGGCTCCGCAAGAAACTGAAGTGACCAGGCGGAAAGCACCCGGCGGCTCGCTCGCTGATTTGCCGACCTGCCGATGCGCCGACGTGCCGACGCGCCGACGTGCCGACGTGCCGACGTGCCGACGTGCCGACGTGCCGACGTGCCGACGTGCCGCCGTGCCGCCGTGCCGACGCGCCGACGCGCCGACCCACCGGCCCTCCCTCGACTACCCTTCCGGCAGCCTCCACGGCGCCCGGTACTGACGCCCCAGGAACGCGTTCGCCGCCGGCGCTTCGGGGAACGACTCCGTCTCGGCATCGAAACGCAACGTCACGTTGCCCGCCTGCCAGGAGGCATTCGCCAGGTGACAGAGCAACGTGGAGGCGTGGCCGATGGCGACATCCGCCGCCGGGAGCTGCCGGCTCCGAATGCAGTCTACGAAATTCTGGATGTGGGCGCGGTCGCCTTGTCGGCCCGGAGTGGAGGCCACCAGCTCGTCGTTGGCGTCGTACACTTGCCAGCCGCCACCGTGGCGTCCCAGATACATGAACCCGCGCGTCCCGAGGATCTCGAGCTTCGTGGCGCAGAAGGGCCAATGCGGGAAGGCGTCGGACTCGCGAATTTCCCCGGCGATCTTCTTCATGTACGGGGTCCAAAGGGCGCTCTCGAAGAGGAGCGTAGACTTCCCGTAGTCGAACGTGGCGAACTGCGTGTCGGCCGTGTCGCGCCCGTCTTCCAGGGCGTAGACGCCGCCCTGACAGGAAACGGATCGGGGGTGCGGGGGGTCGCCCATCATGAAGCGGGCGAGATCCAATTGGTGTACGGCGTCGCCGGCGATGGGGCCGACGCTGAACTCACGGTAGCTGAGCCAGCGACGATTCGGGTGATACGGCAGCTTGGCCGCCGGTCCGCACCACAGGTCGTAATCGAACCCGTCCGGCACGGGACCCGCCGGGCCCAGCGGCGTCCGCGGATGCTCCATCAGATTGAACACGCGAATCAGGTGAATGTCGCCCAACTTGCCCGACTCCACATACTCCTTGGCGGCGTGGGCGTAGGGCGCGCTCCGGGTTTGTGTGCCCACTTGAACGACGCGCCGGTGCTTCCGGGCGGCGGCGATCATCGCCCGACCTTCGCGCGCGTTGTGCGCCATTGGCTTCTCCACATAGACGTCCTTGCCGGCCTCACAGGCCAGGATCGTCGCCAACCCATGCCAATGATCCGGCGTGGCCACCACCAGGGCGTCAACCGTCCGGTCCTCCAGCACGCGGCGGAAGTCGGCCGCCGTCTGCGGCGGGCGCGCCAACGGCGGGTCGAACGCGGCGACCGACCGCGCCCAGCGCCGCTGGTCCGGATCGCACAGCCACGCGATCTCGATGTCGGGTCGGCGGGCAAACATCTGCGCCAGGGTGATGCCGCGTCCGCCCAAGCCGACGATGGCCACCCGCAACCGCTCGTTGCTTCCCTGAGCGCGGGGGTTGAGGCCGAGGACCAGGCTGCCGGTGAATCCGGCGGATGCGCCCACAAACTGGCGTCGAGAGACCGTATCCATAAAAGCTCCGTGGTGAGGATGGAATGTCTCTACCCTTTGAACGCGAAACCGGGCCCGCATGCAAACATTCTCTGACCGGGCAACCTCAGCATCCTCCTGACCCGTCCTCGGGACGTCCTCTCCACCAGCGGGCCGGAGACCGGTGGTTCACGCACGGATGCAGCAACTTGTGGCGCCCTCAGAAAGGTCGCCCCACCTTTCATGCGAAGCGGTGTCCCAGAATGGGGAGGGGCATTCATGGGAGGGGCGGGCTGGACCACGAAGCCGTCAAGGCGGAAGGGCGGCCGGAGGCAGGAGTCGGACCCGGTAGTAGCCGGTCCCGGTTTCTCCGCTGGCCGACGCCAGCGCCTGGGGCGAGTCGTCGAACCACTGGACCCGGGCGTTTCGGGCCAGCAGCGCGGTGCTCCAGGATTGCCAGGTCATAAGGTCGTCGCCGCGTTCGATCTGGTAGACTTGGCCGGGCGTGGCGACAAACTCCAACTCGAAGCCGCTGCCAGGCACGCAGCGAAAGCGGCTGATCTCGAGCGGAGACCCGGTGCCGTTGGTCGATGCCGACGCGTCCAGGACGTGCGCGGCATAGGCCAGGTCGAGAAGGTTCGTCGGCGACCCGGCGAGGTCGAACAGAACCAGCAGGTTGGTGCTCTCTCCCGGCGCGAGGGTCTGGTCGAACGCGACGAAAGGGCTGCCCTCGCAAGTGCCGTTGGCGTTCGCCACCGTGTCGTTGCCAGACAATCCACTGACGACAAGCCGCCCGTGGTAGATGGTTCCGCAGAGCGAGTTGGTCAACGGATTGGTCACGCGGACACTCTGGCCGAAGAGACCCAGCTCGGGGATGAGTACCACCGGCGTTACCGGCTCGGCCAACGGCAACGACACCTGCATCACGACCGTTCCGGTGACCGTGCCTCCCTCCTCGTCGCTAAGGAGGTAGTGGAAACTGTCGGGACCAGTGAAGTACGCCGGCGGTCTGTAGAACAGCGTGCCTTCCACCCGGAGCACTTCTCCTCCGGCCTCGCTTGTCGGGTCGATACTCTCCACCCGCAAGGCGCTGCCGTCGGAGCTCGAGTCGTTTGCCAGCAGATCGCTTTCGGCGAGGCAAACAGAGGTGTTCTGCAAACCCAGGAAGGAGTCGGATTCGGCGACGGGCAGGGCCGTCAGGACCATCCTGACCCGGGCATTCGAGGCGGCATAGAAAAGAGCGTCCGCTCCGTTCCAGTCGAACTCGAGGGGACCGACGGCGTCCGGTTGCACGGCGCAGACGAGGTTCTCGAGTTCCGCGAAGGGGATCTCCTGACCGGCGACCACCTCCAGGCCGTGGAGGAGCAACCGCGCCTGGTCAGGGCGAGGAACGGAGTCGAAGCGGATGCCGCGCAATTCGTCCGGGCTGACGAAGTTCGTCGCGAAGTCGGCGGCACGAAACGGAACGAGTGTGCCGGCGTGTCCCCGTTTGGGGCAATCGCGGGCGACCGGCAACTCCTCCAACACCACCGCCACTTCCACGTCGTCAACGTAGAAACCGCGGTCCTGCAGAGCGTCATCGGATCGGAATCGAAACCGCACCTGGAAGTTCGTGACGGCGTAGGGAACATCGAGGGGGATCGTGGCTTTGATCCACTGCCGGGCCACGGCGCCACTGACCTCGCCCTCGGCGGGCCGCCACGTGTCGCCCCCGTCGCCCGAGACCTCCACGCTGGCGAAGTCGGCGTTGGCTTCCGTCACCAGGTATTCCCACCAACTGAGGAGGAACGCCCTGCCCGGCCAGGCGCTCAGATCGATGGGCGGAGAAGTGAGGCAGCCGTCTTCGTTGGCGTCGTAGAAGCCGGACAGGCTCGTCGCCCACACCTGACTGCCGGGGCAGGCGGTGCCCGGGTCTGCAGCCGGGATGCCCCATTCCCACGAACTCCGGCCGCTCACCGTGAATCCGCCGGGGCCGGCTTCGAAGTCCTCCCTATAGACAGTGAGCTCCTGACTGGGGTCCGAGCGTGCGAGGAGCGTGCGCACCTGGATGTCGTCCAGAAAAACACCCGGACAGTCATACGAAGCGTCGGATCGCAGGCGGAAACGGAAACGGAAGTTCACCACCGCGTATTCGGGTCCGAGGACGATCCGCTGCCGCGTCCAGTTGGCGTTGACCACGCCGCTGACCTCTCCGTAGGCGACCGCCCAATTGCCCCCGCCGTCGCGGCTGACCTCGAGGCTCGCGAAGTCGAAATCCGGTTCGGTGACCAGGCACTGCCACCAGGTCAGGAGGAAGAGGTGGTTGGTGAAGCGCTGCAAGTTGATGGGGGGCGAAGTCAGGTAGTCATTCGCCCCGGGCCGGTAGTTGGTTTGCAGGCCTGTGGCCCATGTATTCGTGCCGGAATGCGCGGTCCCCGGCCCGTTCGTCGGGGTACCCCAACTCCAGGTGCTCAGGGGCGAGGCGGCATAGCCCCCCTCGCCGGATTCGAAGTCTTCCCGATAGACAACCTCCGTCCGGGCCGGGACGGAGAGAAGAAGCCAGGCGGACAGGGCGGTCGGCCCGATACGAACGGCAGGCCTTGGCAGGCGCGGAAACCGGAATCGTTTCACGGCAAGGCGGGGGGGCGCGGTTCGTCGGGCGGCCGGCGGACTCCTTCCGGCAAGGTGACCTGGGCCAGCGCCTGCGTATACACCTGAATCGGCAGCGCCCGGCGTATCTCCCGGACAAAGTCCCGCTCCAGTTGCGCTCGCTGGTCGCGGAGCAACCGATGGCGGATCTCCTCTTCCACTTCCGCCAGGGGAACAGCACTCGAGTCACGCCGATCCACAAGTCGAACGAGGTAGACGCCCTGGGCATCGCTGATCACGTCGCTGACCTCACCGACCTTTCCAAGGGCGAACCCGGCATCCAGAACGGCCTGACTCCAGCGCGCGTGCCCCCGGCCGGCCTCGATCCAACCGATGTCTCCTCCCCGGTAGCGGGAGGCCTGGTCTTCGGAGCACTCGATGGCCAGGGCCCCGAAGCCGCGCTCGGCGGGCAGTGTGGTCTCCTGCAGGATCCTGTGCCGGGCCTCCTCAAGACGCTGGTGCAGCGCTTCCTTCTGCTCGGCCCGCAGGGTTGGAGAAACGTTCAAGGCGACGACGGCGAGCCGCACCCGGGCCGGGAGCGTGTAGCGATCGCGGTTCTGGTCGTAGTACGTCCGGACGTCCGCGGCGGTCACCGCGATCTTCTCGAGGCGCGGGTTGAGGTCGCGTTCCTTGAGTTTGCCCACGAGCAAATTGCGGTAGGCGCGCCGGACCTCCGGGTCGTTGTCCAGACCGGCCTGCAACGCTTTCGCGTAGAGCGCCTCCGCATCGATCATCTCCTGCAGCAGGGCCTCGCGGTCGACCGCTTCCGGCCGCAGACCGCCGCGGCGCAGGATCTGGGCGCGGAACTCGTCGACCAGAATCGACTCAGGACCAACGGTCGCAAGCAGGTCCGGTTTGGCCTCCGGTTTTCGTTCGCAGCCGCAAAGCACCACAAGGATCGCGATCAGCAGAAGCTCGTGCCGCCAACCGTTCGCTCTGCGTCGAGGTTCTCTGCGGCCGGGGACGGCCGCAGTCCGCCACGGGAGTGCGCCCGTCTCGGGCACAGCAAGCCACTCACCATCGGGGGCCTTCGAATCTCCCAGGGCGCTCTGGACATGTTGCGGTGCCGTCGGAGAGGGCGCCCTACCCTGCATGCGAATTGGGATCCCGGGATGGAGAATGGGATTCACGGCGTCCAGTTGACCTGCACCCGGAAGAACCGTTGCGGCACCTCGGCGGCAGAGGCCGGCTCGCGCAGGCTGATTGCACGGTTCGCGGCGGCGGCGTCCGACGGACTGATCTCCTCCCAGGCCTGGGCTGGCGTCTCCCACGACTCGAGATCGTCCGAGAACTCAATCCGGTATTGGAGGTCCGTGGCTTCCCTCCGTTGCCGGAACGTGACCACGAGACGTTCCTCGGCGATTGCGGCGCGCGGCAGGTTGCTCGTGTCGTCCGGTTGACTGGCGAACTTCGGGTCCAGGTCGAACGCGTACTCGATCAGGTTGGCCATTCCGTCTTCGTCGGGGTCCTGCTGGGCGAACTCGCTGAGATCGCCGGTGGCGCCGGGGAAATGGTGGCCGCGCCACGCGGCCAGCGTCGTCAGGTTGCCACCGCTGGTTGGGTCGGGGTCGGTGCCGGTGCCGGTTTCCGAACCGGAGTTGATCCCATCGGCAGGATCCCATTTGTCCCGGCCGTTTTGGTCCTCCCACCAATCGGGGAGTCCATCGCCGTCGGAATCGGTGGTGGGCATCAGGACTTGGAGATCGACGCGGTGGGTGGCGGCGCGGGAGGCCTGGTCGGCGACGAAATAGGTCGGCGTCGGGGCCCGGACCACGGCTGGGTGTCCATCGACCGTGATCTCGAGGTGATCGAAGCGCCAGCCCATGGCCGTCAACGGCACGGCGGAGTCGGACACCTGAAGGTCGTAGGCCAGCAGTTGGTGCGGCACCTTGAGATGATAGGAGTACTGGCCATTCGCCAGGGAGCCGAGTTCGGTGGAGAACTGGTAGGGACCATGGCCGTTGGGACCGCCGCTGATCGTCCAGGCAAGTTGTCCCTGGTTCAACACGCACTCGGTCTCTCCGACGGCCGCGACGACGCGGCCGTAGAGGATGGTCTCCGGTTCGGGAACGCTGGTGGCCAGGACCACCGCCGGGGCCGCGAGCAGCCAGAGGAAGGGCAATCCGTTGCCAACCTGTCGGGCTTGGGATTTGAGGTGCATAACAGGATCTAGTTGCCGGAGTAACCGTAGGTGTGGAGGAGCAGGAGGATGTCTTGAACGCCGTTCAGGTCCCGCTCGCTCGTCCCTCCCGGAACCGGCGTGCCGTCGATGAGGGTGTCCAGCCCCTCATCGCCGTCGGCGAGGAGCGAGCCGCCCGGGACGATCAGGAGCCAGCGCGTGTTCCAGACGGAGCGGCCGATCAACCGGGTGTCGTAGCTCAACGCATCGGCGCCCGGGTCGAACTCGCTGCTGTCTTTGGCGCGGAAGCTGGAGAACCGGCGGATCTGGCCGAGAGGTTCGGCCAGTCCGTCGCAGACGGGAATCCAGCTTGGGTCCGCGAGGTCGTTGGTGCCGGTGGCATAAGGCACCGGGATGGCCTGGTCCACGATGCTCCATTCTCTCGTCTTCAACTCCGCACTGGTGGGAATGGTCATGACATCCAATCCGGCCGGGACCATGTAGACGCGCGGGGTGGCGGCGAGGCTCGCCACCGGGTAGTTGTCGAGGTAGACGGCGGCGGACTGGATCTTGTTGGCGAACACGGAAGGATCGTAGGCGTGATCCCCGCCGCCGAGGGGCCAGCCGAAGACGTTGTGGCCCAGGACGATCTCCGTGCCGAAGGGAATGACCAGTCCGGGCAGCGCGCCGGCGCTGCGCGGTGCGGGCGGCCGGCAGTAGCGGCGGAACTCCGGCACCTGCCACAGGTCGGCCACGCGATACTGCTTGAGCGTCTGCCGCCACAGACCGTCGCTGGCGTCGTTCCCCGGGATCCGGAAGAACTCCTTCCGCAGGGAGATGAGTTCCCATTCGTACTGCGGATTGTTGAAGCTCATCCGCCCCTCGAGCACCTTGAAGTTGTCCCGCAGCGTCGCCAGGGCGTCCGACAGGCCACCGCCGCCGATGACGGGTTCGTCACCGGCGAATACGCCCAGGGTCCGGGTGCGGACGATCTGGGTCAGAATGCCCTGGGCCGAACCGCGGTCATCGGGCGAGAGATTGGTTTCGTAATCGTAAGCCTTGGCGGCCATGTAGGTGTAGCGGGCGGCGAGGTCGAAGGCGGCGCGGTATTTCTGCAGGGCATCATTCCGGAAGACGCGGAAGGCCATATCCTGGTAACGGGCTCTTTGGGTGGTGCCGGCCGCTTTGATGTTGAAGACCTGGCGCTGCTGCAAGAGGCGCAAGCCCGCCTCCAACGTCGCCCGATAGCGGTCGGAGATCTGCCGGAGGGCCTCGAGGCGCTTGAACACCTCGACTCGTTTCAGCGCTTCGTTGCGCAGCTCCTGCTCGAGTTCCTTCAGCTTCTCGCGCAGCTCGTAGTTGCGGTCCTGGTAGGTGATGTCGGCATCGTTGATCGCGATGGCGATCTCCTTGGCGTCTCCGATGGTGTCCGCGATCTTGTCGGCGACGATGGCCCCGACCTTCTGGAAGTTGCTGGTGACCGCGCCTGCGGACTTCAGGGCCAGACGCGCGGCGCTGAAGATGTCCCCGACGGAGAAGGCCATGCCGGCCGTGGGCGAGACTTCCGGAAAACCCTCGGCACTGGCCTCGAACTGGTCCTTGGCGAACGCCGCCCCGATTTGCGCCGCGACCGAGACAATGCGCGAGGCGGTCCGCAGGCCGTTCATGATGCCGATCTCCGTGGTCTGGGCTTGCTTGATTTGCAGGACTTCCGCGGACGTGTTGTGCTTGGCCGCCAGCAGTTCAACCAGGTCGCTGATCCTCTTCACCTCGAGATCGTAGTCGGCGATGCCGAGGGCGAGATCGGCCTCGGCCTGCACCATCTCGGAGATCAGGATCTGCAGTTCGCCGGGCGACGCCCGCTGGCCCCAGGAGGCGGGGGCGCGGAAGGTGTAGCCGCTCGCGGTCGCCGGCAGATTCGAGATCACGACAATGCTGTTGGTCTGCAGATCGAGCCGGCCGACGTTGGTCACCCCGGCCAGGTCGTTGACGAAATAGGTGCTGATCGTGTCCTTGAACTCATCGGTGGCGGGCGTGCCGAGCATCTGCTGTCGGAAGCCGGCGAACGCGGCGGTGAAGCTGCTGCTCGCCGGCGGCACGGTCTCGCTGCTCACGTCGTTCACCGCCACGTACATCCACAGCATGAGATCCGGACCGTAATAGCCCGCGGGATAGGCCTTCCCCGCCCCGATCTGTCCGGGATACGGCGTGCCGAAGACTTCGATGAGGCGGTTCCGATAATCGAGGTCCTGCTCCCATGTCTCCTGACGGAAGTTGTCGACGGACTCGACGACCTGCCGTTGTCGGTTCTGCGCCATGTTGGCGCTCTCGAAGGCGGTGCGGGCGTTGGCCACGGCGGCCACGGCGCGCTCATAGACCTGCTGGAAGTGCGTCAACCCCTGAGACGTCGGCCGGCCGATCGTGGCCGTGGATCCCACCGCGTTGAACGTGGCGTCGATGTCGAAGGGAACGACGTCCGGCGCCAACCCCAGCGGATTGAAGCCATTGTTGGCGTTGTCGTACTGCGACTGAATCTCGGCGAGTTCCTGGGAGAGGCTGGCCAAGTCGACCACGGTGGTGCGGTCGATCCGCTGGAGGGCGTTGTGTTGGGTGTTGGTGTCCTGGGCGGGAAGGAGGGCGTTCGCGGTGATCCAGTCGAAGAGCGCCCCCTGGCCGGCGCGTCGGGCCCAGCCGTCCACCCCCCAAGCCCGGTCCGCGTCCACGTCGGCATACCCTTGCCACTGGCCATCGGGGTCCTCGTCGTAGCGGGCACGATAGGTCAGGTTCACGATTTCCGCGCCGCACTTGGCGCGCGCCGCCGCCGCCTCGGCGAACTTGCGTTCGTCGAGGTAGTCGACGTCAAGAACGACATCGAGCAGGTTGTAGCGTTCGGCCCTTGAGACCCAGTTGTAGTAGGGGTGCTGCAGAAGGCGGTAGTGGGTTTTCACGGCGGTGAGATAGTGCCCCCAGGCGTCGCCGTGTCCCTGCGGATAGAGCGCCATGGCATCCGACTCGTCCACGAAACCGTCCCGGTTGTAGTCCGTGATGTCGTAGCCGACGGCGTAGGCGACTTCGCCCAGGCTCTTGGTGAAGTTCCAGAAGAGCCGGTTGTAGACCGGCCGGCCGTAGCTTTCGGGCACGCCCCGCAGCAGCGCCAACTCTTCCTCGAGCAGCGAGGGAACCTGGTTCTGGAACGCGAACATCGAAGCCGCCACACTCCCGTAATCGCCCGCGAAGTCCATGTGATCGTCGCCGAATCCGATCGTGGGCGTTTGCGCATCGGCATACGCCTCGTTGCCCAGGAGCATGTAGAAGTCCGAGAGCCGCGTGGCGGCGAGCAGCAGGGCATTGTTGATGCCCGGCGTGGTGACGGGCGACGAGAGATCGATGCTCAACGCACGGGACCGGCTCAGGACGGTCTCGTAGAGCTCGATGAGCCCGACGTTCTCGATGACGTCCTTGTCCGGGTTCAGAGCGACCGGGCCCTCGTAGCGTTGGCCGACGGACTGGATCATGCTGGCGTAGGTCGCCGGCACCGCTTCGGTGCGGAAATCGTCGATCCGCGCCTCGAACAGGTTGACCCGGTCGAGCACGCGCTTGACCCAACCCATGGCGAGTTGCGGCCGGTAGAGGCCGTCCACGGTGGGCGAATTGGCGGCCCCGGCCCAGTGCGTGCCGACCTTCTCGACCGGCTGGTTGTTCTCGTCGCGATCAAACCGGCCGAACCGATCCCACTCCGTGCCGGTCCAGTCGAGCGAGTTCGGGCCCGCGAGCGGCGGATCGTTCTGGTGCCGGTACCGGACGAAGAACAGGTTGTCCGACAAGAGCAGGCCACCGGTGCCCTCGAGCGCGATCTGGTACATGCCGGTTCCCTTGGTCGGATTCGTACTGCGGTCCGGGAACAGACGCCACGGCGCCGCGGGCGGCACCGGCGCCTCCGTGCCGTCCTCCTCCCGGTAGAACCACTGGTACACCAGGTCGTCCACGTTCCCGCCAAAATCGCCGCTGTGCCGCAGGGTGATCCGTTCGTCAAAGACGTTGTCCGCGAGAATCGTCTTGATGGCCCCCCGATAGCGGTGCGTCTTTGCCACTTTGATGATATGCAGCGTGATCGGGCCGCCAATGTCCGGGTCGTTGTTTTCCGCCAGGGTCACGTAGCTCTCGGGCAGCACTTGCGCCGGATCCAGGAAAGCCGCGTTCGGGACCAGCGCCAGACCCGGCCCCAGCCCCCGCCGCGGCCGGGCCGAGTTCGGGATGACCACCAGGTTGCCCTGGGAATCGTGCTGGTCCTGGTTGAACTCCTGGACGACGTCGGACTCGAGCCCGACATAGTACGCGGCCGCGTCGGCGTTGCTGCCGGCGGTGCGGCGCAGCCCCTGGGGATTGCGGCAGACTTCATACAGCTTCTCGACGGCCTGCTGCCAGACCGGGAAGGACGGGAGGAGTTCGGACAACTCCTCCTTCTCGGTCGGGGTCAGGATGTTGGGCTCGAGGACGTATACGGGAGGCGGAGTTGCCGTAAGCGTGCTGTCCCCGAGGGTCTTGTCGTTAAGAAATCCCTTGATACCCAACTGGCGATTGAAGGGGTCGTAGAAGACGCGCCGCCCCAGCGATGCCGACAACTTCGGAAAGCGCCAGCGGACGCCGTCGGCCTGGGTGATCCCGGTGGCCGGTTGGATCTTCTCGCGGAGTGTCCCCGCGTTGGCTTCGCTGAGCTGCCAGGTTCGTTCCTCGAGCGGCGACACCAGTCGGACGGTGCTCCGGGTGAAGGCCTGCTGGTTGTTCATCGTCGGGTTCAGGGAGTCGTAGAGCAGATCGCCCGACGCCCAGCCGACCACTCCGGGCAAGCCCGGGGTCTCCGCCCCCGGATGGTCCGCTTTGTATTCGCCGCCGGCAAAGGTCAGCGTCTCCCCGGCCTTCAGGATCGCGACGTCGTCCGGCCACACGGCGGTGTAGCGCACGGCCGGAGTCGGCAAGACCTGCCTGGGCAATCCGGCGGTTTCCACGGGAGAGCCCGCCTCGCTGTGGAGTCGCAGGCTGTTCGTCCCCACCGCGCGCAGGCGGATCTCCCCGGTCTCCAGCAGACTGGCCAGCACCCGGCCCGCGAGCTGCGGATTGGTGTTGATGGCGGCGACGAAATCCGCGGCGTTGGTCCCCTGAAGGGCGACGAAGGCATCCTGCACCAGGAGGGAGTCGCCGGTCCGGAACACCGGATGCGCATGCCGGCCCGTGACCTGCAACGCCGCGCCGGTCTCGAACGCCACCGGGGTGCCCGCAACGTTGGTGGGGGTCGGGTCCCAGAAAGACTCCAGCAACGGATAGTAGAAGTAGCCGTGAAAATCACCGTCGGAGACCGCCCACGGCTGGCCGCGGTAGTCCTCCCAGTAGACACGCCCCGGGGTGAGGTTCTCGCCCCGGGTCTGCCGGCACGGAATCGCGCCAATCACAAGGCCCAGGGGATACGGAGGCTGGACCGGTTCCCCCGCCTCCATCGTGTAGTGGAAGGTGTAGGGGAACTCGCGCTGGTCCGTCGGATCGTCCGGGTCGGGGTCGATCGCCGGATCACGGTCCGGGTTCAACTGCGGGCGGTCGTCTTCCATCTCGACGGCGTAGACGGCCATCTTGAACTCGCCGACGCCGAAGTTGGTGCCCCGATCGAGATACTGCACTAACACGTAGGGATCGGACGTGTGGGAATCGTCGGGGCTCGTGCGATTCAGATCGTGCCGCAACGCGTAGACCACAGGCGGTGGGTTGGCCTGATCGAGGAACTTGAACGACGGCGCGATCAGCGCGTGTTCCTCGTTCGGGTTGTAGCCGGGAAGGCTGGCGTCGGGTTGGTGATAGATGGCGACCTGATCGTATCGATCCGAGGAGAAGCTGAGCTGGTCCCGGAGGGCGTGGTCCTTGCCTTCGGATCCCAAGCGGCTGGCGACGACGATCCGCCGGAGGTAGTTGGTGCCGTTGGCCGACATGCTCTCGACGTCCGGAAGCGGCTGGGGCAGAGCCGCCGGGTCCAGCACCACGGGCCACTGGGGCCGGAACCGCTCGACCTGGCTCGGCCAGAGGAGATGTTCCAGTCGCTGGTACCACACGACGACCAGGTCGCGCGTGAGGTCGTTCGTGCGGACATTGCGGTTGACCGGGATGATCGGTCCGGCATCAGCGACCTTGCGCCGATCGTAGATCCGACTGTTGTAGAAGGCGTTCGTGTAGACCACGAAGCCGGTGCCCAGCTCGGCAAAGTCCCGCCTGCTGTCGAGCTTCGTCCCAATAAACGCCGGGGTGGGGTCCGGAGGATTCTCCGTGTTCAAGCCGAAGACCGGGTCATCCCAGGAGGTGGTTCGCACCACGCGGACCACGAGGGTTTCCTTGAGACGGTCTCCGGCAGCCGGCACGAAGGGCACCGCCTGCGGATCGGAGCGACTGAAGAGCAAAACCGTCCGGCCGGTCTGGCGGGCCGTGAACCCGCCGCCGCTCACCGCGCCGTCGCCCGTCGTAAACTCCAACTCCAGAAATGCCATGTCGTCCGCCGCTTCCGGATCCACCGGCACCGCCGGCATGTCCGGGTGCGTCGTGTGCGGATAATGCGGGCGGGGCGGGAACTCGCTCGTGATCTCGAGAATCACGAAGTCCAGCGGGTTGCCGTCCTTGTCGACCGCGCTGTTCCGCTTTTCCCAGTCCAGGAAGAAGCGCCCCGGGCGCACCGGGTAACACCGGCGGGCAACCTGGTCCCACTCGTGCATGTCGTCGCCCGTGGTGCCGGGAGGCGACTCGATCAGACGCGCCCGCGGTTCCCTGTTGGTGTTGATCTGGTCAGCCACGGCGGGCGGCAATTCGCCGGCCTGACCATAGAGCTGCACCGGGTTTCCGATGGCGACCGTCTGCCGGTAGATCGGATCGCCGTAATCCCACAGGACCGTGGTCCCCTGCAGCAGGGAGGCGATGTCCTGAGCCAGAATGATCCGGGTGCCGACGTTGAACTGCCGGGTCAGGGCTTGTTTGTTGGGAATCCGCTCCAGGAGATCGCCGGTGGCCAGCAGGGCGCCGTGGAGCGAGTGACTCACATCCTCCGCCCCGACCAGCAAGGGGCTCCCCCGGTCAAACCAGAATTCCCCGGAGCCCGTGAACGTGCGTTGGCTGGCGTCATCCAGCAGAATCGCCGGGTACCCCTGGGATGTGAGACTCGAGGTGCTCACCTGCACCCGGTGCTGGATCCCCCACGTGTAGGTGATCTTGGCCGGCGCCCGCATCACGAACTGGTCGATCTTCTGCCGCGTCTCGATGGCGGGGAACAACCGGACTTCCGGGTCCCCCGAACCCCGGGCGGCACCGGAAGCCCGGTAGCCGGTGACCACGTAGCGGGTGCCCAGGGTGGTGAGGTCCATCACGGAACCGTCGACGGTCGCGGTGGCCAGTTCGTCTTCCTTGATCCAGTGCTTCTGCACGCTCGGCTCCGGATTCCCGCCGGCGGTAGTGGTCAACCCCAGCCCGTTTGCCGGGTTCTTGGTCCACGTGTTCGAGAGCGGATCGACAACGGCCCCGGTGCCACTGAGGTCCGACTTGATCTCCAGGGCGTGCTCGACCTGCCAGTGGAAGGTGATGGTCGTGTTCGTCCGGAACACGAAGGTATAGCTGCTGCTGTTGCCGATGACCTGCGTGTTCTCGACGGTGTAACCCGTGCAGACGTAGCGGGTCACCGCGTTGGTGGCGACCTCCTGATCGGTCGGGCGATGGTCCGGACCGTTCCCAAGGTAGTTGCCGTCCAGCCCGACATAGAGCGTCGGCGGCACCGCCACCGTGTATTGCATGTCCTGAACCGCCACCCGCTTCCCGGCGTGCGGCAGCACGTCGACACCCGATCGCCCAAACTGCGAGCGCACCTCGAGGAAGACCGGCTCGATGAACCGCTTGTCGCCAGTGATCACCGTGAGAAAACCGGCGTTCCGACCCGGCTGGGCGATGACGGAGTTCTCGCTGCCATTCTGTGCCAGGCTGAGGGTGCCCGAGCTGAGGTTGCCCCCCAGGATGATCCCTTCCTTGGCCGGATAGGGCAGGATCGCGCTGAAGGGGCGCTTGGGAACCTCATACCACTGGTCCATGGACGGGATCAGATACGGGCCTCCGGGGATGGTGTAATTGAAATCGCTCAAGATCAGCGGCGGCACCCACGGAGTCTCCATCTGAAAGGTCAAATCGACCTTGGCCACGAAGAACTTGTTGGCCCCGGGCGACATGGCCTCCGACCGCAACCCGTCGTCGAAGACCGTGTCGATGCCACCGGGAACGACGCCAGTGACGTAGAGGGCCGGCTCCTCGCCGCCTCCGGGCTGACTGACCGCCATCGAGCCGCCCACCACGTAGCCGGCGGCGGTGGGACGGATCAGCAACCGCTTGATCTGCGCCGGGTTGACCAGGCTCGTCGGCAAACGCGCAGCCACGACGGATTCGTATCCGGCCGCGTCGCCCGTCAACATGCTCGTGCACCAGGCGAACTGCTCGAGCGCGTAAACGTAGCTGCTGCCTTGGTCTTCGACAAAGGCCAGGTCCTTGATGACGCGGTAGGCCCCGCGGTCGGTCCAGGAGGTCCGGGCATTGACCTGGCTGGTGCCCTGGTAGGCACAAATGAAGGTGCTAAGGCTGTCGCGGTGGTGGTGGTTCTGATTGAAGATCCCCGTCTTCCAGAACCGATGGAAGTTCCAATGGCCCGCCACGTAGACCTTGGATTGGCCGGGTTCCTTGGTGATCGCCGTCGCCGTGCCCCAGGTCACGTACTGCAGGTCAGGAGCATTGAAACTGTACCAAACGGCCACGTTCTTCTGAACACTCAGGCTGTCGCTGTTCAACTCCGCCCAGAATGGCGCCTGGTACGTCCAGGGCCACCACGGGCTGAAACCCAGACTGCTGCCGCAGATGTAGACGCTGGCACCGTCCACCAGCATGTCCGTGACGCTCACCCACGAATACGAAGCGCCGGACAACACCACGCTGTTGACGAGCGTGCCGTCCGTTGCATAGCGGTAGACCTTGGCGGGCGAACTGCCGTTGTTCATGCTTCCGGCCACGTAGATGCGGTCCGCCGTCGCCACCACCGCGGTGGGCGTCAGACCCGTCTCGAGCGGAATCCGCGACGGCTCGGCGTCGAAGCCGAAGGCGTAGAGGTCGAGGTACGGCGACCGGTCCTCGCCGTGACCCACCACGTAGATCTCGCCGTTGGGACCGGTGGCCATGGCCTGGACGGGGAAGCCGCGCACCCCGCCGTCGTGACCGGCAATGGGCACCAGCAAGGGCACCCCGAAAAACGAATACGTCTTGGGCGCCACCACCGTAACGGGCGCCTCGCTCGCCAACGCCGGCACCCGCTCCGTCTCGGTCACCCGGATGGTCAGGACACTGTTCGTCGGCGGAAGCAAACCGCTGGATACCGGGCTGATCAGGTGCAGCTCGTTGCCATTCCGGATCGTGAAGTAGTCGTTGTCCGCCGGAGCACCATCCACCTGGAAGGCCACGATCTCGAAGACGAGCCCCTCGCCCTCGGGGTCCGTGGCGTCGAGGGTGCCCACATACGTGTTGGTGCGCTCGGACGGCGTGGTGAAGGCCTGAGCTGCGAAATACGGCGCCTCGTTCACATTCGACAACGCAATGGTGACCGGACTGTAAGTGATCCGCAGTTCGGGGCGCGCCGCGCTGTCCAGGTTCGTCACCACCACCCCCAACGTAAAACTCGGGTTCTGCTCGTAGTCGAGGAGACTCGAGTCGACGACCGTGATGGTCCCGTCGACCGCGAGGGCGAACGTCTGCAGCGAGGCCGCCTCGGAATTCGTGTCCACCCCAAAGGCAACGTTCGTGGTGCCGTAATCGACGAGCACGGTGCCGACGACGGTTCCGGTTTCCGCCTTCTCCGGGATCTCGAAGCTGGTGGTGAGGAACGCGGCGGGCTTGTAGACGTTGACCGCGACGAAATTCGTGTCCGCGCCGTCGGCGTTGGTGACGGAGAGTTGGAGATCGAACTGGTATCCGTTGGTGAGGCCGGCCAACGGCGCGGCATCGGCCACCCGCAGTTGACCGCCAAACACATCCTCCGGATCGGCTTGAATCTCGAACACGCCGAGTTCGTTGCCCGCGAGGATGTCGTAGGTCAGCGGGGTGACCACTTCGTTCGTCAGGGTCAGCACCACGGTGCCCACGACCGTGCCGTTGGTGGAGGCCTGGTGAACGGGAAAGCGCTGACTGGATTCGAAGACCGGCGCGGCGGCGTGGCTGATCGAAGGCGCCGCCAGCAGCAGGGCTGCTCCGAGCGTCCGGAGAAGCCACACGCCCGGGATGGCGTGCGACCGTGAAGCTGAGGTGGTTCTGGTGTTCATTGGGGAATCCCTTCCGTTTGGCCTCAGTCGTTCAGCGTCGCCACCGTGCTGATCCGGTTCAACTCCACCGTGCCGGCCACCTGCAAATGGATCTTGTGCAGCCCCACGATGGTCTCGCGGTAGACTCCCGTCAGCCGGTCCACCCCGTAGTTGGGGCCTTCCTCCACAGCGTCTCCGGGTTGGCCGTCAAACTGGATCTGGAACTGGCGCGTCAGATCGAAGCCCGAGGCGTGGTCCGGGTGGTACTTGTGCCGGTAAGGGTTGGTGGGATGGTCCCGCGAAAGGCGGATGCGCCCCAGGCAGGAGCCGCCCGGGCCCACACCCCCCAACAGGGGCAACTCGGTGCCGTCAAAGTCGTAGGCCACGGTGCCGTAACGCAGGCCCACCAACTTGCCTCCGCGCCGACTCACCCCCTGGAAGTTGGGGATCAGCTCCGGCCGGGTCACCAGCGCCAGGGCGGCCCCCGAGGAACCGTTCGTCCCGCCGCCCGACGGGCTGTTCGTGTCGGCCGCGTGCTGCATCACGATGACGTCCTTCAACATGCGCACCTGTCCGTCCGCCGCCACGTGCAAGAGAATCCGGAGAGTGGCGGTATCCGCGGTCGCCGTCAGTTTCTCGGAAGCGCCTTGCACGGCCTGCTGGATTTCATTGACCTGGTTGAGGACCACGCGGCCAATCCACAGGCCGGCCGCGCCGGGTTGCGGCGTCAAACTGCCAACCTCACCCGGCAACCGCGGCATCCCCCAGTCCGCGCCGATCCGCCAGTGACCCCCGTCGAGTTCCGTCAACACCCCGTCGTATTGCCCGCCTGCCCGGTCGGCCAGGGTCAGGCCACGGCCTTCGTTGAAGTCCCAATAGCCGATCAATCCGGGTGGGACGGTGCCCAGCAGCGAGGTGAACGCATACAGCTCGATCTCGAGGCCGCTCCGGGGGACGTTCCATAGGCGCACCTCGTCCAGCAGCCCCTGGTAGTAGTTGGCGGTGGCCACGCTCCCCTGTTTGCCGAGGATGATGGGCCCCGCATTGTTCCCAATCACGGCGATGGGATAGCTGCCGACCGGCTGGCCGTTGATGTAAAACGTGGTGAGACCCGCCGCGGCGTCCACGACCACCGCCACGTGATTCCACGCAATCACCGGCCGGCCGTCGGAGCCAACCACCACCTGGCCCGCCGCATCACGCTCCGGCTCCAAAGGCGAGCTGGACCGCAGCGAGTTCTGGACGGTCGCGTCGGTGAAATAGCGCAGGTGGTTGTCCCCGTCGATCGCCAGGCCGTAGCCCAGATCGCCCTTCATCAAGATGGTGCGCAACCCCGCCCCGCTCGGCTTGACCCACGCCTTGATGGTCAGATTCGTCAGGTGGAAGACGTCGGCGGACTCGATCTCGACATAACCCGGGCCGCCCGCCAACTCGAGGCAGTACTGCAGCGGCAACGCCGGGTCCAGCTCGCGTCCCGCCACGCGGTTGAGGTTGCTCATCCCGCCTTCGAGTTGGCCCTCGAGGGGGGAATCCCCAACCAACCCGTCATGGGCAACGAGGCCGTCGCCCTCGTTGAAGGACCACCAGCCGGCCAGGCCCGGCTCCGTCCCGTTCAGGTTTCGGCCGAAGTTGTCGGCAATCTGCCGGCTCTCCCGCGCCACACTCCAGAGCCGGACCTCGTCCAGCGCTCCGTCGAAGTAGTTGCTTGGGGTGGAATCCGAGGGGCGGGCGGCGAAGGGCACCGGCCTGGTGTTCGCCGCGATCTGTCCCTGGAGGTTGGTGGCCGAGACGTCCAGTTGCCCGTTCAGGTAGATATCCTTGCGCCCCGCCACACCGTTCCAGCGGGCGGCGACATGGTACCACGCGCCCCGCTCGAGGCGGGTGCGGCTGACCAGATCCGAGGCGGGAACCAGCGTAGCCGCATCGTCCGGTGCCGGCTCGGTCACGCCCGGAGTGTGAAACACCAGTTGCTGATTCGCGTCCAGCGCCAGCTCCCACGAGTCCTCGCCCTTCGAGATCAGGCTCACCGGAACCTCCGGGGCGAAGTCGAAGTGGAGCCAGGTCTCGATCGTGCCCTGCGCGTCGAAGTCAAACCGCGGATTCGCCGGCACGGCGACACTCTGGTCGTAGCCGTTGAAACGCAACGCCAGCGAACCGGCCGGCGGAGGATCGAACGCGAACCCGACCTCGATCGCCCGGGCCGGCGGCGCGTTCGATTTCCCCAGCGCCCCATGCAAGCCCCACTGGGCGCTGTCCAGAGCCTGGAGGCCGCTCGGTTCGTCCAGACGCCAGTCCCCGATCAACCCGGCTTCGTTGCCGCGAAGGTGATGCGACGCGCCCGCCACCAGATCCTCCGGCGAACGCGCGGCCGACCAAATCCGGACGTTGTCCAACGCGCCCTTGAAATCGCCGTCCGGGTTTTCCGGATTGGCGCCCAGCATGACGGGGCGGATGCTGGTGACCAGGGTGGCCGTGTAGGGCGCGGAAGCGGACACCGCGCCGTCCACGTAGAGCAACTTCCGCGATCCGTCGCAGACCCCCGCAACGTGGTACCACCGGTTCGTCTCGAGCGCCTGACCGCTGATCAGATCGTGCGCCGTCGCGCCGTCGTGGGTCCGAAACGTGAGGCGGTCCGTGTCGTCGTAGCGCGTCAATCCCCAGGCGTTCCCCTTGGTCACGACGGCCTGCCACTTCCGGTCGAACGCCGCGATCTTGATCCAGGCCTCGATCGTCAGGGTTTGAGTCAGATCGAATGCCCCCGCCGTCACGAACTGAACGGCATCGGCCACCGTGGGGGCGGTGCCGACGCTGGCACGCTGCACGCTCACGGATTCCTCGCCGTCCGCGGCGAAGGCGTAGCTCCCCAGCAACACCCACTGGCCGGGGCGCGCGTTCTGGTCCACCACCACCGTGGCCAGACCGTCCGCGTGTTTCACCGTGTAGCGCGCAGTCCGGTCGAGCGGGACGTTGGCGCCCTCGCGAACGATCCGGCCCCACCAGGCGTAGACGTCGTACTGCCCCGCCCGGGGCAACCGGGGACGCCACCTGGCCTGCGCGCCGGCCTCCGTCGTCTCGAGGCAACTGCCCTGGTAGGCATGCGTCCCGCCGGCCTCCGTCCAGGCGGCGGCGGGGGAAACCGCAAAGCGCGGCCCGAGATTGTCCATCGCGATGGTCTCGCCGAGGGGCAGTTCGACGAATTGGTTGGTGCCGTTGAACCGCAGCGTGCCGCTGGCGGCAAGCGCCGGCCCGAGCGCGGCCTGCCATCCCACGAGGATGGCCAGGCAACACGCGTTGACTGGGCCGAGGGCGCCCGGCGCCGCGGCGAAACGGATCCCGCATCGAGGTTTCATAGTCGCCTTGGAGAATCAGGGTTGGGCCGCCACCGCGGCACGTCGGGCGCGCACGGGGATATCGAATCGCAGGCCCTGGCTGCTCGTGAGCCGGACCAGCCGGCACTGCTCGTCGGCAGTCATCGCTTCGCGGCGCACCTGCAACCGCAGGGAAGCAGCCTGACCGGCTTCGAGATCCGGAAGCGCGGTTCGACTCCGCAGATCGGCATACGAAGTCTCGAATGTGGCCGGGTCGCGCCGCACTTGGACCAGCGGCAGGTCCCCGCTGTCGTCGACCGCCTCCAACGAGAGGGTCGTCAGCTCGTCGGAATCGTTGTGCAGGCGGATCTGCAGCACGCCGGTCCCGGCGCCAAAGTCCAGTTCGCCTCCTCCCGGCACCACGATGTCGAGCGGACCCTGGTAATCCGTTTTCCCCCGACAGTCGATCCAGTACGCTTCCCCGGATCGCATGAGGGTCGACGCCGGGGAGGTTACGGGCTGCCATTTGCCGCCCGGGGCGAGGCGGTAGATGCGTTGGCCGATCCTCCCTCCGCTCCCTGCGAAGAACCGGGCGAACGTCGGCGGGGCCTGTTCATCCAAAGCGAAGCCAACCAGGTTGAACGAGTCCGCCTGCCAGCGCAGGCGGTCGAAGCGAACCTGGCCCGTCACCTGCAGGCGGCAACTCGAGGTCGCGTGCAACAGGTAGGCCTTGCGACCTTGAATCGCATGCAGGCTGGTCAGGAAGGCATCCGGACGACCCGGCGCGTACCACACCCCCCACCCCGGCTGGTTCCAGGGCGCATCCGCCGGATCGCGGATGAACTGGACCGGCGAACGCAGCGCGAAATACCGGGCCGCAACGTCCACTGGCGTCCCCGCAAACACCGCGTCTGGCGCGCCGTCCGTCGGTTCCACTTCCAGAAAGACCGCATTCCAGCCCGCTTCCAGCGAAAGCCATTGCGTGCGGACCACCGTCGCCTCCCCATACAGCACCAGAACGGAGGACCACGCCGCCAGAAGATACACGATTCGACGTCGCATGAAGTCGCCTGTTTTCATAACACCTTTCCCACGGGAACCAATGGCAGTGAATCCTGATGCACACCCCGCCGGCAAGCAGATTGTTCGTCAGGCAGTTCTCGCCGGCATGCGGAGGGTCTTGCGGGTGCACGCTGGATCGCTGCACCGCAGGGAGGTGGACTATGCCGGCAGCGCGCGGCTACGGCCGATACAATCGCTCTGCCACGCGCGGATCCTCGGACAGCGGCGGCTGGATCAACACCACGGGTTCGGCGGCGAGCGTCTCCGCCAGTTCCTCCGCCGGCCCTGCCACCGCGCCGGCCGGCTGCCAGACCAGGTCAAACCGGAACTCCATGATCCCCGGGCTGTCGGCGTGGAAGTTTGTATACCAGAAATTGTTCAGGACCATCGCCAACAGACGGTGCGCGTCCGCAGGCGGCTGCGTCAGGCGCGCCAACGTCGGGGCGGCGCCGAAACTGATCAGCGGCGCGTCGCGGCTCACCCACAACCACCGGCCCTCCGGCAACTCGTATTCCGCCCAGGAATCGATCGCGAAGTAATCGCGACACGCCCCCTCCAACTGATCGTGGAACGGCACAAACGGCAGCCCGCCACTGCTCACTCGCGGCAACCGATCCCCTGTCGGCAGCGGGCAGACAACGTAGATGATCTCCGGCGCCGCCGAGGGCCGCCGATGGAACCGCCAGGTCAGTCGCGCCCGCGGTTCCCCGCGCCATACCTCCAGCCGCCGCGTCCCCCACTCCAACCGCGGATGCTCCATCCGTTGCTCGAAGACCACGCTGTGCGGTGTCTCCTCGCGCTCCGCCGCGCGCCGCGGATTGGCCACATTCTCCTCGAGGTTCTCCCGGCGAAGCCGCTCGCGTTCCGCACCGCTCGCGCCCCGGATGTCCGCCAGAACCCAGCGCGGCGCAAAGCCCTTCACCCGCACCGCCACGAGATCGCCATACCCCGGCAGGAACAACGGCTTCGTCATGCCGGACCACCGGACCGACGTCGGCCAACCGTGGGCGTCGACCGCCATTTCCGGGACCGGCGCCCGCGCGGCGCCCGCCCCGGGACTGGCCTCGGCGCGGGGCTCGAGACGGACCACCGTCCGGGGTTCGAGGCGGTCGATCCAGAACTTCGCCACCGCCCGCGGGGCGCGGTCGGAGAAGGTCGCGGAAACGTCTTCGTGGCTGAGGTCTTCGGGCTTGGTGGGGCGTCCCCAAGGTTGTATGCCGGGCTCAAACACCAGCGGATATTCGCGACCGCTGGCGGTGTCCACGAGCGCCCCGGTGGGCTGGCGCAGACAGGTCGCAATCAGCCGGACCCATCCGCTCCACGCCTCCGGCGCCGGATTCGCCACGAAGAACCCTTCGCCACGCGACAGCAGATGCGTGCGGGCGCGTTGGGAAAGGAGCCACTCGGCGCGAGCCATCGACCGATACGCCAGACCGGCCTTCTCTGTGAACTGCCCGATGGTGTCGAGACTGTAGGGCAACGCGATGCTCAGGCTCGAGCCCCAGGTGTGCTCGTCAAACAAACACAGCTCGCGCAGGATCTGGTCGGCCGTCTGCCGGGCGGATTCCGTCAACGGCCCCCAGAGGGGCGAGGCGGCGGCAGTCAAAAACCGTTTGGCGGCGCGGCTGGCGGCGACTTCGCGTGGAGCCGATGCGGTTCCGTTGGCCCACCAATCCGTCCATTCGCCGGCGTGCTCGGGAGCGCTCGCGCCGAAGGCTTGTTCGAGCCGTTCCATGGCCTCGGTCACCGTCGCCAACCGCAGCTTCGGCGTCAGCCCCAGCCGGTTCCACGCCGCGACAAACTGCGCCAGCGGCTGGAACGGCGGGTCGTTGTCAAAACGCCATTGGCTCGTAATCGAGATGGTGAGCACGTCCGCCGCATACCCGCCACGCTCGATTCCGCGCAGTCGTTCCACGCACTGACCATGAGCCGCGCGCACGGAAGCTTCGTCGGCCCGCAGGATGTCGCCCGCCCGCGGCGGACGATACCGGGTGTCGGCGGCGTGGGGCACCGGGCCGCGCCGCCACTCGCCCGGCTCGAAGAAATCGAAGCCGGATCCGTAACCGATGTTCAGCCAGACAAACATCCGCCGCCCGTCCGGCATCCGCCACCAGAACGCCGCCGGACGCGGAAACGGCACCCCGCCGCTGTCCTCGTTGATCCCCGTGAACAAGCACTTCACGCCGCGATCCAGCAGTGCCATGGCCGCCGCCCGCGGCAAACCGTTCACGTCGTTCTGAACCGCAACGCGGGGCTGCACGCGGTTCCACAGGTCTTCCGGCAGCCAATGCACCATCGTCTGCCACTGGGCGGCGTTCATGAAGGGGGTGTTGTTGAAGGCCAGGGCCGCCACATCCAGTTGCCCCGAACGCACCGCCGCCAGAAACTGCTCCCGCCGATCCCCTCCCGCCGCCGCCCACCAGTCAAGGACCGGCAACGTCGCCTCCGCCGTCCAACAGAAACGCTCCGCCCCCGGTCGCTGCACCGAATCCAGGACGGCGTCGACAGCAATGTCGAAGTAACGCCGATACAGCTCGCGGCACACCGTCGGATGATCGGTAAACCCGATGTCTGTGTGCGAGAAATGCACGATCCACAGCTCGCGGATGTGGGCGGGGGCGGGGGCGTCGGCCGCCGACGCGAGCGCGCCGCAGGCCAGCAGGGAGAGAGCGACGAGGAATGGGGCCTTCACGCGCGCATCATCCCGGTCCCGAGGCCAACAGGCAAGACGCGGTTGTACGGTTGCACGCCGGTGGCCACCCTCGCCCCGAGAGGGGTTGTCACGAACAGAAACCAGCTTCTCTGTGACCCGTTTGCCCTTGAAACAGGGCCTTCATTCGCCCAGCATCGCGGCATGCACAAAACCGGGTCCCTGTCCTTCTGATGCGCTCCAACCTCCTGTTGATCGGATTGATGCCGCTGATCATGATGGTTGGACGGCCGCAGGCGGCACCAGCGGTTTGCTTGGAGATCACCAATGCGCTGCAACGGACCCAGGGTGAGCCAGCGGTCACCTTTGGCGGGTGCTTGTGGAATGCCTCCTCCACGGAGTACTCGCTCGTGCAGATTGGCGTATACATAGACAGTCTCCCCGCAGATAGCACCAACCTCCTGCTATCGCCGGCAGCAGAACTGGTGGATCACTTCGGATCGCACCTGACCTTGCGTCCGGGCGAGTATTCGGGACCTCTGCTGACGTTGGAGTCGCTTCGTGGGCTCGATGGAAACACCATCGTGGGCGGAGCGCTGGAGTTGACCTTCGAGAAGCGGGGGACAAACGCTGAACCATTACTACGGCTGGAGTCGGCATTCCGTCTCAACCCACCCAGGCTGACTGTATCCCGCGGAGACGACGCCATCCAACTCCGTTGGATGGCAGATCCTGAAGGACTTGCGGTTCAGTCTACCACGAATGTTCACGACCTCTGGTCATGGCGAATCCTAACGAATGACGTGGCTAAGGTCGGTTCTGACAACGTCGTGACAATAACAGCCGATTCCCTCCCAAGGTGCTATCGCCTTTGCAAGCCCTGAACCGGCCCTCCCGTCTCTTCGCGTACGGGAACCAACAGGAAAACGTGCGGGACCGCTCCGACGCGGCCCTTCACCAGGATTTCCCCTGCATTGTTGATGCGCAGAGGGGACTCCAGGACAGTGCCGGGAGGCATCTCCACTAATGCGGTGAGGTTCCGCAGGCCATTGAGCGGGTCCCAGATCTGCGGGATTGTCTCGGAG
The DNA here is from genome assembly GCA_964432995.1 of uncultured Verrucomicrobiota bacterium. Classification (GTDB taxonomy): domain Bacteria; phylum Verrucomicrobiota; class Verrucomicrobiia; order Limisphaerales; family JAHDYP01; genus CAYSPU01. Next base: position 28,529 of record CAYSPU010000022.1, read on the forward strand.
CCAACCGTCTGCGATCCCACGGCGACCCCGCAGTCATTCAAGTCCATGGTATCCCACATCACGTGCAGATTCCACGTCGTGCCTGAGGGAACGTCGTGGACAGCCAGGCTGGGTAGTTCCACTTCGAATTCGCCCATAACAACAGTCTTGAAAGTCATCAGCAACACCCGCCCCTGATTGTTGAGCACTGCGACCGCCCCCGCCTTCATTGGAAGTTCGACTGGATCTTCACCCGGCCGCCACACCAAGTAGACCGGAGTAGGTTCGCCTTCGGGATCGGAGCGCGCCCGGATCAGGAGGTCGTGCCGATCATTGAGACTCAACGCCAAGTCAAAGGCGTACACGTTGGTGTCCAATTCCGCCTCGAATGAGGCCCTGAGATCCTCGAGCGCGCCCTGCCGAAACCAGAGCCAACCCGTGAAGGGATCAAGGATGGTTCCCGCGTTGTTGATCTCGAGTGCGCCCACGGTCTCGCTTCGTTTGACCTCTGGGTCCGCATAGGTACCACCGTGAATCGAAGGAAGCCACCGGGCCAACCACTGCCGGCCTTCCGCGTCGTAGACCGTTCCCGCCACCACCCCCGCGTCGTTGATGTCCATCACCCGTGTGGCAAAGCCCTGCCCGCGACCGACGGACCGCATTTCCTCCGATTGCGCCGCGCCATCGCCGTTCCGATCGGACCACACAAAGCCGCCTCCCCCTTGAACGTTCAAGGGATCGCCACCCAGAGGATCACTGATCAGCGCCCGGTGAAAGCCAAGCACCTCGCCTGAGTGGCCCAGACCCCAGTTCGCCTTTTCAAGGTCGAAACGCCCCGGGAAATCCCCAAGATCAATGGCCCGGTAGGCAGGCTGATCCGACGGGAGGGATTCCACACAACACCAGCGCTGAGCCACAACCGCGATGTCTTCTTCCTCTCCCAACGTGCCCCGAAAAACCAGCCAGTTCGTCGCGCCCAAGCGCAACTCGCCCACATCGACCGTGAATGAGGCGCCGGGTTCCAGGCATCCTGGGTATCCGTTCTCGTTTGAGATTCGGACACGGCTTTCTCGTCGCGTTGCATCATGCTCATCGCAAAGAATCGCAAACTCGCCGTCAAACAGCGATTCCTCCGACAGATTGGTAATCTCAAGGAGATCCCCGCCCTTATTCCCCATCCCGGGTAGAAGCCGGGCGTCGAGCCGGCCTCGAAAGAAGTAGTTGAGGAGCCCCGTCGAGTAGGCCACGGCCTTCGGGATCAGAGTTCGAGCATGGGCCGCGTAGTTGACTTCGCGCAAACCGACATGAAGTGTGTGGACGTCACCCAAGGTTGGCCAGTTCACAGTTTCCAGTTTCACCGAACACAGGTCCGGAACGAGGGACCCGAGCCCACAGGTCACACCATCAGCGAAGAACTGCTCAGGCGACAGCCCGTGTACGGGCTTCTCACCAGCGCGGCTGAGCGCTGTTACCGGTCTGCGCGAGTTAAGCAAGGACGAGGCGCCGTTGGTGGACGGGATCATTTCTAGCAGGCCGCGCCCAAGCTCCGCCAACCGCGGGAACGGAAACTGGTGGCTCGACGGCACCACAGCGGCACGCAACGGGTGAGACCGCCCGTCCTCCAGATTGACGAAGGCCTGCCACTGGGGTTCCATGGTGAACATGGTGTCGTCCGTGACGAAGTGGGCGTTGCTGAACTCGGCCAACCCAGGTGTACCCGACCACAGTCCAGCGTTGCTGAACTCGACCAACCCAGGTGTGCCCGACCACAGTGCACCGACGGAATTCGTCGCGGCTGCCTTGGCCCGGAGCTGTCCCGTATCCCAGAAGGCTGCAAATTGCGGTGGTATTCCTTCGGAGAGCACTGCGTTGGTCATTGCAGAGAACCTCGGGATCTTCTCCTCGCCAAGCTGCGCTACGGCCTCGACAGCGCCATAGGCGCGTAGGCAGAATGTTTCGAACGGTGCTCCGGCCACGCCGGCTTCCCAGGGCGGATGAGCGTCGTTCCTCGTGTGCTGTGGTACGGCCATATCTTGCAGCACATGCAAGACGTGCCCCAAAGAGTAGAAAGTCCGCGCCGCGCCTTCTTCACGTTCGTCCGCCTCAGCCGCCGTAAACCAGATCCAGAACTGCCGACGTGCCTCCATCCAACTGTAGTCGGGATTCAGATCAGAGGCTCCCTGATTGTTCCACGCCCAGTTCAGTGCTGGCTCTGCGTGCGCCTTGGCCGGATTGAATACGGACGGATCAGCGAGCCCCTGCCGGGTCAGGGGATTGTAGAAGTGACTGTTGTATCGGATGAAGCCTTCAGGGCCAGCGGTTGCATCCTCATCTTCGGCTCCCTGGCGGACCCACTCCACCAGGCTCCGACTCCCTCCGAGTATGCCGAGCCTCGCGATGCTCTCAAGCCCTTCGGCATTGCCCGCGGCGTGCTGCAGATAGTCCTCTACCCGAGATTGAGAATGGTCTCTGACTGCAACGACCGATATTGCACCATGGGTTCCCCCCTCGAATCCCAGCGCGGTCGACCAGCTACAGACAAGGAGGCTCGCAATGGCCAGTAGCCCGAGATTCGTCCACCCCAGTCGCCAACCAGACCCAGTTCGCGCGACGGTGAAGTCCGCGTCCCGTGAAAGGAGCGGTCTGAGGTCGTCCGGTGTGCATTGTCTCTCTGCCATGAGATTCCCGGGCTACGGGGTGGGGGCCATCGAGACCAGGCGCACTTCGGCTTCGATGCCGAGACGCGCGCGGAATTCCGCTTCCGTCCCGAGCCGGACGGATTCCAGCGTGCGCACCCGGTCGTCGAAGAGGCTCGAGGTGACGGCGAGCGTGACGATGACTTTGTCCTCGGTGATTTCGATGGTGGCCGGGTTGCCGTTGGCGGCGGTATGGGTCAGCACCTCGTGGATCTGCTGTTCATAGACCGGCACTTCGTTCACCAGGACCCGTTGGTCCAGGCGTCCGGCCGGGCGGAGAATGGCGGTCGTGCGGCCGCACTTGCACTTCTCCCGCTGCAGTTCGCAGGCAATACGCGTGGCGTACCGCAGCAGCGGCGTCGCTTCGCTCGTCAGAGTCGTCACGACCAATTCGCCGTCCACAATCTCCACGAGGAACTGGTCTTCGTGCACATGAAAACCCCCTTCCGAACAGTAGACACAGAAGCCGGGGTCGAGGACTTCCGGGATGCCGAAGTTGCAGGCGACCTGGGCGAACAGGGCGCCCTGCAGCTCCTGCCGCTCGGCGTCGGGAACCGGCCGGGAGAGCAGCACGGTGCGCAGATGCAACGACTGCGGATCGATCCGGTTCCGGTCGAGCAGGAGGCGGATGGCGCGGGCGTTGGTCGGGGTCGTCACCAGGACCGTGGGCCGGTAATTCTGCAACACCGCAAGCTGGTAGTCGACGTGATACGGGTCCTCGGCAATCACCGAGGCTTCGATGGTCTCGGCGCCGAGGACATAGCCCGAGAAGCTGCGCGAGGAGCGGCTGCCCAAGCTGATCTGGATGACGTCGTTCGCCGTCACCCCCGCCGCCACCAACTGGCGCGCCACCAGCCGGCCCCAGCGCCGCAGGTCGTTCGGCGTGTGGCCGGCAATCAACTGTCGTCCTTCGGGCCCCACCACCGAATGCAGCCGGATCACCTCGCGCAGCGGCAGGGCGAACATGCCGTACGGGAAGCTGTCGGCGAGGTCCTCCGGCTTCGTCAACGGCAACTGTCCGAGGTCCGCCAGTCTCTCCAGGCGCGTGCTCCCGAGCAGCTCGCGGTGGCGGCGCACGCTGCGCTTGAGGCGGACCAGGAGCGCCTGCAACCGCTCCAACTGCAGTTGCTGGAGGTCCTCCGGCGCAAGGGTCTCGTATTTCGGGTCGAGGATTCTCATTCCCAAATCTCCTTGTAGCCTTTCCCCAGGTAGGCGCGGCGCACCTCGGGACTGCGGACCAGGTCCGACGCCTCGCCCTCGAGGATGATCTCGCCGGTTTCCATCACGTAGGCGCGGTCGGCGACCTCGAGCGCGGCAATGGCATTCTGCTCCACGAGGAACACGGTCACGCCCTGGTCCTTGAGCCTATGGATCACCTTGAACACCTCCTGCACCATCAGCGGGGCCAAACCCATCGACGGCTCGTCCAAAAGCAGGAACTGCGGGCGGGCGGCCAGCGCGCGCCCCAGCGCCAGCATCTGCTGCTCGCCGCCGGAGAGCGTCCCCGCCAACTGCTGCGCGCGCTCGCGCAGCCGCGGGAATTGCCCGAGGATCTCGTCGATGCAGAGGAGGCGATCGGGATTGTGGTAGCCGCCGAGGAGCAGGTTCTCCCAGACGGTCATGTCGCCGAACAACTGGCGGCCTTCCGGCACCAGCACCATGGCATGGCTGACATTCTTCCACGGGGGCAATCCCACCACATCCCGACCCTGCACCCGGATCTCCCCCGCCCACGGCGGCAGCAGGCCGGCCACGGCCCGCAGCAGTGAGGTCTTGCCCGCCCCGTTGGCCCCCACCAGCGTGACAATCTCCCCCGCCGAGACGTGCAGGCTGACGCCCTTCACAATCTCCAGGCTCCCGTATCCGCAACGCAGATTCCTAACTTGCAGCAACATCGCGTGACTCGCCCAGATACACCGCTATCACTTTGGGATCGCTCTGAATCGACGCCGGCGGCCCCTCGGCGATGGGCGTCCCAAAATGCAGCGCCAGTATGTCGTCCGAAATGTCCATCACCAGCGACATGTCGTGTTCCACCAGCAGAATGGTCACCCCGCGACCCCGGATCTTCCGTATGCGCTCCGCCAAATCGTCCGTCTCCTTCATGTTCAGCCCGCTGGCGGGCTCGTCCAACAACAGCAGACGCGGTTCCGCCGCCAGCGCGCGCGCCAGCTCGACCATCCGGCGCTGGCCAAACGAAAGCGCGCCCGCCGGGCGCTCCGCCTGATCGGCCAGGCCCACCTCCGCCAACTCGACCCGGGCCGCCTCGCGGATGGCGCGTTCCTCGCGCCGTTGTCCGGGCCCGCACCAGGCGCAACCAAGAACTCCCTGCCGCGAACGCGTATGCCGGCCCACCATGACGTTCTCGAGAACGGTCAGGTGCGGAAACAGGCTGACGTTCTGGAACGTGCGCGCGACGCCCCGCGCCGCCACCTGAAAGGGCTTCAACCCGCTCACGCTCGCGCCGTCAAAGCAGATCCGGCCCGCCGACGGCCGGTAAATGCCGGAGATGATGTTGAACAATGTCGTCTTGCCCGCCCCGTTGGGCCCGATGATGGCCTTGATCTGCCCTTCCCGGACTGCAAACGACACCCGGTCCAGCGCCACCAAACCGCCAAAACAATGCCGGATGCCC
>CAYSPU010000022.1:33848-35250 GCA_964432995.1 uncultured Verrucomicrobiota bacterium
TCCACTTCAAGCAGCGCCACGCTCCCCCTCCTTCCTGCCTGGGCCCGTTACCACCCTCAGCCACCGCCGCATCCCCAGCCCCAGCGGCTTCAACGGCCCCTCCGGAGCCAGCGTCACAATCAAAATCAGCAGCAAGCCAAACACCGCGTTGTCGTAGGTGCCGAAATACCCGCGGAGCGAGAGGAAATTCAGCACCGTGCTCACGATCAACGCCCCCGGCAGGTTCGCCATGCCGCCCACGGCCACCAACGTCACGTAGCGCACCGACTTCAGCGCGCCGGCTTCGGACGGCCCGATGCCTTCGTTGAAGTGCGTCAGAAAGCACCCCGCCGCCGCCGCCAGCATCGCGCTCGCCACAAACGCCTGCAGCTTCACCCGCGCCGTGTCGACGCCCACGGCATTCGCCGCCGTTTCGCCATCGTGCACCGCCCGCAGGGCGCGGCCCACCCGGGAATCAACCAGGTTGCGCAGCAGCACCAGCACGCCCAAGGCGAGGCCCCAGGCGATGTAGTAGTTTTCCACGCGCAACGCGCTCCCGCCGCTGACCGTCAGCCCGAAGCCCAGCGACCACGGCGGCACCCCCGTGATCCCGTCGGCCGAACCGAGCTGAGGCGTCCCCAGCAAAACGCGGTAGACGATCAGCCCAAATCCGAGCGTGGCCATCGCCAGGTAATGCCCCTTCAATCGCAAAGACGGATAGCCAACCACGATCGCCACCACCGCGGCCAACAGCATCGCCACCCCAAACGCCGCCCAGGGGGTGACCGCCAGCACCTCCGACGCGTCATACAGGCTCTTCCGGGAGGTCAACACCCCCACACGCTCCAGGATGCCCGCCCACGCCCCCGTCCGGAACGCGGCGAAATTGTGGGTCGTGAGAAACGCGGATGCGTAGCCGCCGATCGCGAAAAACGCGCCGTGCCCCAGGGAAACCTGTCCGGCATACCCCATCAGCAACGAAAGCCCCATCACCACCAGCGCGTAGTAGACGGCCATCGTCACCTGCGTCAGATAGTACGTCTTCCCCGCCGCCGTGGCGCCCCATTGGATCAGAATCACCACGACCACCAGCAGGACCAGAGAGAGAAGGGAGCGCGGCTTCATCCTTACACCTCGCGCACACCGCTGCCCGCCGGTTGCCCCAGCAGGCCGTGCGGCCGCAAAAACAGCACCAGCAGGAGAATCGCAAAGGCCGATACATCCTTGAACGCCGACGGCAGCACGCTCACGCTGAACGCCTCGAGCAAACCCACCATCAACCCGCCCACCACCGCGGCCATCGGCTTCCCCAAGCCCCCGAGAATCGCCGCGGCAAACCCCTTGATGGCCAGACCCGGCCCCATCTCATACTGCGTCATGGAGATCGGGGAAATCACGCAGCCGGCCAGCGCCCCCAACCCCG
>CAYSPU010000023.1:0-4266 GCA_964432995.1 uncultured Verrucomicrobiota bacterium
AGAAAGGCGTCGACCTGGCCAAGGATCGTCAGGCCTTGCAGCGGTTGTACGAAGGGATGTTCTTGCGCATTCAGCGGGCTTACCCGATCGACTACTACTGGATCTGGGGGCACGAGGGCGAGATCGACCAGGCACGGTTCATCACGAATCTGCACTGTGCCGGCGCGGCGCGGCGGGCCAGCCAAGCGCCCTTTGGTCTGGGCATTTGCGGCTGGGGATGGATCACCCAGAACTTCCGGGCCCTGGATGCGGTGCTGCCCAAGGATGTGTTCTTCAGCGCGATCAGCATGTCGGTCGGCAACGATCCGGTGTCGCCGAATTTCGGACGGCTGGAAGGGCGTCAGAAATGGGCCATCCCGTGGTTCGAAGACGATCCCGCGCTCAGTTCACCACAACTGTGGGTGGGACGCATGCGCAAGGATGCGGCGGACGCTCGGAAGTACGGTTGCACCGGGTTAATGGGCTTGCACTGGCGCACCCGGGTGCTCAGTCCGAACATCGCGGCGCTCGCTCAAGCCGGATGGCACCAAGGCGAGTGGAGCCGGCCCGCACCGCGTTCGGACTCACTGCCGGATGTCGCCGCGCTCGGTGGGAATGTGGCGACATTCAACCAAACGCCGATGACCGGCAGCGAGGACGTCCGTTTCCGGGCGACAGCCGACTTCTACGAAGACTGGGCGCGCGCCCAGTTTGGCACCGAGGCGGCCACGGCCGCCGCCAGGATCTTCACGCAGCTCGACGGGAAGTTCCCGCGGGCCAGCACGTGGAATCAGGGGCCGGGGGTGGTGGTCGTCAACCCGCAGCCGTGGGAACAGGTCGCGCGGGAGTACCGATTCGTCGAGGAACTGGCGGCGCTGAGCCCGGGCATTCGCGGCGCGGGCAACCGCGAGCGGTTCGACTGGTGGCTCAACACCTTCCGGTACGCGCGCAGCATGGCGCAAGTCGGTTGTGCCCGCGGCGCGCTGGACCAAGTGATGGCGCGGATCGCCCAGGAATCGGATCCGACGGTGCAGCGCCGGTTGGCCCGGGAACAGGCGTTGCCGCAGCGCGAGGAACTGGTCCGGCTTCTTGCGGAAATGTACGGCCACCTGTTGGCCACGGTGCACAACTCCAGTGAACTGGGCGCCGTGGTCAACATCGAGCAACAGTCGCTCCTGCGGACGCAACTCCTGGTCGCGCATGACGAGCGGCTCGAGCAACTGCTCGGCGAGCCCTTGCCCGCCAGCACGCGGCTCTGGAAGGACTACCGCGGCCCGGCGCGACTTGTCGTGCTGACCGCCCGCGGTTCTGCCCTCAGGGGAGAGCAGTTGGTGTTGCCGATCATCGCCCTCGACCCCCAGCCGGTCCGGTCGCTGGTGGTAAAGACACGCCCCCTGGGGCGCGGTAAATGGCGCACCGTCGAAGCCCGGCACGTCGGGCGCGCGGTGTATCGTGCCCACTTGCCCCCCGCACAGGAGGACTTTGAATACGTTGTCGAAATGCAGACGGCCCGCAGCCAAGTCGTCCGCTGGCCGGCGACGGCCCCGGAGCTGAACCAGTCCGTGGTGGTCGTCCAAAGCGACTGATCCCAACCAAAAGGCATGACCATGACCAACAAACCAAGGAGCGCCCCGTCGAATCAGTCCAGGACGCCATCGCCTCCCCTCTCGCGGCGCCAATTCGTGGCGCAGAGCGGGACGATGGCGGCGGGTTCCGCGCTGGCGGGCGTGGCCCTGCCCTTCGTCCACGCGGCCGAGGACAACACCATCCGCCTGGCGCTCATCGGCTGTGGCGGGCGCGGGAGCGGGGCGGCGTCCAACGCCCTGGACTCGTCACAGGGGCCGGTCAAGCTGGTGGCGATGGGGGATTTCTTCGAGAACCGACTGGCGAGTTCGTATCAGGCTCTTCACGAGAAGTACGGCGACCGGGTGGACGTGCCCCGGGAACGGCGCTTTGCGGGCTTTCAGGCGTGGCGTGAGGCGATCGACTGTCTGCGGCCCGGCTCGGGCGACATCGCGATGCTGTGCGGCTACGCGGGATTCCGTCCGCAGCAACTCGAATACGCCGTCGCCAAGGGCGTGAATGTGTTCATGGAGAAGTCGTTTGCGACCGATCCCCCGGGGGCACGGCGCGTGATTCAGGCCGGAGAGGCGGCGGAGCGGAAGAACCTCAAAATTGCGGCGGGCCTCCAGTGCCGCCATTCCCGGAACCGCCAGGAACTCATCCGGCGGATCCGCGCCGGAGAACTGGGCGAGATTCAGTTGATTCGCGCCTATCGGATGGAGCCGTGTGGCTGGCTGGGCCCGCGACCGGCGGCGGAGAAGGAACTGCACTGGCAAATCCGCAATTTCGTGCATTTCTTCTGGGTATCCGGCGGTTTGTTTGCCGAGATGAACATCCACCAGATCGACGAGATCTGCTGGATCAAGGGCGCCTGGCCGGTCTCCGCCCACGGCATCGGCGGCCGGGCGGTGACCAACACCGATTGCGGGCAGGGCCTCGACTCGTTCGCCGTCGAGTGGACCTTTCCCGACGGCACGAAGGCCTACGACACGGTGCGCTGGTTGCCCCAGTGCCACACCGACTTCGTCACGTATCTCCACGGCACCAAATGCGCCGCCCAGTTCTCCGGACCGATTCACGAGGGCATCGTGCACACCTACAAGGATCAACGTTGCGAGCGAGACAACATCGCCTGGCGCGCCGCGCCGGAACCCGTCACGCCCTGGCAGGCGGAGTGGGACAACCTGCTGGAGGCCATTCGTCGCGACCGGCCCCACAACGAAGCCAGGCGGGCGGCGCTGTCGAACCTGGCCGACATGATGGGGCGCGCGGCGGTTCACATGGGCCGCGTCATCACCTGGGAGGAGTTGATGGTGTCGGAGTTCCGGTTCTGCCCGGCGATCGACGAGTTGACGGCAGAGAGCCCGGCGCCGGTTCCTGCCGATGCGCGGGGGCGCTACCCGGTGCCGGTGCCCGGGGTGTGGAGTGAAGTCTGATCTCCCGCAGCTTCGCACACTGGGGTCTGTTCATTCGGTGCGGACGCGGTAATAGCGTTTACCGTGGAGTGGCGTATCCACGTGCGAATTCGTGGTGGCGGTAGGCGGCTCGAAGGTCCGCAGAACCGTCCACGCGGGGATGGTCGCGGCGAGATCCTCGGAACACTCGAGGCTCTGACGCGTGTTGGGGCCTGCCTTCCATTCGATCGTCACGTTGTCACCGGCGATCGTGATGCCGAGAATCTCGGGCGGCGGCAGGGCTGAGGACGTTATCGCGCGCCCTTGCCGGAGATAGGAACCGCGCGCCGTGGGCCACGGCATGGAATTGGTCGACGATCCGGGCACGCTGTAGACGAAGCAGTTCCCGGCAAATGTTTGCACCACAATCTCCAGGGTGCCGTCGCCGTCCAGGTCGCCCAGCGTTGGGGCCGCGGGCGCGCCTTTCCCATTTCCGTTTGTCCCTTGGATGGGCAGCTCCACGTCATGGAGCAGGGCGCCCTGCCGGTCCAGCACCACCAGGTACCCGTGCGGCACGCCCGGATCCACGCTCTCGGGATCCCCATAGGTGGTGAAGATGAGTTCGGCCACATTGTCCTGGTTCAAGTCGCAAACCAGCACCTCGGACGCATACATCACCTCCGCCCCGTGGCGGATGTCGTAACGCCAGAGCCGCTGCGCTTCCGGGCTGAAGGCATAGACGTAGCCGTCGTTCATGGGCACGATGATCTCCGGGCGTCCGTCGCCCGAGAGATCCACCGTAGTCGGGGCCGGAATGCCCCGCGGCGGATACCAGGCTTCCGACTGCACCAACGGCGCGTCCGAGGAAGGCGGGTTCTCCCAGCCGGTCAGCCGGCGTGCGCTCCGCGATCCGTCGCCGTAGCTGCCCTCGAGCACCATCACGGAGTGGTGAATCGTTTCATAGGGAATGTGCCATTCGATATTGGGAACGCCCACGACTTCGTTGCGGCCGTCGTCGTTCAGATCGACGACGTTGCAGGGCGAGGCGGTCCATTGGCACCAGGGGGTGTCTTCCGGTGACGGCCATTCGCCCAGATGCTCGTGGTAGTGTTGCGCCTCCACCGCCGGGTCGAACCAGCGGATCATCTGACCCCAGTTCAACCGGTTGTTGTAGTACGCCGTCGACCGGTTGCGATAGTAGTCCGACGCGAGATGGGACACCCCATCGTGGTCGAAGACATTGACCTGGTGGTTGTCGAACGTGACGACGATTTCCAGCTCCGGGTCGTCGTCGAGATTGCCCACGCCGAGGTTGAGCCCGTAGCAGCCG
>CAYSPU010000023.1:4276-34989 GCA_964432995.1 uncultured Verrucomicrobiota bacterium
CGTGATTGCCGGCTCCGTTTGCATCGGCGTCGTTGCCGGGGCCCGTCGCGGTGTTGTAGCGTGGCCACGCCTGCCAGGCCAGGCCCGGCGGTTGATAGAGGGTCCCGTTCGGCGACAGCACGTAGACCTGAGGTTCGCCCTCGTCCGTTTGCGTGTTGGCCGCCACAATCTCGATCGTTCCGTCGTTGTCCAGATCGGCGGCCGCCAGCGAGCGCACCTCGGGCGACATCCCCTCCCCGTCATAACTCCGGTATGGCCAGCCGGCTTTGATCGACAACTGGCCGTTCCTCCATTCGTAGGCGGCGATCATGCCCTGGCTCCCGCCCACCACAACCTCGGTGATGCCGTCGTTGTCGAGATCGGCGACCACGGCCGGAGCATACACGCGCCCTTTGTGGTAGGTATCGTACGGCATCTTGTCCAGCAGGTTCATCTCCGCGTCCCACACGAAGATGGAGTAGTAGGTGCCGACGAGCTCTTTGTGGCCGTCGCCGTCCAGATCAAAGATGGCGGGCGCGCCAAACCAGGAGGTCTCGAGCCATCGGACCGTATGCCGCAGCTCGGGCCTCTGAACCGGCGCGGCCGCCAGAACGCCGGCCGTGACCATCAGTCCCATCACCTGCACCATAGGTCTGCTGCGAATCGTTTCCATAGATTGCGATTGCTGCCAAAAGTCAGGAAAGCCCGATGGACGAGCAGAGACAGCGCCACGCCCACCGGCGACCTGGAGCCACGGGCGGACCCTACTCCCCAGGCTTACGGGGCACAAGCAGCCAACACCGCAACCAATACCGCCAAGCCGAAGATGCTACCGACCGACAGCGTCTGTGTGGCGCTCAAGAATCACGGCGCCAGGATCTGCGGTTCACGGATCCCACCGGAGGCGATAGAACCGGTTTGGGGTCGTCATTGCCGTGGGGTCGGCGAAGGTGGCGGAACCTTGCTCGCCGACGGTCACCGTTTCCAGATCGATCCAGGCGGCCAGATCGTCCGAGGCTTCGAGGGTGAAACGCAGGCCGGTCTCGGCCTGGAAGCTGAACTGGAAGCCCTCGGTAGTGAATGCCAGGCTGCTCGAAGTCAGGTCAGGCTGCACAGCGCGCACGCGGACACTGAACCTCGTCTGCGCTACGAAGGGTGATGGGGCGTCGTCCCGCACCTCGAGGGTGACGTCGCTCGATTGTCCGGCCAGGGCCGGGGGAGGTGTCCACGACCAGAGGCCGATCAGGGGATCGACGATCGCGTCGGCGGGTCCGGCGAGCTGGGCGAATTGGAGAGCGTTGGTGGGCAGGTCGGGGTCCTGGGCCTGGAGTTGGAGGTCGAGGCGTTGACCGGGATTGACGACCTGGTCGGGCACGGGTTCGAGGGCGGGAGGTTGGTTCACTTCGAGCACGGTGATCGTAGTCGATTGGGTGACACTGAGCGGCGGCGTGCCGTCGTCGGTGGCGGTGAAGGTAACCTCGAAAGTGCCCGGCCCTTGGGCCTCGCCGGGTGTCCAGGCGAAGACGCCCGTCGCCGGGTCGAAGCTGGCCCCCGCGGGTAGGCCACTGACGGACAACACCACCGCGTTGGCCGGGGCGTCATTTGAATCGTTGGCGCTGACGGTGAACGTCAGTGGGGTGCTTTCCTCCACGGTTGGATCGGCGACCGCCTCCACGACTGGCGCGGCGTTCACTTCGTTCACCGTTATCGCAAAGGTCAGTGCGTCGCTGAGGGGCGGTTCACCGTTGTCGGTGACGCGCACGGTGACCGGGTGGATGCCCGGCCCCTGCGGCTCCGACGGCGTCCAAGCGAAGACACCCGTGACGGGATCGATGGTGGCGCCTTCGGGTGCGCCGGGATCGAGGGAGAAGGTCAGCGTCTGGAGAGGCAGATCCGGATCCCCGGCGAGCAACTCGAGCATCAGTTCCTCGCCTTCGTCCACGGCTTGGTCCGGTATCGCCACCAGGCCGGTCACGAGGTTCTCGTAGTCCCGGAAACGAGCCAGGGAAGGACGGTCATAGACGCCGGCGCTGACACCCAGTCCCACGTACAAGGTCTGGGGAAACGGTTCGGACACGGTGGTCCGCGTGATTTCTTCCCAACTCTCGCCGTCTCCACTCCGGTAGGCGATGAACGTCTGCCCCTCGCGACGGATGCGGACCCACCGATTCGGGTAAGGGGCGCCCTCGGTGGTGGTCGGGCCCCAGCCGCGCGAGTCGCCGTTGCGCTGGGGGCGCTCGATCAGGAGCAGGACGTCGTTGCTTTCGCGTCCGTCGATTCCCATGCCGCCCACTCTGCCCACGAGGCAGAACATGCGGCTCCCGGGTTCGAGGAGTTCACGCACCACCAGACCGGCCGCGGTGTCGACGGTGTGCATCTCGATGCTTTCAAGTCGGACGCGCACATCGAAATCGCCCGTGACCGTCTGGTGAGCGAAGGAACACGTATCCGTCCAGAACCAGCCACCCCAACCGCTGAAGTCATAGTTGCCGTTCCCCAAGTCCTGGAGGGAGCTGGCGGGCAGCCGCGTGTCCAGGTCGGTCACCACGAAGGGTTGGTTGAAGGGTACGACACCCGGCAGACCCAGTTGGGGGGCCTGGTTGGACTCCGTCACGGTTACGGGGACCGTGATCCGGTCCTGGAGGGCGGGCGAGCCATCGTCCGTCACCGTGACCGTGAGCTCGTAAACACCCGGGCCGACCGTTTCGTCAGTCCTCCAGGTGAGGCGTCCGGTTTGACGGTCCAGAGATGCACCGAAAGGAACGGCGCCTTCGAGGGCGTAGGTCAGGTGGGTGTAAGGCAGATCCGCGTCGTCGGCCGCGAACTCGAGGATGACCGTTTCCCCCTCGACCACGGTGGGAGGGGCAACGGGGCGGAACCGCGGTGGGCTGGTGTTTTCGTCGGTCAGGTAAAGGCCGTCGCGTTTTGCCTGGAGGTGGACGCCGTAGATGCGGACATCCGTCGCCCCGGCCACGACCGGGCCGACGAGGCTCGGCCTGGACTCTCGGGTATGGGCGAGCAATCGCCGCAGGAAGGCTGGATCGGCGTCCCCTTGGCCGGGTATGGGTACCGTCCCCCCCGTCGGACCTTGTTCCATGGGCAGCAGGAGCCGGATGTCGGCGGCCGGGGCGTGATTCTGGAAGAAGCCAGGTTGTCCTTGGATTCCCAGGAAGAGCGCCTCGAGCCCGGCGTCGGCATTCTCGATTCTGAGGTTGGTCAAGCGGTTGTTTGGAGAGAAGGTCAAGGTCGTCAGGAAGGCGATTTGACCTTGAAAAGCATCGATGAGAAGGGCGGGAGCGTCCTGAGGCAAGGGCGCCACGAATGCACCGTGGAGGGTGAACCGGCCATCGCCGATCAGTCGCAGAAACGTGGTGCCGCCTTCGAACCAAACGTCCTGAACCAGGAGTTGGCCGCCCTGGAAGACTTCGAAACTCGAAGGTGAAAGGCCCCCCGATCCGCCGAAGAGGCGCACGCCGCGGGTGGTGGCTCCGTCGAGTTGCGTGCCGCCCACCACCAGGACACTCGGATCGCTGCCGTTGAGGAATCCGTAACCAGAGTCCGTCAGATCCACTGTGAGGTGTCGTAACCGGTCGATCCAAAGGTTGTGGCGTTGGCTGCCCGTCAGGCCGACCTGTTCCCCGAAGAGACGGCTTCCCGGTTGATCGCAGCGATCAATGACGATCCCCCTCGCCCCGCCGCCAATGGTCAGGCCTCGCAGGGTGGCCCGTGAAGGTCCCGCCAGCCGGAGCACCGCGCCTTCAGTGGCGGACTGCCAGTTCAACATCGAGGCGTAGAGGAACCCATCTCCGACGAGCTGGACGTCGCTGTGGGGAGGGACGACGAGCGTCTGGTCCACGCGGTAGGTGCCGGGCGGGAAGTGGACCACCGGCCGTTGGCCGGCAAGGGCCGCGGCCTCATCGATGGCGGCCTGGATGACGGCGGAGTCCGCGCCGGTTGGGATCTCGAACACCTGGCGATCGCGGTGAGGGAGGAATCCCGGCAATTCGGGTTCGTCCCATTCCAATTCGTCGCGGGCAACGATACGGTTGTCAAAGGCGATGGCGCGTTCGATGGCAGCCAGGGGCGAGGGCACGGTGAAGGTGTTGCCGATGGCGATTAGGTTGTCCCAGACCGAGACCACGGGGCCTTGGGTGACTTCCGCGCGGCTCCGAATCACATTGTCCAGCAACAGGACCGGCCCGAGGCTGAACACGGCGATGGGAGCCGACCTGGTGGGATCAATGATCGTGTTGCCCTGGAAGGTGAGGTTCCCGGCACAACCGATCCAACCGACCAGGTAGAAGGCCGCGGACTCGATCGACGTGTTCCGGCGGAAGGAGAAATAGCCGGCGCAGTTGCCGAACATGAGGTCGCTG
Source organism: uncultured Verrucomicrobiota bacterium (assembly GCA_964432995.1). Taxonomy (GTDB): domain Bacteria; phylum Verrucomicrobiota; class Verrucomicrobiia; order Limisphaerales; family JAHDYP01; genus CAYSPU01. The sequence continues at coordinate 8,632 of CAYSPU010000023.1, forward strand.
ACCTTGGAGCGAAGAAACAGGCTGTCATAGACGTGGCACGCACCGGCGTAACGGGCATTCGTCACCCCGAGACCGCAATCCTCGAACCGGCAGTGCCAGGCCCACCAGTCCACCGCGTTGTAGCTGCCCATGCTGATGCCCGAATCGGCGCATCGCAGGAATTGACACCGCAAGACCGACACCTCGGCGTCGTTCGCCCCGGCGCCGCCGCCGCCGCGAATGCCGAATTGGACGTCGCGGATGATCAGGTCCGAGTACTCGCTGCCGGAGGTGGCGTTGGGTTGGTTGGTGCCATCCCAGATATGGTCGATCCCCGAGTAGGCCCGCCCCGCTCCGTCGAAGGTCAGGCGGGAAACGCGATGGTAGCCCACCCCATTGCAGTGCAACATGGTCCCGCCCTCCGGGCCATCCCAGACGATCCAGGTGGTCTCAGGATCCTCGCCAATCACACTCACGCTGATGCGATACTTGAAGACAAGGCCTGAAGTGATCCGATACGTGCCCGCGGGTAGGTAGAGCACGCAGGGCTTCTCCTGATCCCAAGGTCCGCTGCCGCTCCAGCCGATGCTGTCCAACGCGGCCTGCAACGCCGCGGTGTCGTCCGTCACTCCGTCGCCCACGGCGCCGAAGTTGCGTCGGGCATCCATCCAACTGGGAAACGGACCCAGGAACTCCTCGGGCACCCAGGCCACGAAGGCAATTGTCGTGTCGATGGAAATGGCGTTGGCGGCGGCGGCGGTGTCGCGCAGGTTGTTGAAGGAGACCCGGTATTCCTGGCCTTCGGTTTGCGGACTGGTGTAGAGCACGACCGTCCGCCCGTTCGGCACCAGTTTGGCTCTTTCCACGGCCAGGCCGCCATCAATGACATAGCTGGCCGGGTTGGCTGCATCGGAGGGATTGAGCGGCTCGGAGAACTCCAGCGTGACCTTCATCCGACCGATGCTGCCCTCGGCGGCAACCGGGACCGGCGGCTCGGTGTCCGGTTCGACCAGCAGCGTCGCCTCATCGCTCACCACCTCCGCGCCAGGGACACGCACCACGCACCGGAACGCGGCGCCATCCTCGTCCGAGGCGGCTCGAACGTGCTGGTAATCGGCAAAGCACGCTCCAGGGATGTCGGCGCCGTTCCGTTGCCATTGGTAGGTGACGACGTCCGAGTCGGTGGCGACACGGACTCGGAAGGCCACACTATCACCCTCCCGCACGGTGGCGTGCTCGGGGTACTGGGTGATGCTTACAATGGCGTCGTCGGTGGTGGCCAGGGCCCGCAAATAAGCGCCGGGGATGGGCGGATCCCACCTGGCCGGTTCCGGTTCGCCGGGCGGTTGCCAGGCGACGCCGAGGTGATCATCGCCGACGCGGGCCTTCACCAACGCTTCCACGTAGTAGAGCCTTCCCGTTTCTAGCGAGATGAGTTCAGACCGGTTCTGGGGTGCCTCTGGGTTCCGGTCTGACAGCCCCGTCCAGTCCCGGTAGCCGCTGGCCCACGGCTCATGGGCGATCAGGCGGAGATTCCCGGGTTGGTCGTCCGTGCTCAGGAACAACGCCGCCGCGCCATTCGCTGCGAGGTAGAAGCGGTAGTCGCCGGTCTCGGGCGGGACCAGGTATCCCGAAAGCCGGACCCCGTAGTTATCCGCGAAGTTGCGCGGACTGGCAAACTCGGGCACGTAACCGACGAGGTCCGGCCAGTCGGGGAACTTGCTGTTGTTCGTGAAGGTGGAAAGCGCGACGCCGGCGATGTCCGAATAGAACTCGCGCAGGAGAAAGCCTTCGACCAGGGCAAACGCCGTGAAGGCGGCCTGAGTGCCGGAGGCGAGCATATTGGGGGTTGCCGCGCGGTCGCGAATCCCGCCGGCGGTCACCGTGTAAGTCCGGCCTTGGGTCTGGGGGGAGGTGAACAGCACGACCGTCAGCCCGTCCGGGTCCGCTTGAACTCGCAGCAAACCGAGTTCACCACCCAGGTCGTAAGCGATCGGGTTCGAGGCATCTTCCAGTCGCACCGGTTCCGAGAACCGAATCGTGATGCGGTCAAACGTCGGACTGCCACGGACGGAGAGGATCGTCGGCGGCGTCAGATCCGGCATGACGGTGAGCAGGGCGGCGGCGGAACGGACGGCCGAGATCCCGTTGACGACGACCACGTGGATCAAGGCGCCGTCATCCGCAAAGGGCACTTGCTCCAGGGTCAGGCTGGCGTTCGTGGCGCCGGGAATGGCGACCTCGTCCTTGAACCATTGATGGGTCAACGGCGGAGCACCGGTGGCGGTCATCGAGAAGTTGGCCGTGCCAAACTCGCTCGTCGTTTGAGCTTGGGGCTGGCCGGTAATTTGGACCGGTTCGAGGACCGACACGCCCGAGAGGTACTCGGCCGGAATGGGTGGTGCGCCGTTGGCAGGTGCAGGATCACCCGGCATTTGCCAAGTGACCGCCAGGTTTTCTCCCCCACCCGCCTCCTTCATGCGCGCCTCGAGGTAGTACTTCTGGCCGGCCACCAACGGCACGGGAGCGGACTGGTTGAGCGGCCGGAAATCGGCGAGCGTCGTTGTGTCGGTGGCCACCGGCTTGAAGAGGAGGTAGTCCACATTCAGGTCCCCCGGAAGCACGGTGAAACGGAGCGTCTTGATACCGCCGAGCGTGACTGCGGCCATCCCACCGCCATCGTCCAACAGTGGGACCAGGTGGTAGGCACCCCAGTTACTGGTGGTGTGCGCCCGAAACTCGCCGAGCTTGGCCGTCGTCTGGTTGGCGGTGAAGGTGCCGGCCGTGATCTCATCGAGCTGGGCGGCGATGTCGGCGCCCCCGGACGAGAGTTGGGCATAGGCGTGATAGGCCTGCGCCGGTTCGGGAAACCGCCGGGTGTAGTTGTACCAGTCTCCGACGTTGTTCCAGCCGATGACGTAGTTGACCTGGACCTCGAAGCCTCCCCGGCTGTATGCCGTGTCGGCGGCCGTGGCCACCCCCTGGGTGGAGGCACGGTAGATGGGGCTCTCGTTGGCGTCCGGGTCGTGATAATCCACCTCGGCGACCGCGCCGCGTCCTGCGTACGCCCCGCCGGAATATGCGCCCGTCATGCCGATGGCCCGATCCTGCACGAACTGGCCACCGTCGAAATCGAAGTCCTCCGCTTCGATGAAGAGGGCGCCGTCAAAGATGCCAGGCGGCGGAGGCACCCGCAGGTGCTGGGTGGTTCCGCTGATCCAGGAACGCGACGGGTTCCAGCCTGGCTCCTGCGCGATGCGGGTCTTGTTGGCGGGATCGTCATCCGTCGAAAGCCAGAGATCGCCTTGGTCGTCGGAGCTGACGTAGAAGGTGTAGTCTCCGGAGACCGGCGGCGTGACGTAACCGCGAAAGACCACGCCGTAGTTGTCCCGCACATTCAGCGGCGCCTCCAGGAGCGGCGTAAACACTTCGACGTCAGGTTGGTCGGGGAATTTCGGGCTGGCGGTCAGGTGTTCGATCAAGTAGCCCGGGATGTCATGGTATTCGAATCGTGTGATGCCACCTTGGGTCTGGAGGAACGCCTGGTCCTGAGGCGTGGGCATGAGACCGCCGAGGACGTCTTGGAGTCCGCTGACGGTGAGGGTATATGCCTGGCCTTCCGGAATGAGCGTGGTGTTGAGCCGGACGGTCTGCGGGTCCAGCAGGGTCACGCTCTGGACCGTCACGCCCCCGCTGACGGCGTAGTTGGCAGTGGTCAAGGCCGCCGTTTCCTCCAGCGGCCGGCTGAAGCGCACCGTCAGGCCGGTCAGGTTCCCGGCCGTCAGCGCCGAGACGACCTCGGGCCAGCCCGTCGTGGTCACGGCACAGGCGGAGAACTCGGAAGTGTTGCCCGCGGCGTCGGTTGCGGTCGCGGTGATGGAACGGCCTGCGGGGACGACGGCGGGGAGCATCGCCTGGAATGCGGCTGTGCCGGCGGCATCGGTTGTGACCGTGAGGGACCCGAGGTAGACTTGACCTTCGCCATGGCCAGAGGGATGACAGGACTCGTTGGCATAGAAATCGAGCTCGAACCCGCTTGAAGGCGCGCTATCGAGTCGGCCGTGGACCGTGACGTGGCTCGCATATACGAGGGCTTCTGCCAGGACGGGATAGTTCTGCAACCGGTTCGGGCCTGGGTCGTAGTCACGCTCGTCGTTGGCATGAACGCCCGCACCCCCAAGGTCCAGGCCCAGGCCGCCATAGGTCGCGCCGTTCGAGTGGATGGAGTTGCCCCGGATGGTGTTGTTGGTGGAGCTGTCGTCGTTGACTTCGACGCCCTGCCAGAGGCTGAACGCGATCACGTTGCCTTCGTTGGGACCTTCGCCGCCGATGATGTTGTCGGAGGCACCCCAGATACCCAATCCCAGCAAATTGGGGAACGGTAAGGCACCGGTGATGTCGGTGCCGATGCGGTTGCCCAGGACCCGGTTGGCCGAGCTACCGAGGATCGAGATCGCCCGGCCCTGGCTTGCGGTGGCGCTAGACACGACGTTGCCCGCACCGGCTTCGGTTCCCCCTATGAGGTTCGCGGTCGCCGGCGACCTCAGGTCGATTCCGTTGCCGCTGCGAATGGAAATCGTGCCGGTGGGGTCGGTGCCGATGAGGTTACCCTGGACCTTGTTCCGGCTCGAAACAATGAAGAGCCCCAAGTGGTTGCCGGAAATGACGTTGCCCGCGCCCGGCTCCGCACCGCCTACGATGTTCTCGTCGGCGTCCGAGAAGAGGTAGATCGCCGTGCCGCAGGGAGCGGGTTCCGACCCGTTGTTGCCGAGAATGTTGGTGCCGGTGATGTCGACGCCGATCCAGTTGCCCACTATCCGGTTGCTGACCGCGCCGCCGCCGCCGACCGTCAGACCATAGCCGGTGTTGCCGGAAATGAGGTTCCGTGCCTCGGGAGTGAAACCTCCCACCAAGTTGTCTGAGCCCGAGATCCCAATTCCGATCCCTCCGTTGGGCAGGACCGCTAGACCGGTGATGTCTGTGCCAATCAAATTACCTTGCGCTGTGTTCCGGGACCCAAGGCTGAGGCCGTGGAAGCCGTTGCCGGAAATCAGGTTGCCCGCGCCGGGCTCGGTGCCGCCGATCTGCATGTCCGTGCCTCCGGCGTTGATTCCGAGCTCGTTCGGAATGCCCAACATGCCGGTCGCGTCGGTCCCCACCCGATTTCCTTGGATGAGCGAACCTGGTGCCGTAGCCACAATCCCAGCACCGTTGCGCCACCATTCCGACGGGTTGGGTCCCCGGCAGCCGGAGATGAGATTCCCCTCGCCGGTGCCGGGGCCGCCGACCTGGCAGTCAGCACCTCGGAGGTCAATTCCTGCATACACCGCGAGGCCGGTAGGATTGGCCAGTGCGGTCGTTCCCGTGACGTCCGTGCCGATGTAGTTCCCTTGGATCACGAGTCTCTCCCCGCCCTGACAGTTGATGCCGGTTCCGACCGGGCTGATGACATTGCGGTCGGCCGCCACCGTGCCCCCGATGCGATGACCGTTCGACCCGCCCGACACCAGGATGCTGCCGCCGCTGCCGTTGCCCAGAGACACGGCCCCGGCAGCGTCGGTACCCAGGAAATTGCCGGCGATCCTGCTGCCGTCGCCGGCTGCGAGGAAGATGCCGCAAAAGGCGAACCGATTGACGACCAGGCCACGCACCTCGCATCCCCCGGCCTCCAACCGCAGCCCAGCCGCGCCCGGTGAATCCGCGACTGCCAAGCTGCCGTCCAGCTCGATGAGGGGGAGCCCAGCGAACCCAGGCTGCGTGGTGCCATCCACGGTCAGCGCCTCGGTGATCGCCGGGAGCTGGGTCAGCGGTCGAATGGTGCGGACGCCGGTCCCAGGAATGTCGAAGGCGATCACGTCCGGTCCCGGATTGGCATTGGCGGCGGTCAGTGCTTCCCGGAGCGTGCATTCGGTGGTATTGCAGACTCCGTCGCCGGGGTCGTTGGTCGAGTTGACGACAAAGGTATTGGCCAGGCCGCTTGTCGGGACAGCAAGAAGAAGCAGGCAAGCCCAGGTCAAACGCTGCACGGTGGATCGCCCGGAGCGTGGATTCGAGAAGGAAGGAGCTTTCATCTACTGGTACATCGCAATGGGGCGGTCTTCTCATGCACGTTGATGAGCGAAGCATTGGGCGGGGTGGCAGGCGGCGGCAACCGGTGTGGTTGCAGCCGTTTATGCATCCCGTGTGGTTGACGCAGTAACAAAGGGACAGGCCTTGTGTAGAACAGGAGTCGCGGTTGGTGCAGTGAGTGTTCCCAGACGGCATGGGGATGCAAGGAAGTTGGTGGGCGGCCAGCACCGTCTGGCCGCTCCTGAACCGTTTCAGTGCGGGCCTCGCGGGCAACGGTGTTGCCCGCCCACACCCGGATGGAGTTCATCTGGGCGAGTGCCGACGTCGGTCGCGTCCGGCATCCCGGCGGCCCAGGTTCGGGCCGGCGGCTCATCTCGAGTCGCGGGCAGGGGTGCGTGTGTTTTGCTGCGGGTCGAGAAGACCCGCGGTCCGAAGTTCAGTCGGCGAGCTGGAACGTCCGCGTTGTGCTGGTTTCTCGGCCGTTGTGTTCGATCGCCACCGTGATGGTTGGCTGGTTGTCCCCCAGGAAGACGGCCTGGCAGAAGTAGCCGCTCGGACGCGCGTTGGCCACAACCTGGCCGTTGACCGTCACCTTCGCCCCGGGCGGAGCCAAACCGCGGAGGTTGACCGCCCGCGGACCGGCGGGCACCACGGTCCCTTCCGGAGGCGAGGTTTGCACCACCAGTCGCGGCTCGGTTTGCAGCGCCTCGATCTCCCCGGCGATGACCTGTCGGGTCTCGAGCATCCGACGCGGATCGCGCGTGTAATCGTGAAACGACCAGATCACCCGCCGGCAGAGTTCGAGGGGCCGCTGGCGCGGGTCGAGCCAGTGGGCGTCTTCACCGATCTGCTCCTTGACCTGCCGCAGGCGCTCCTCGAGAACGCGCAAGTATTCGAAGTCCTGGATCCCGTCCCGTTGGGCGCTGAACCGCAGGGACCCCAACAGGCCATCCTTGCCAGGGTAAACGATGGCGCGGTCGCCCAGGGGCAGGTCTTTGCTGATGCCTTCCTGGGTATACGGATCACCAGCATAGTAGTTCAGACCCCAGTGCAGGTAGCCGTCGAGATCGTAGAGATAGTGAATCCAGAACAGCACGCGGGCCTGGAGCAGTGACTGGTCCAGAAACCGGTTCGGATAGCGCCCCAACGGATGACAACAAACATAAAACCACAGCTCCGCCCCCTCCCGCCGCACCTGGTCAAACCGCGGATACCAGAGCGACAAATGGCTCAGCTTGGGCACGTAGACATCGAGCTTCCCCAGATACTCGGCTTCCACCGCCTCGAGACAGCGCACGCTCGGCGCCACCGCATGTACCCGGTCGACCACCGCCCGATAGGAGTCTTCATAGTAGATGAACGGCTCGTCCACGATGCTCGTCACGAACCGGCGCTGCCAGCCGCGCCGTTGGATCACCTTCTCCCAGGCCGCCAACCGCCGAAGGTTGGATTCCTCGGGCTCGACCCGCGCCGCCGGATCCAGGATATCCGCCGTGCGCCGCCCCACACTGTGCAAGTGGATCTGTCGGATGCCGGCCTCGAAAGCAACCTCGGCATATCGCTCCAGGTTCGCGGTGTCGTAAGCGTACCCCTTCGTGGCATCGCCCGACTCGCGGATGCGTCCGATCCCGGCCGCCAGATCGGTTTGCCGGTGCTCGACCAGAAACGCCGCAAAGCGCCAGAGCAGTTCCCAGTCATCCGGGCCGTGACTCTCGAAACCCGGCCCCGGGAATTGCCACCAGTTGACCACGGACAAGTGGCGTTCCTGCGGCATCTCGAAATCCCAGGCGTGAAACGTCACCGGCAGCTCGACCGGAACACCGTCCGCCGTGACTGTCAGTCGACCTTCGTAATCACTTGCCGCGGCGCTCTCGGGCACGTGGACATCGATCCAGATCGGCTGTGCCTCCCCTGCCTTCAGCGGGATGCGCGGCGCCTCCCAGAACGGATCCGGGATGCTCGAGGGCGCCTGGGCCACGCGTTCATCGGCCGGGATCCCGCTGTTGCGGTTGATGTCGATGTAGCGCACCCACTGCAGGCGGATGGCGCGGGCGGGGATCACGGCGCCGGAGGTGCGGTGCCGCAGGTCGCTGATGCCAGCGTGCGCGGCCGCAACCTCCTTCCGCGGCCGGAACACCGCCTGCCCGCTGGCGATCTCGCGCCGCGCGCCGCTGAACTGCAACCGCTCGGCCGGGGCCTCGCCGCGCTTGGCCGAGCGCAGAACCTTGGCCAGCGGGTCGCTCGCCCAGAGATCCGCTCCGGATGATGCGGCATTGGGCTGCGCCGGGCTCTCCGACGCGGGCCACAACAGCCCCAGACCAACAACGAGTCCCAAGCAAAACACTGGAGTTTGTAGGTGCATGGCTTTCTTCTGATGGAGGCGCGGGTGTCTGCTATGGGGTCCGTATACAACGTCTCCGCGCCGGAGGACGGGCGCAGTCCGGAGGGGACAGTCGCGGTCGAGCGGAACGCACAGTCTCAGCGATTCGGACGCGATGGCGGACGCCGTTCCGCTCCGCGCGATTCGATGTATCGCGCGAGCGCCTCCTTCGAGTCGCTGAACGTGAACGCCTGGTTGACGAGGTAGTAGTTCTCCGGATCGATCACCGAGTCGTAGGCGTACTTCGCAATCTCCAGGCGCGTGTCGTCGAACGCGAATGTCTTGACCAAGTCGCGAATGTGCCGCGACAGGAATCGCGGCCGCCCGGCGAGCATCTGGCGGGCGAGGGCTTCCCTGGTGTCCTCCAGTCCCTCCGCCCGCAAGCTCTTCAGCATGTCGGCGAAGGCTTCGTCGGAGATCGGCTGCAGGACGATCGGCGGTCCCTGGGTCGGCAGCGGCGTCCTTGGCGGGCGCAGTCGCTGAATCTGGTCGTGCAAACGAAAGACCTTCGAGTAGCTGGTGAAGGCGTCGTAGACCTCGTAGAAGTTCTCCGGATCCACCGTGCGCGGGTAGGCAGCCACTGCGAACTCATACCTGGCGTCCTCCGGGCCGATGGTCTTGGCGATGGCCTTGACCTGCAGACTGGAGAACCAGCAATCCCGCAACAGCATCCCGGCCTCGCGCGCCCGGTTCTCTCCGTCGCGGGCTCGTTCCAGCGACCGGAGCTTCTGCTGGAATGCGGTCTCCGCCAGCGCGGAGGGCGGCGCGGCGGTTTCTGCCGCCCGAACGGGAAGCGCGACCGCACAAAGAAGCAATACGGCCACCGAGTGTGAAGTGAGCGCCGCGAAGGCTTCACGGAACCGGATAGTTGTATTCATGGTGATTCTGGCGGGAATCCTGCAACCGTCTTCATCGGGTTATACCACCAACTTCGACGGCAACGGCCAGGAGTTTCTTCAATCCGGTCACGCTCTGCCCCACCGCTCCGCGACGTTGTGGCTCGCAGCCCTCCACCTCCATCCGGGGCCCGACCACCACCGACCACGACTCACCACGCGCGGGCTGGATTGGCCGATCCCTGTCTCGGCGTCTGTCGGCTCACGACCGCCCGCAAGGTTGCGGACCGCGGCTCGTCTTGAGCCGCAGCCAATAGCATGCTTTCCGGCTGCGGGTCAGAAGACCCGCGGTCCGACAATCAGTCAGTCAGGACTTCAGAATGCAGAAACGGCCTGGCCCCCAGCCTGCGCCGAGTCCAGGCAGGCGCTCATCACGATCTGCGTTTTCAGAGCGGCCTCGGGCCACAGGGGGTTGAGCCGCCCGGATTGGACTTGCTCGGCGAAGTTGCGGAACAGGTTGCATTCCTGAGCACTCGCGTGACCGTGGCTGTGCTCCGCCACGGTGAAGCGCCGGCGTTTGTCTTTCATGCGGAAATCACACCCCCGAACCCGGAAATCGGTGTGGTGCAGCTCGAAAGCCACCTCCGTTCCCTCCAGGGGCAGCACGAAATCCGACAGGTGCACAACACCACGCGTGCCGCTCAGCCTCGCCCACTGCTCCGTCTCGGTCAGAAACGAGCAGTAGAAATCGGCGGAGACACCCCCGGCGAACAGCAGCTCCCCGCTGAAAGCGGTCGGCACCGCCGCCGGGCTGTCGGGCCGACGGTGTTCCGACAGGATCCTGCCGCCGACCTGAAGGGGCAGCTCCCAGTCTCGGGCCCAGAGGGCGAACCGGAGACAATACCAGCCCAAGTCGCCCAGGCACCCGTGGGGTTCCAACACACTCTGCGTGCGGATGTTCTCGGCGAAGAACTCCGGCGACTGGCGAAACGTGAACGCGGAACGGACCCGGCGGACGTGCCCGACGTTCTCTCCATCGTGGATGACCTCGCGCAGCAACTCCAACCGCCGGCTGTGCATGAACATCACCCCATCCATGAATTGCACGTCGTGCGACTGACACGCCTCCAGCATCCGACGCAGATCGGCCACGCTCGGGGCGCAGGGCTTCTCGCAAACCACATGCTTCCCCGCCTCCGCCGCCCGGACCACCCACTCCGCGCGCACGCCCGTGGGGAGCGGCACGTAGACCGCGTCCACCTGGTCGCTGGCCAGCACGTCGGCATACGAACCAAACGCGTGCGGCGCCGGCTCCATCGGGGCCTCGGCCTGGCACTCCGCAACGAAGCGCCGGCTGCGTTCCCGATCGCGACTGCCGACCGCGGTCACGGTGCCGTTGCCGGTCAGTTGGATGGCTTTCCAGTTCTTCCGGGCGATATTGGCCGTGCCCAGGATCCCCCAGCGGATTCTCTGCGCATTCACGACTCACATTCTTGAACCTCGGCCGCACTTCAAGCAAGGCGATCATCGACAGGCTATCAGCGGCGGAGCGCACCGAACGGGCCGTCACCACGCTGCCCTCACTTCTCCCTGCAGCGGGCAGCACCGTTGGTGGGCGGTCAGCACCGTCTGGCCGCTCCGGACCGCCCGCCGTCCCGGCGGGCAGCAGCCTCACCTGCCGGACGCGTTCTCGAACCATCGGCACACGGCCGCCCAGCGCGGCCGCTGCGACCGGGGACCGGTCGCGCTCCGGACCGCCCACCGACGGAGAGCAGTGCCCGACAACCTCCGGATGCACTGGAATTGACTCGTCCCGCACTTTCGCGCTTGCCGCGTGCCGGGATCGGATTAGGTTGAGTCCCGTTGGGAAGGCCCAGTCCAACGCTCCGGTGCGCTCCGCCGCCTGGTCGAGACTCTCTGCGGCCAACGGCGTCCAGCCGTCCTGGCGCTAATGCTGCGGGCCTCAACCGGATCCAGCCATGAAGTACGCCGTGCCGGAAGCGGGCAAGTTCAGCGGCTCTTCGATCGACTTGGCGCATCTCGGCCTGGTGGGGCTGACCCAGGTGCTCTCCCAGAATAACGAGACCGCCCTCTACCTCACCGACCACCAGGGTGTGCTCGTCAAGCTCTTCGACCTCGGCTGCAGCAAGGCCGACGAAATCAGCTACGGCCCCTACGCGGCCTTCGAGTCGGAGCTGGCCAACTTCGAGGAAGTCCAGAAGAACGACGCCCTGCGGCCGCTGGTGCCCTGCTATTACGGCGCCCAGGTCGATTACCAGAGGAAGTTCGCCTTCATCGCCATGGAACTCCTGAAGGGAACGGACCTCAAATCCTGGTGCGAAGAGGTCGCCGGAACGGACTTGGACCCGGAGGAGGCCCTCGACGTGCGCCGCACGATCCACGAGACGCTGCTGATCCTCGACTCGTTCCACCGTCACGGCTTCCTCCTGCTGGATTTCAAGCCGGACAACCTCGTCCGGCTCGAGGGCGGCACCATCCGGCTGGTTGATCTCGGCGCCTTGTTCACACCCCGCCACACCCGCCGGCTGGCATCGTTCATCTACTCGGCGACACCCGATCACGGGGAAGTCTTGATCGACGCCTCGAACCTCCAGGCCGGCATCGCGCCGTCCGAGGCCTCCGATGTTTTCGCCGCCGGAGTGGCCCTCTTCGAATTGGTGACCGGCCAGTCCCGCCTGATGATCGACCCCGCCACGGCGGACGGAATCCTGAGATCGACCAGCTTGTTCGTGTTCCAGGACTCGCAGACGCGCGATGTCTGGCGCGCGTACCCCCACCTGCGCGATGTCCTCCCCCTGCTCCGCACCCAACTCGAGGAGCGGCGCATCCTCTTCGCCGATGTCTGGCACCTCCTCAAAGCCTATGTCAGCGCCCGCGTGCCCGATTGGGAGTCCCTCCCTCCCGAGCAACGCGATCAAATCGTCCTCACCGCGGGAACGACCTTCATCCTCGAACAACTCCCGCCCCAAATGACCTGGCTGGCCGGCCCCATCGCCCGCGCCACCACCCTCCGCAGCCTCCGCCTGAAGAGCATCTCTGAACTGCTGGCCCTCGTGGCCAATCCCGTCCCCGAAGCCGTCCGGCAAGACCTCGAACAACACAACAGCCTCGTCGCATGCCTCCGCCAACTGGATCTGCCGTTGGACCTCGTCGCCCGCCTCAATACGTGGGATGTCCACCCGGATGCCTCCGGGAATCACTGGGCGGTGGCCGGGCCCTTCGCCGCGCGCGAACTGGGCGACAACGCCCAGTTCGTCTTTCTCAAAAAAGCCATCGAAACCGGCCACGGCCAGTGCTTCTGGGAAGCCGTGGATGAATTCGCCGCCGACGAACGCGACGGCCTCAGGTTGACCCTCCAGCAGATCAGCGACGACTACCGCTCCTGGATCGACGGATAGCTCCGAGGCCGCACACGCCGAACGGCCCCGGGCCCGATCGTCTCACCCGGGAAATGCCGGGAGAATCCCCGGCCTGCCCGACCCGACAGACCCCGTTCACTTGCCACCACCAACCGGCGCCTCGGGCGGGAGAACGACACGAACGTCGGGCCGGGTCACCCGCGCGGCCACCCGTCCCGCCAGGGGCTGGGGCAGCGCCACGAACACCGTCGCCCCGGCAGGCACCTGAGCCGGGGCGAGAATCGGTCGCCCCAGATGCTCGCGCCCCACACGGTGCGGGTCTTCATCCACGAAGAAGACCGCCGCGCCCTCGACCTGCGCCTGCAGCCACGTGGCGGCAATCGATGTGCCGAAAAGCCCGAATGGCGGCGTGCGGCGCGCGGCCTCCACCCGGGCCAGAACCTCGCCCAGCCAACGCCCTCCGCCGAAGATCACATCGGATTCCGCTGCGGACAACGGTGTCGACGTCGGCGCCGCCGGCCGATCAGCGCCGCGCGCGACCACGCTGACTTCCTTCGCAATCCACTCATTGGTCGCGTGGAGGACATCGAACCCGGCGGCTTGGACGACCGCAGCGAGGCCTTCCACCGAGAAATGGGAGCAGTGGTCGGCCACGAGCAGCATGAACGGGTTCCGGGCGCAGTCGGGCACCTGCACCAGCACCTGTCCCCCGGGCCGCAGCCTGGTCCGGAGATCGGCCAGATACGTCTGGGGCGACGGGATGTGCTCGAGCACGTGGACGAGCGTGATCAGGTCGAATTCACCCGGGACCTTGTGCACGTCACCCACGTGGAGCGCCTCCACGCCCGGGATGGCTTCCACCTGATCCCGGTTGTGGTCGCTGACTTCGAAACCGTGCAGCGTCCAGAGACGTCCGCTCCGCTGCCAAGCGCGCAGGAAGGCGCCGTTCCCGCAGCCGATGTCGAGGAGCCGGCCGGTTGCCGCGATCCCGGCGTGCTGCGCGAGCGCCGCAACCAGGGCGTCGGATCGCGCCTGACCCTGGGCGTTGCCTCCAAACACGCTTTGCTCGGCCCCCCCGCTCTGGTGGTAAATGGTGTATTGCCGATAGATGGCATCGGTTTCCGCCTGCCATTCCGCGGTGACCGGTGCCTGGACGAGCCGACAACGCCGACAACGAGCCAAGCGCCCCCCCGCAGGCCACGGCTTGCAGTCCGAAGTCACCCGGCGCCAAGTGGCATACGCGGCGTCAAGCTCCACGTCCGGCGAGCCGCAACGATGGCACTTCATAAGCCGCACGGACCTGCGGATCCGGACAGAGACGACACCGGGATCAACCGCCAACGCACAGCCTGGATCCGGCCCGAAGACAACGACGATTCGTTCATGCGCAGCGGCGACTATAGCGACCCGTCGCCGGTTGTCAGCATTCGGAAACCTGGCAGCCGGCTCCGCACCCGCAACCCTTTGTGGTCAGCGGCGAAGCCCGGTTCAGAACGGTCGACCTTGGTGCTTGCAGCCCCGTGCGTCACCGCCCGCCCCACCGCAGGCCGGGATTTCGTCCCGATTCCACCGCCCGCCAATACTCAACCTGCACCCGCTCGTAGATGCCCGCCAGACCGCGGGCGTCCTGGTCGCGATCGACCTCGATCCAGTAGTCCGGATGCGGCGGCGGCGGCGCCCTGAGAAACCCCGGGCCCTCCTCGCGAATCACCCGCGTGACCGAACGGTCGGTGCCATCCGCGTTGATGATCCCGAAGTCGCTGCGCTCGTTCAAACGATAGCCGCCAGGGTACCACCAGAAGAAGACGCCGTCCGCCCCGGACTCGCGGAGCATGCGATAGAAATCGCGATAGTAGCGGGCCGCAAAAGCGAGCTTGCCGGAGTCTGGAGCCATCACCGCCCGATTCCAGACGTCGTAGCCCATTTCCGCCCAGACCACCGGCAGGCCCGGATGGCACAGCCGGGCGTAGGCGGCGGTGAAATGCCCGGCCTTCACGCGTTCCCAGTCACCAATCCGTCCATAGGCCTCCGGCTCCCAGAGATCGACAGCATGGGCGAGTCCAAGGAAGTCATAGGGCAGGAGGCCTGGGGCGTTGTGCGTGGGATCGCCGGCGTGCTGCATGCGGAAGCTGACCGGGTGCGACGTGTCGATCGACCGCACCAGGCGCCGCGCCTCGGCGTACCGCGTGCCCACAAGCTCATCGAGGAATCGGCGGTAATCGGCAACGACGCGTCGCCAGGGACCGTCCTGCGTGAGCCACAGCATTGGAGGAAGATCGAGCAATTGGGGATTCGGGACTTCGGATCCCGGACCACGGACGGCGGACTCCCGGCTCCGGGCTTCATGGCGCCAGCGCGCCTCGGCATTGGTGATGGAGTCGTATCGCTTCAAGACCCACGCCGTCCAGTCGGCCGTATAGCGCTGGCGTTGGTAGTTCTCGTCGAAGTGGCTGGGTTCCCAGGCAAGATCGTAGGCCATCACCGTCGGGTTGCTCGCCAACCGGTAGTGCTCGATCAGCGCCTTCATCTCCGCCCAGCGAAAGTCCATCGGGGTGCCGGGTCGCAGGGAGAGGTTCACCACCAACTCCAACTTCTCGCACCGGCGCAGGAAGTCGAACAAATGCCCCGCATCGAGCGAGCGATGATAGATGAAAACGCTGACCGCGTTCAGGCCCATCCGGTGGATGCGCTCGAGGTCGCGCTGAATGACCGAGGGATCGTAGGCGCCGCGGCCAATCCAGTGCTCGAAGTAGTTGCCGTCGGCCAGGCCCAGCCCCGTCGAGGGCATGTAGTTGACGCCGTGCGCCCGGAAGAGGTTGGTATCGACGAACATTCGGCCGCCGGCGCACCGGACCCAGGGACGGGATTCCGCCGGCGGCAGGACTTCGATCGGACTCGAGAGCGCATCCAGCAGCACCCCGTCCCCCAGCAGAGCCAGTCGCATCTCGCACTCCTGGCCGGGCGCGATCGGAACCCGGACCTCGCCCGCGGCGCCGCGCCGGGGATCGCCGGACCAATCGACCTGCACACGTTCTGCGGACCCGATCTCCGAATTCCGAGTTCCGAGTTCCGGGCGTCGGGAAGTGGCGACGCGCATCGCCAGCGATGGCTCCGGTGTCGCGCCCGGGCCAAAGAACACCCAGCGCGCGCCGGCCGACACCGCAACGCGCGCAGGGTCCGGCGCCGAGGGCGAACCGCTCGCGACCGGTAGGTCCTCGGGAACGGTGAACTGGCGCGGCCCCCCCTCAACCAGGAACACTCCGCGGCGCATCCGGGTCAGCACCTGGCGCAGCGCGTTGGTGACGAGCGGCTGTTGGTAAAAGCGCGGCTCCGACGGCGTGAACCCGGCCCAGACGCCGCCGAAGTACGGCTTCCGGACGTGCACCAGGAGCGCGCCCAAGGCGCCGCGGTAGTCCTGGTCGGCCGGATCGTAGGCTCCCAGCAGCGGCTCCCAGCGCCAGGGTCGATCCTGCCCGAAGCCAACACCACGCGGTCGCGGGTGCAGAGCCCGCACGGGTGTGTCGGTCGCGAACTCGAATCTCGCGGCATCGGTCCCATGCTCCCACTCCGCGAGGGGCGCTTTCTCGTGAGCGCTCCGCACGACGGCCCGCGTGGTGACGGGATAGTACTGGCAACCAGGACTGAGCGATTCGAGGTGAGGCGCGTCGAACCGCGACGGCGGGCCTTCCTCACCAAGCGGATGCGGCGCCGTCCCCAGCTCGTCGAGCCAGTATTCCTGCCGCATGCCGCCGATCGTCGTGTGGGAATGTGCGAGGCCGACGGTGAACCGCTCAGCATTCGAGACGTTCAAGCGGTCGCCCGGTCCGCCGCGCCCGGGAGGGGGCGTCCACGGACGGAACGCCTCGGCCGGCAACGCGTAGTCCTTCCATTCCGGGGTAAGATCCACCACGGCGATCCAACGCGACCCGTCTTTCTCGGTCCATTCGAGAGACAATTGGGACGTGTTCGTTCCGCCCTTAGCCCGAAAGCAGGTCAAGGTGTGACCGGCCGGGAAGGGTTCCGCATACGGCGGACCGCCAAAGGTCTCCCAACTGGTGATCCGGTCGATCACCACGTGCAGCGCCCGACCGCGATCGGATGCGGCCAGCTCGTGATGAACGCGATTGGAGACCGTGTCCGTGTGACGGGTCCAACGCTCGAGGTCGGCGGCGTCGAAATCCTCGAGAATCCGCGCCGGCGGCTGCGCGTTGAGGAGCGTCTCGTATTCGGCCCGCGTCATCCAACGATCTCGGATCGGGAACACAGCCGATTTCCACAGAGGCAGACCGAGCGCGAGCAGGTCACCACCGCCACGAAGCCACAGCTCGAGCGGCCCGGCGAACGCCGCCGGCAGATGTTCGCCGTCGGCCAGGATTAGCAACTCGAGGTTCTTCGAATCCAGCGTGGCATTGTTGGTGAGCACACTGAAGTCGACCGTGCGCACCTGATAGCCGGCATCGGCCGCGAACCGGGCAAGGTTCCGGGCCAGCGCCTCGCGGGACGAGTCGGGGCGAACTCCGAGGAAGATCGCGGCCCGCGGCGACGATCCGGTCGGAGTGGGTGGCTTCGGATCTGCCGCCGCGGCGACGAGGCTGGCGGCGAGGATCATCCCCAGGCCGAGCCGGAAACCGCGCGATGCGGATAGGGGGGCACCGCTCGGCGGACCGGCCTTCGCCGGCGGCCGCGCGGCCGGTGGCGCATTCAACGTGCTGGGGCCATCCCTGTCTCGGCATGCTGCGACCATGAACCGAGCACGACAGACTTTTGTCGTAGGTGCAACAAAAGTTTGCAGGGCCTCGCGGCTCGGATGGAGCTGCCGTTTGCATCCAAACAAGCCCGATATGGGCGGAATCCAGCCGATGAGGTGGCATTTTTCGCGACTCGGCGCCCACAAGCCAGCAGCCAACCGTGCAACTTTTTGTCGTATATACGACAAAAAGTTGCACATGAGTAGATGCGGGACACTGGCGCAGTCCTCACCCGTTTTCGGGAGCCACGGCAGCCGCGCTGCGGACGATGGACCCCACGATTGCCCACCGGGGGCAATCGAAGGTCCGCGCGGTTCACTGCTCCTTTATCGCGTCTGGGTCTCCGTGGCCGGAGGAGCGGGAACCGGCGTCGGCTCGGGCAGGTACACTTCGAAACCCGAGGCGTTGCGGGCCGCGCCCCCCAGCGTCTCGACCGCCGCGGAGACCAACTCGAGGTCATCCTCGGTCGCCCGCACCATCAGGATGCCGGTGACTTCGTTGTAGAAGATGGACTTCCCGGGAACTTCGGTGTTGATCCCCAGCTTCCGGAGCAGCTCCCCAAGCGCACTCTGGATTTGCTGCGACCGATTCGCCGGCTCCGGCACGGGGCCGGCGGCGGGAAGCTCGATGCCGAAGGTCTGCTTCAGGCCCCGGGCAAAGGAACTCGCATCGCCCAGCCGAAACGTGCGCACACTCAGTCGCGGGGTTGGCGCCGATGGCAATGCGGGTGCGGCAACATCGGCCCTCGGCGAGAACACAACGGCATAGGACTCGACCGAATACTCGATGGGTTGGTCGGCGGCGCGGACGACGGCGTCGAGCACGTCTTTCAGGCTGATGTTCCGCAAGGGGAGGTTGAAACTGATCCTTACGCTGGCGGGGTCGACGGGCTCGGGGGGCGGCACGGCGACGAGGAGTCCGGTGTTGGGATCCACGGCCGGGGCGGGCGCCGGTGTGGCGGCGTTGGGCGCGAGCAGGAAGTTCAACCCCTTGCCTTGCGGATCCTGCTTCCGAGCCTGCTCGGAGAGCATCTTCACCACCTCGGACAACGGCAAAGAGTCGAAGTGGATTTCGTCGAACCGGATTCGCTCGAGCTGGGCGGATCGATCCGGCGTGGACACACTCTGCAAGCCGTAGCGGCGCCGCATCGCCTCGCTCATCCCTGACGGCTGCGCGGGCCCCTCGGTTGACAGACCGTAGCGGCGCCGAAAAGCCTCGTCGTTCACGATGGACTGCATGGACGCCTCGGTAGCAGCGGCGGCGCCCTCAGCCGGGTCTTGCGCATCGGGGATCATTCCTGTCGCGTTCCCATAGCGCTCGCGGATCAGCCTCGCGAGCCTCTCCTGGTTGTCGGCCGGAGCCTGCTGCGCAGCGGGGGGGGCAACAGGGGCTGGAGCTGCCACCGGCGCCGGAGCCGCGGGTGCTGGCGCCGTGGCCGGAGGTGCCGGAGCCAGGGGCACCGTGTTTTGAGAGGGAACAGCATCGCCGGAAGCCGCTGGGACGGGGTTGCCCATCGCGGCCAACAGCGTGACGGCTGCCAGCGCGCGCTTCCATTCCTGTCGCATCGTTTTCATAGGATCTCCTTCCCTCCAAATCCGGGGAGCAGCCCATCCGGTGCTCCCCAGCAATACCATGATCGTCGCCAGTGAACCAACCGCCCGGAGCGCTGACGCCCGCCTCCGGTTCGGCGACCGGACCTTCCTGTGGTCCAGTCGTAACAGGTCTTCAACCCGGCGGCCCAGGTCCGAGCGGAATCCAGCCATGCCGAGTCCGAGTGCGCCGAACGCACGCGGCGGGGCGAGTCGAGCCCCGAGCTCCACAAGGCATTCCGCCAGGAGGCAGGGCCCGTTCGCCACGGCAAGGCTGGCTTCGTCGGCCGCGGCTTCGCTCGCACGATGCAGTTCCCGTCGCATCCACCAGGCGCCCGGGTGCCACCAGAGAACCGCCGTGAGCAGATCGGCGAGCAGATACCAGAGGGGATCGCGCGCCACCAAGTGGGCGAGTTCGTGGGCCAGCATCGCTTCCTGGCGGTCGGGCGCGTGGCGCTCGGCGAAGTCCGCCGGCAGCGCCACTGCGGATCGCAACACGCCGAAAGCAATGGGCCCGACCAGGCGAGGTGACGCGAGGACACGCACGCGGCGGTGCAAACCCAGCCGCCGGGCCAGGGATTGCACGCGATCGTGCACGGCGGGTTCGACGGTTGACACCCGGCGGCGGCGGAACGTCATCAGGAGAAGCTGCGCCAGGGCGAGTCGCCCCAGGACGAATGTTGCGCCCGCCATCCAGGCGTGGAACAACCACACCGCCCAGCGGGATCGCGGGGGGTTGTGCGACTCGGGGATTGCCAACGCAGGGATGGTCGCACCCCCGACCTCCGACGTTGCTGCCGCCGGCATCAGCCTTGCCTCATTGCCCTCACCCCAACCCTCTCCCCCGGGGAGAGGGTGTAGCGTGGCAGCCCCATCGACAACTCGGGCTGCATCCAGATGCTGGTGTCCGCTCGCCGGTGTTTGCGTCCAAGGCTCACTCTGCGCTCGCGTCAGCCCAGAAGTCGCCGAGGGGACTCCCTCCCCCATCGGATGGGGCAGGGCCGGGGTGAGGGGGCGCGGTCCCCTGAGAGAAGCCGCCGCCGCCGATACGTTCGGGAACGGAGCCTTTGCTGCAGGCAGGGATTGGCCGAGGCGCAGGGAACAGCGCGCGACGAGGGCGCGTCCGGCACCGGAGAGTTCGGCGAGGGTGAGGCCGAAGACGCTGAGCAAGGCGAGTTGCCAGAGCACACGACGCCAGGTGGCCTGGCGGATCCATCGCTGGCCCAGCAACGCGAGCCCGACAATCAACGCGGCCTCGACGGTCAGCAAGGCAAGCACGTGCAACCAGAGCGGTCCCAGCGCGAGCGGGTTCATAGCGACTTGCGGCGTTCGGCGATGAGCTTCTCGAGGCGGGAGAGTTCGTCGCGGCTGACTTCGCGGCTGGACAGGAGATGGCTGACGAGCCCCGAGAGGCTGCCTTCGAAGAGACGATCCAGGAGATGGTCGGCCAAGCCACGCGTGACGGCCTCGGCGGGGACGGCGGCGCGGTAGATGAAGGACCGGCCGTCAACGCGGTGCCGGACGAGCCCGCGCGCCTCCATTTTGCGGAGCATGGTGGCGACGGTGGTATAGGCGAGGGGGCGCTGGGAGGCGAGGGCGAGGTGGACATCGGCGACGGTGGCTTCCTGGCGGTCCCAGAGGACTTTGAGGAGCTGGAGTTGGAGTTCGCCGAGTCGATGGATCCGTGGAGGCGGCATACGCTTTTTGAGTTACCGTGGTAATACTACCACGGTAGTTGCAACTGTCAAGTGAGGCCGGTCGGAAGGTGCGACGGTGGGACAACCACCGCCTCCAAAGGAGGGCGTCGCGAGAAGGAGCAAGCGTGAGAAGGACAGCATTGGGCAACTGCCTGATCCGTGCCCCGCAGCGGCGCCCTCGGAGAGGCCGCCCTACCATTTGCCAGAGGCGAAAGCCAGGGGGCGACTCCAAGCGCAGCGCGGATGCGCCTACCGTCAACCTCTCTGTGCATGCGCCCCCCTCCCCATGAACCGGCGGGTCGGAGGTCGGCAAGCCGGCGAGTCGGCGTCGCTCCTCTTCTTCTCGTCGCGATGGCCTGGACGCGCGGGGCCGCGCGTCCCTGCTGCCTGCCTGTTCAGGGGCGCAATGCGCGAATGGCTTCGGCGGGTTCTCACCCCGTCCCTCTCCCCCTCGGAGGGGGAGAGGGGGTGGCGTAGCCGGGTGAGGGGGATGAGCCCAGGTTCATGGACTCCACGCGCATCCAGCCGGCGGATGTCATCGCTTTCCCTTAACCTCCGAACCTCTGAACCTTGAACCTCCGAACCTGCCCCACCGCTATCCCGTTCGCGCGCGGAGCGCTTCGAGGGTCCGTTGGAAGACCGGTTCGGGGCCGCCGTCGGCGAGCACGGGCACGAGCACGCCGCGCTTCCGGTAGTAATCGGTCAAGGGGGCGGTACTCTTTTCGTAGGCCGCCATGCGGACGCGGACGGATTCGGGCTGGTCGTCCTCGCGCTGGAAGAGGGATGCACCGCAGTTGTCGCAGACGCCTTCTTTCTTGGGCGGTTTGTTGGCGACGTGGTAGACGGCCTTGCACTGGGAACAGGTGCGGCGCCCGCTGAGTCGGGCGACGATGGTGTCGATGGGCAATTCGTAGCTCAGGACGGCGTTGAGGATGAGTTTCTCCTCCCGCAGGATTTCTTCGAGAGCCTCCGCTTGAGGGACGGTGCGCGGGAAGCCGTCGAGGAGGAATCCGCCGGGGCAGCGGAGGCAGCCGACGCGTTCGCGGACCATGGAGAGCACGGTGGCATCCGGCACGAGTTCGCCGCGGCGCATGAATTCGAGGGCTTCCTTCATGGCTGGGGAGCGCTCGTTTTCGGGGAGGGATTTGGCGGCGCGGAAGACGTCGCCCGTGGAGAGATGGCAGGTGCCGAGCCGTTGGGTGAGCAACTCGGCCTGGGTGCCCTTACCGACGCCCGGGGCGCCGAGCAGGATGAGGCGGTAGGCGCGGTCCGGTGGGGTGGGGAGGGAGCAGCAGGTGTGAGCCGGGCCCTTAAGCCAGGCGGCGCGGTCGTTTTTGGTTTCCATGGGCGGCGTGTTAGGAGGTGAGGTATGAACTTCGCCCGCGGATTGAACCAGCAAGTCGGCAAGTCGGCAAGTCGGCAAGTCGGCGAGTCGGCAAGTCGGCAAGTCGGGATGGGTGCGCACCAAAGTCGCGAACGTGGAGTCGAGGCCCGGAGCGCCGGCTTGCATCCGGCCCGATGACTGTGAGCCAGCCATGAGTGTCTGCGGTCTGCTGCGGGTCAGGAAGACCCGCGGTCCGCAGCCCTACCGTGTTGATCAGAACTGCAGGGCGGTGGCGGCCAGGCGGCTCAGTTCGAGGAGGGAGTGGGGGGCGAGGCCGAAGGCGAGCATGGCGATCATGCAGAGGGCGAGAGCCCAGCTCATGGGGCGCGAGATCGGCAGGGGGGCGGTCGGGCTGGGCGTATCGTCGGTCCAGTAGATGGCGCGCACGACGCCGAAGTAGTAGTAGAGGGAGATGACGACTCCGGCGATGGCGACGCCGGCGAGCCAGAAGTAGGCGGGGTCGACGGCGCCGCGGGTGACGACGGCGGCGATGAGGAGGAACTTGCCGAAGAAGCCGACCAGGGGGGGGATGCCGGCCAGGGAGACCATGGCCAGGGTGAGGGTGGCGGCCAGGAAGGGAGAACGTTGATGCAGACCGGCCAGCGATTTGAGGTCCTCGTTCTCGAGGTGGCGGAGGACGACGATGACGACGCCGAAGGCGGCCAGGACACTGAACAGGTAGCCAGCGAGGTAGAACAACACGGCGCTCTGGCCGTCGGCAGTCAGAGCGGCTACGCCGAGCATGAGGTAACCGGCGTGGGCGATGCTCGAGTAGCCGAGGAGGCGTTTGAGGTTGCGCTGGGGAATGGCGCAGAGGTTTCCGTAGAGGATGGTGGCGCCGGAGAGGACGATCCAGAGGCGGGACCAATGCTCCGCCGCGTCGGGGACGGCGACGAACAGGACGCGGAGCAGCAGGGCGAAGCCGGCGGCCTTGGAGCCAATGGCGAGGAAGGCGGTGGTGGGCGTGGCCGCTCCTTGATAGACGTCCGGAGTCCAGATCTGCATGGGGACGATGGCGATCTTGAAGGCGAGGCCGCCCAGCACCATCAACAGCCCGGCCTGGAAGAGGGGATTCGCCATGAGTTCCGGGTTCACCGTGGCGATTTCGTCGAAATTGAGTCGGCCTGTGGTTCCGAAGATGAGGGCGATGCCAAAGACCAGGAAGGCGGAGGCGAGCGCGCCCAGGATCAGGTACTTCACCCCGGCTTCGAGCGCCAGGAGGCGTCCGCGCGGGTAGCTGGTGAGCACGTAGAATGTGACGGTGATGAGTTCGACGGCGACGAAGAGCAGGGCGAAGTCGTTGGCGGACGCGGCGAACATCATCCCGGCAAGGGCGAACAGGGTGAGCGCGGTGTATTCGCCGACGCCGGACGCGAGGCGGTCGGAGAACTCGACGGAGAAGAGGAGGACCAGGATGGCGGCGGTGAGGAAGAGGCGTTTGAAGAAGAGGGCCATCGGGTCCTGGACGAACATCCAGTGGAAGGCGTACGCACGTTCGCCGGTGTCGATGGCGCTGGTGAAGCTGAAGAGGAGGATGCAGCCGAGGGCGAGCGCTGCGACGTAGCCGAGGCGGCGCCGGATCTGCTCGGAGGCCCAGAGATCGAGCAAGAGGAGGGCGAGGCCCAGGAGGACGACGGCGATTTCGAGGCTGATGAGGGGGTAATTCATGCGCGGGTTACCGATCCTCGATTCCGACGGTCGCGAGTTTGGCCGCTTCCGGGGCGGGAGAATTGTCGTCGGGGGCTGCGGCGCTGCGGATTTCGGGGGGAAGCCGGGGCGGCGCGGGTTCCTCGAGGCGTTCGACGATCCGCGTGACCGCCGGTTCGATTTTGTCGATCAGGAGCGACGGCCACGTGCCAAAGAGGATCAAGGCGGCGAGCAGCACCACGAAGGGCAGTTGCCGCCACGCGTTGGCGTCGGCCAGTCCTTCCCACTGCGGTGGCAGCGGCCCGTGCAGCATGACGCGGATGGCCCGGATCATGTAGACGCCGCCCACGACCAGCGCGCCCCAGCAGGCGAGCGCGGTCACCTCGGGAAAGCGCGTCCAACTGCCGAAGAACACCGTGGCTTCGCCGACGAAATTGGCGAAGCCGGGGAGGCCGCAACCGGCGAGCATGGCCAGGATGAGGGCGGTGCCGACGAACGGGAGGCGCCGGGCCAGGCCGCCCAGTTCGTGCATCTGCAGGGTGCCGGTTTTCTGGTAGAGATGACCGCTGAGCCCGAAGCTGAGGGCGGCGAGCAGGCCGTGGGCGATCATGATGACGACGGCGCCGGTGAGTCCCACCAGGCTGAGGCTGGCGATCCCCAGGAAGACAAATCCCATGTGGGCAACGCTCGAGTTGCCGATCAGCCAGTTGAGATCCCGCTGGCGCATCGCCACCAGACCGCAATAGAGGATGTTGCCGAGGCAGAGCACGGCGAGGAGGCCCATCCAGGGGGTGGCGCCCTCGGGGAGCATGGGCACGGCCACGCGGAGGAGGGCATAGAGCCCGAACTTCTTGAGCACACCGGCGTGGAGCATGGCGGCCGCCGTGGGGGCCGAGCCATAGCCGAGAGGCGCCCAGGTGTGAAACGGCCAGAGCGAAACCAGAATGCCGAAGCCCAGCAGCAGCAGACCGAAGATCCAGTGCTGGGTGGTTTCCGAGATCGGCTGGTCGCGGAGGGCGGCCTCGACCTCGGCGAATCCGAACGAACCGGCGCCGGCCGCGGCGTAGAGGGCGATCAAACCAATCAACGCGATCAACGCCCCCAGGCTCAAGTAGAGCGTGATCTTGAACGTGGCATACGACCGTTGGTCGCCGCGGCCCCAGATGCCGATCATCAGGAACGTCGGCACCAGCGCCAGCTCGTGAAAGAAATAGAAGAAGAACAGGTCGAGCGCGGTGAAGGCGCCGAGGATCCCGCCCGTCATCACCAGCAACAGGATCGAGTATTCCTTCTCGCGCTCGCGGATTTCCCAGGAGGCGCAGGCGGCGGCGAAGGCGACGAGGGCGCCCATGAGCACGAGGCCCACGTTGAGGCCATCGAGGCCGAAGCGGGCTTCGATGCCCAGGCCCGCGGCGCCAAGGCCGGGGATGACCGTGACGAACTGGTAGCCACCGCCTTCGGGCTCGAACTGCTGAAAGACGAACACGCTGAGAACGGCGACGACGAAGGTGGCGATGAGCGGCACGAGCCGGTGGACGACGCGATAGCGGCGCGGCACGGCCAGCAGGCCGAGGGCGGCCAGCAGCGGCAGGAATACGATGAGCGCAAGGACTGGCATGTCAGCGTCCGATCAGGAAATACAGCAGCACGGCCATTCCGAGGGCGACGAGGAAGGCGTAGGTGCCCAGGTTGCCGGTTTGGACGAACCGGAGGGCGCGTCCGGTGAGTTCCACGGAGCCGTGCAGCCCCCGCACCAGGAAGCCCGCCACCAGCCAGCGGTCGATCCAGTCCGCCGCCGCGGCCAGGCGGTCCTGCAGTTGGATCACGGTGGCCTGATACAGCTCGTCCAAGTAGAAACGGTTCCGCATGGCCTCGGCCAGTGCTCCCAGCTTTTCCGGGAGGGGGTCGCGCCCCGCTTTGCGGTAGAGGGTGAAGGCGAGTGCCAAGCCGATGAGGACGGCAACGACGCTGGTGCCGATGGCGACGGCGGCGTGTTCGGCATGGGGCGCGCCCAACTGCCGGCCGTAGAGGTGCTGGATGCCGACGAAGCCGGCGACGGCGCTGGGCACGGCCAGCAGCACCAGCGGCACGGTCATGACCCGCGGTGATTCGCGCGCTTCGCCAGCCGCCGGCGACCGGGACTTGCCCAGGAACGCCACGAGGAAGAGCCGGAACATGTAGAACGTGGTCAGCACCGCGACCAGGGAACCGAGGACGAACAGCGCGCGGCTGCCGTGTTGCGGATCGAGAGTGGCGGCGAGGATCTCGTCCTTGCTGAAGAAGCCGCTGAATGGCGGAACGCCGCAGAGGGCGAGGGTGGCGACGAGGAAGGTCCAGAACGTGACGGGCATGCGCGGTCGCAGTCCGCCCATCTTCCAGATGTCCTGTTCGTGGTGCAGGGCGTGGATGACGGAGCCGGCCCCGAGGAAGAGCAGGGCCTTGAAGGCGGCGTGCGTGGTCAGGTGATACATGGCCGGCGTGGTCGCGCTCACCCCCACCGCCATGACCATGTAGCCCAGTTGCGACAGGGTCGAGTAGGCCAGGATCCGTTTGATGTCGTTCTGCTGGATGGCGATGACGGCCGCCAGCAGCGCCGTGATGCCGCCCGTCCACGCGATCACGGTCAGGGCGTGCGAGCCCGGCAGGTCC
>CAYSPU010000024.1:0-13488 GCA_964432995.1 uncultured Verrucomicrobiota bacterium
GGCGACGCCATCGCCGCCATCCTCATCACGCTCATCAATATCATCGGCGGATTCGCCATCGGCATCATGCAGAAGGGCATGACCGTGACCGACTCCCTCCAACGCTTCACGCTCCTGTCCATTGGCGACGGCCTCGTCTCCCAGATCCCCGCCCTCATCACCTCCACCGCGGCCGGCATCCTCGTCACCCGCGCCGCCTCCAAAGACGAACTCGGCCGCGAGCTCGGCAGACAGCTCCTCCTCTATCCGCGGGCCATGTTCATCCTCACCGTGATGATGGTGGTGTTCGCCTTCATTCCCGGTTTGCCGATGATCCCCTTCCTCTTTCTGGCGGGGATCGCGTTCCTCCTCGCTCGCGTGCTCCGCCAAGCGGGAACCACCCAGATCGCGGCGGAACTGGCGACCGCGCCCGCCGAGGCCGCCCCCGGCAGCACCGCCGCGGCCGCCCCCACCGCCATCAAAGCCGCCGCCGGCGAGAAACTGGAGAATCTCCTCACCCTCGACCCCTTCCAAATCGAACTCGGTTACGGGCTCCTGGGGTTGGCCGATGCCCGCAAAGGAGGCGACCTCCTCGAACGCGTCACCGGCGTCCGCCGCAGCTTCGCCCAGGAGATGGGCATCCTCGTCCCGCCCATTCGCCTCCGCGACAACCTCCAACTCGGCGCCAACGAATACCGCTTCCTCCTCAAAGGCAACCCCATCGCCCAAGGCCAGCTCATGCCCGGCTGCTGGCTCGCCATGAACGCCACCAACAGCCGCGTTACCCTCAAAGGCACCCCCACAGTCGAACCCGTCTTCAAACTCCCCGCCACCTGGATCACCGATAACGAACGCAAGAACGCCGAAATCCACGGCTACACCGTCGTCGACGCCGCCTCCGTCCTCGTCACCCACCTTTCCGAGGCCATTCGCCGCAGCGCCCACGAAATCCTCAGTCGCCAGGACGTCCAAACCCTGCTCGACAACCTCAAACAGACCCACCCCACCGTCGTCACCGAACTCATCCCCACCCAGCTCACCGTCGGCCAGGTGCAACGTATCCTGCAAAACCTCCTCGCCGAAGGCATCTCCATCCGCAACCTCACCGGCATCCTCGAGGAGATCAGCGACTTCGCCTCCACCACCAAAAACCCCGACGAACTCTCCGAATGCGCCCGCCGCGCCCTCGGCCCGCAGATCGTCAAGCCGTTCCAGGGCGAGGCCGGAAACCTGCGCGCCATCACCCTCGATCCCCGTCTCGAACAGCAAATCGCCCAAGGCATCCGCCAGTCCCCCACCGAGGTCTCCCTGGTCATGGACCCCCGCCTCGCCCGGCACCTGGTCGACAACCTCTCGCGCCGCGTCCAGGAACTGCTCGCCGACGGCAACCCGCCGCTCGTCCTCTGCGCCCCGCAAATCCGACTGGCCTTCCGTCGCTTCTTCGAAAGCACCTTCAGCGAACTCGCCGTCCTCTCCTACTCCGAGATCCCGGCCCGCGTCCAAATCCAAAGCGCCGCGACGATCCCCTCGCTCGCCGAAGCGGCGTGACGGGGCGTTCGGAGGTTGGGAGGTTGGGAGGTTCAGGGTTCAGAGGTTGGGAGGTTGGGAGGTTCAGGGTTCAGAGGTTGGGAGGTTCAGGGTTCAGAGGTTGGGAGGTTGGGGGCATCCAGATTCCAAATCGAGAATCCTCAATCCCAAATCCCCAATCACGGCACTCGCCGGAGCCGATAGAAAGCCGCGCTGCTGCCCACCGGGAGGGTGACGGTGTTCGTCTTCTCGTTTGGAACCACTTCGGGCTGCGGATCGAGATCGGCGAAGTCCGCCGGGGAAAGGTCGGAAGCCGATTCGATGGCCACGGCCGTCACCGCGTCCGGCCAGGAAAGGACAACGTCGGATCCGGCTGGAGAGATGCTCAGCCTGGGCGGACCCAGCTCGAAGACCTTCCCCTGGCCGGCGCCCAGAATCAGAACCGTGGCATCCGCCGACACATCCATGCCGTAATACTGCCCCGTGTAACCCGTCAACGCGTCCAGGTCCTCTTTGGTGTATTCGGCATACAGCTCGCCGATGGCGGTCGCGCTGCTCATGGTGTAGACCTGGATCCCGTTGTCGGTCGTCTGCACGTAGAGATAGCCGCCGCGCTCGAGCACCGTCCACACGCCGAAGCTCCCGCTGCCGGTCAGCGGTCCGGCGTCGCCCAGCATCGTCTCGACGCCCGTGGCGAGGTTCAGGGCGTAGAAGCCGGGGTACTCGTTGTTCCCGGCGTCACCGTAGTAGGCGTAGCCCGGATACCGGTCGCCCACGCGCACGTTGCGAATCCGGGTCGTCACGCCGGTGACGATGTAGCCGTCGGTGTTCCAGGTGGTGTTCAACTGGACGGCGAACGGTTCGGCAACCACGTCCGCCAAATAGAGCCGGTTCCGGTTCCCCGAGGCGTAGCTCGTGAAGATGATTGTGTCGGCGTCCACCCAATCAAAGCCCTCCACCAACTGGCTTTCCGGAGCCTCGACGCTGACGCGGTTGGCGCCGTTGAAGTCATAGCGCGACAGGGTGCTGACACCGGCCCCGCCGGAACCCAGCATGTACGTCGCGCTGTGGACCCCACGGAAGGGCGCCACCGTGCGGTGTTCGATCGGCACCACGGTGCTGTCGACCACCGCCTCCGGAACGTTCACCCCGGAGCGATACCGCCCGAACCCAACCGAGCCGGTGTTGATTTGATTGACGAAAGCGAATCCATCGAACAACCGCGGATTGAACGTCGAGTTGACCGGCAAACCAAGGTCGGCTCCCAGGTAGAAGACGACGCGGAGTTGCAACTCGTCGGGAAGATACGGTGCGGCCTCGACGCGCCCGCCCACCAGACACGCCACACCGAGCAACAAGGTTCCAAGGGTTCTTTTCATAATGGCTGCCACTCTTCGTTAACGCTTTCGGAGTTGGGCAATACCTACTGGATGCCTGGGGCCATGACAACGTTCTTTTCGAAACGCCTGACCCTCGGCGTTCCCAGAGGTTGGGAGGTTCACAGTTCAGAGGTTGGGAGGTTGGGAGGTTGGGGACATTCAGATTCCAAATCGAGAATCCTCAATCCCAGATCCCCAATCTCGACCCGCAGCCAAGGGTGTGTGCGCTTGGTTGTTGGTTCCCCCGGACTTGGAACAGAAGCACGCCAAGAGCCGCAGAGAAACTGGTTTCCCCGGCTGCTCTCACTTTGCGGTTCTTTGCGGTCTGTAAACAACAAGGAATCTGGCGCACGCGTCGGTCCGGATTCAACAGAAGCTCGCAGAGAACCGCAAAGGCATGTCTCCCCCCGTATTCCTTTTGCACCTTCTGCTTTTCACGGCCAATGCCTCTTTGCGGTACTTCGCGGCCTCCGTTCAACATCGTGTGAGCAGCCACCTGCTCCTTGGTTGTGTCCACCTGCGGCATCGGATCCCGACGTGGTTCGCGGGCAGAAGCGGACTTGCGGGCACACGATCCCCCTCACGCTCTTCCGCGGCGCCCTCGGAGAGGTTGCCCTACCTCATGCACTTGCGCACTTTCTGGATGGTAGGAACGCCCGGCTCGGGCGTCCGCGAACAACATCCAAATTGAGGATTGAGGATTGACCGCTCATACGCCCGGAAGCCGCCGCAATCTGCTGCCGCCGCACTGTCGCACCCGCCTTCGCGCAGCGCCTTGGCGGGCAAGCTGTACGGCGACAACTATTCTTCGGTGCCGAGGACTAGTTGTCGTTGACCAGATACACCACGCTCCGGCTCGTGCTGCAGGCCAGGCAAAGACGAAAGGGACCGTAACCACGGCTGCCGCTCTGCTGCGCTACGGAACTTTGCCGCTTCCCTTCGCCGGCCGATTGTGGTTCAACCACGGATGGAATCCGGAGAACGCGCCCGCACCCGGCTTGGGCGGGTGGCTCTGCTACCAGGGTCAGAAGAGGGCGCACGACTGAAATCGCCGGCATGGAACTGGTCTCGTTCATCGCCCATTCCGCCGTGGATGCCGTCGCCCAGATCCGGGCGCGGCTCGGCCCCGATGCCGTGGTGGTGCACATCCGGCCATTGCCGATCCGGGGAGTTGCCCGCTTCTGGCGGAAGCCGCAGTTCGAGGTTCTGGCCGGTCGCCCGCCCGAGGGCGCAGCGCATCACTTGGACGCCACGTCGGATGCCCCCGCGACTCCGTTGCCGCCTGAGCCGACCGGAGGAACTGCCGTTGCCGTCGAGACGTCCTCAGGCTCGGCCGCCGCCGCTCGTGTGGCGGCGGACATGGGTGGTCACGGGACCGCCCCGGGCGAAGTGCTCCGTTGGCCGGTCGGCAAAGTGCTCGAACAGGCCGGTTTCACCCCGGTCAGTGTCCAGCGAATCCTCGATTACCTGGAACAGCGCGGCTCACGCCCCGAGGGACAGGACCTCCGGCAGCAGTTGGTGCTCGTGCGGGATGCCCTATACCACCTCTGGCGCAATCCGCCTCCCCTCGCCCCGACTTCGTTGCGCCCCCATATTCTCGTGGGACCGCCAGGCTCCGGGAAGACCACCTGCCTCTGCAAGTGGTTGGCCCAGACCGCGCTTGTGGAAGGACGCCCGGCCCGCGTCTGGCGCCTCGACGGGACCACCGCCAATACCGCCGAATCCCTCGAGGTCTACGCCCAAGCCCTGGGCATCCCGATCGAACGCGCCTGGCAGCTACAGCGCGAACCCGACGAACACACGGTCCAGTTCATTGACCTCCCCGGCACGGATTGGCTGCGGACGGATGCCCTGCAGGAGTTGGCCCGCCAGATCCGCAGTTATCCCTCGCCTCAGGTTCATCTCGTCCTCAACGGCGGCTACGATACCCATCTGTTGCTTCGGCAGGTCCGCGCCTTTGGCGTCTTGCCAGTCGAGGATCTGATCCTGACCCACTTGGACGAGGAACTCAGATGGGGCAAGGCGTGGAACCTGATCCTCGGCACAAATTTCCCCGTTCGATTCCTCAGCGCCGGGCAAAACATACCCGGTGACTTCCACGTAGCGACGCCGGACCGCCTCTTCTCCCGGCAGTTCCCTCTGTAAGCTCTTCTTGATCAAGGCCGTTCTTCCGTAGCCCGCAGGCTGGCAAACGGTTTGCTAAGCACTCGGAAACTGAATCGCCGAGCCGTGAAAGTTCTAATGCTCACTGGTGCTGTTTTGGGATTTGCCATCGGGGTCAGCTTTGGGTGGTTCCGGCAGAGCACACCCCAGGACGTGTTCTGGCACGCCTGCCTGGGTATGTACGCCGGGGGGATGCTGATGCGATGGTGGGGACGCACTTGGATTCAGAATCTGCGGGAAGCCTGCGAGCAGAAAGCCGCCGCTCTGGCGGCTGCCGCCGCCGCCGCTGCTGCCGCCAAGGAAGCCGGCAACCCCAACGCACCCCATAGGTCATGACAGCCACGCTTGATTCCACCCCGACGGCTCCGGTCGCCACGCTCGCCGGGCACCCTGACCAGACACTACTCTGGAAACGCTACAGCAAGGCCGGTCACGGCAGCCACTACGAGAGCGAACTCGTGGAGCGCTACCTCCCCCTCGTCCGGACCGTGGTGGGACGCGTGGCCACGACCTTGCCCAACCACATCGATATCCAAGACCTCCATAGCGCCGGCCTCGTCGGACTCCTCGACGCCGTCCGCCGCTACGACCCCAAGAGCGGTTCCTCGTTCGAGACTTACGCCCGACTCCGCATCCGGGGCGCCATCCTGGACGAGTTGCGTCGCATGGACTGGGTTCCCCGGTCCGTCCGCGAGAAGTCGCGAAAAGTCCAGGACGCCATGCAGCAACTGGAGCAGAAGAAGGGGAAAGTGCCCACGGAAGAGGAGATGGCACGCTCGATGAACCTCAGCCTCGCCGAATACCAGTCCATGCTCGACGAGATCCGGCCAGCCGCCTTTGTCTGCCTCGACTCCGCCCGCGGCGCGGAGAATGAGGAAGGCGCTCCCCAGTACGAGAGCGTCCCCGACGACCGCCAGGCCGATCCTTCGGATCACGCCGCCCAGCGCGAGTTGGCCCGACTCATCCTCGACCGCCTGGAGATGCTCCCGGAAATGCAGCGAAAGGTCCTCGCCCTATACTACTTCGAAGACCTGCGCCTCCGGGAAATCGCCGAGGTCTTCGGCGTCACCGAATCCCGCATCTGCCAGATTCATGCCCAGGCCATCCTCTCCATCAAGAGTTACCTTCACCGCACGGATCCGGCCACGCTGTAAACCCCTTCCTCGCGCCGCCCACCCATGATTATCCTCATCGGCTGCATCATCGTGATGGGCTCCGTGCTCGGGGGCTTCATCATGGGAGGCGGCTACATCGGCGCCCTGCTGCACATCTCGGAGCTGATCATCATCGGCGGCGCCGCCCTCGGCGCCCTCGTGATCATGTCCCCGAAACGCGTGATCATTGACCTCGTCAAGAAGCTCGTCAGCGCCCTGAAGGGTGCCCCCTACAGCAAGGGATCTTACGAGGAGTTGTTCAAGGTGCTCTACGAGTTGTTCATGCTGGGCCGACGCAACGGCATGATCGCCCTCGAGGAACACGTGATGAGCCCCAAAACCAGCACCATCCTCGCGAAATACCCCTCCTTCCTCAATAACCACGAAGCCGTCGAGTTCCTCTGCAACGGCCTCCGCCCCATCATCGATGGCAAGATCAAGCCCGACCAACTCAAGCTCGTCCTCGAAATGGAAATGTCGAGCATGGAAGAGGAACACTACCAGCCCGTCAACGTCCTCACCAAAGCGGCTGACGCCATGCCCGGCTTCGGCATCGTCGCCGCCGTCATGGGCATCGTCGTCACCATGGGCGCCATCTCCGGACCCATCGAGGAGATCGGGCACAAGGTCGGCACCGCCCTGGTCGGCACCTTCCTCGGCATCTTCCTGTCCTACGGCTTCATGAACCCGCTGGCCGTCAATCTCGACTTCAACAACGCCTCCGCCATGGCCTACGTGCGCTGCATCTCCAGCGCCATCGTCGGTTTCGTCAACGGCATGGCCCCCATCATGGCCGTGGAAATGGCCCGCCGCGCCATCGGCAGCGACGTCAAGCCCACCGCCGAAGAACTCGAAACCATGCTCAAAGCCCTGAGCGCCGCCGCCAAGAAGTAGACCGAAACCGCCACCCCTCCCCCATGAGCAAACACGGTCACCACGGCGGCGCCTGGAAGGTGGCCTATGCCGACTTCGTCACCGCGATGATGGCCCTGTTCCTCGTTCTCTGGCTCACCGCCCAGGATGAGAAGATCAAGGAGGCCGTCGAACGCGCCTTCCGGCATCCCTTCTCCTCGCCCATCGCGTCCAGCCCCAGCCCCAGTGTCATCCCCGGCCCCACCCAGGATCCCACCTCCACCAAGAACCAGTCCGGCAAAGTCGATTACCCCGGCGCGGTCGAACTCATGACCCTCCGTGCCATCGCTCAACAACTCCTCCAACACCTCCCCCAGGAACAGGATCCCAACGAGCAAAGCCTCCAAATCGAAACCACCTCCGAAGGGATCCGCATCACCGTCTTCGACCGCTCCCGCAAAGCCATCTTCGAACCGCAATCCACCGACCTCACCCCCTACGGCGACTGGGTCCTCTCCACCCTCGCCTGGCCCCTCTCCACCTACACGAATCTCTCCCTCGAAGTCGAAGGCCATACCGAACGCGGCCACCCGCCCGTGCGCCCGAACTACGGCAACTGGGAACTGTCCACCGACCGCGCCAACACCGCCCGCCGCAAGCTCATCGAACACGGTGTCGGCAACCAGCACGTCCAGAAAGTCGCCGGCTTCGCGGATACCCAGCCCCTTCCCCATCGCACCCCGCAAGACGAAGTCAACCGCCGCATCACGGTCATGCTCAAACTGCGCTCCGACCCGTCGTCGAGCTGAGGACTCAGCCATGCCTGACAACTTCGTCCCCCTCGCCGTCGCCACCCTCTCCGGGAGCGAGCCCACCAGCTTCCGCCCGAAGATCATCCGCCAGGCCGCGAAAGACGCCAGTTTCCAGCCGCTCGCCCTCAAGTCCGCCCCGCCCGTCCCTCACGCCCACGCCGGCACCAGCCAACCCGTCGTTCAAATCAAACGCGAAGGCGACCGCATCGTCGGCCTCCAAATCCAGTGCACCTGCGGCCAGTGCATCGAACTCGCGTTCACCTTCTGAACCACGCTTTGACACCTTCCGCCTGAACCGTATGCTGGGGACATGCACACGGTGACGGTGGCGCTGGGCGCCCGCTCCTATCGCATCCTCATCGGCGATCGCCTCCTGCCGCAACTCGGCCCCGCCTGCCGGCGGCTGACCCTCGGCACCCGCTGCGCCGTCATCACCGATTCCCGCGTCGGCCCTCGCTACGCCCCCCACGCTCTCCGCTCCCTCCGCCAAGCCGGTTTCGACCCCACCCTCATCACCGTCCCCGCAGGCGAACCCTCCAAACGATTGGCCACCGTCGCCCGCTGCGGCAACGCCCTCGCCGCCCACCGTCTTGAACGCCGCTCCTTCGTCGTCGCCCTCGGCGGCGGCGTCGTGGGCGACCTCGCCGGTTTCGTCGCCGCCTCCTACCTGCGCGGCATCGATTTCGTCCAGGTGCCAACCACCCTGTTGGCCCAGGTGGACAGCTCCGTTGGCGGCAAAACCGGCGTCAACCTCCCCGCCGGCAAAAACCTCGTTGGCGCCTTCTGGCAACCCCGACTCGTCCTCTGCGACCTCAGCACCCTCCGCACCTTGCCCGACCGCGAATTCCGCGCCGGACTGGCCGAGGTCATCAAATACGGTGTGATCTCCGATGCCTCACTCTTCCGCCGACTCGAAAGGGAGATGCCGCGCCTCCGCCGCCGCGACCCCAAAACGCTCGCCGGCATCGTGGCCCGCTGCTGCGCGATCAAGGCCAGGATCGTCAGCCAGGACGAAACCGAGTCCGGCCTCCGCGCCATCCTGAACTTCGGTCACACCATCGGCCACGCCATCGAGGCCGTCTCCGGCTACGGACGCTGGCTGCACGGTGAGGCCATCGCCGTGGGAATGGTGCTCGCGGCGCGGCTCTCGCAAGACTTGGTCGGCCTGCCCCCCGACGAAGCCTCGCGCCTGACCGCCTTGCTGCAAGCCGCCGGCTTGCCCGTCGCCGCCCAGTGGACCCCCGCCCAACAGCGCCGCCTGCTCACCGCCATGCTCCACGACAAGAAGGTCCGCGCCGGGGAAATCCGCTTCGTCCTCGCTCGCCGTCTTGGCGCCGCCGAACACGGGCACCCCGTTCCGCTTGACGCACTGCGGCGGGTTCTCGCCTCGGCACAGGGTGGTTGCTCAACGTCACATGGATCCCCCCACTAACCATGGCTGCTGTCAGTGAAACCATCGTCCGGGAGTGCTTCGAACTCCACGGGTTCCTCGTCCGCCAGCAACGGAAATACGTCGCCCGCAGGCAACGCGAGCACGATGAAGTCGATTTCCTCGTCTGGAACCCTCAGCCGCAGAGCCCCGGCGCGCCCCTCCCCTTCATCCTCGACACCGAACACCTCCCCTGCCTCGAGCGCGCCATCGTTGTCGTCAAAGGCTGGCACACCGAAACCTTCTCGCCCGCCGTCCTGACCAGCCAGCCAAAGACCTTCCGCTCCATCAGCCCCTCCGCCCTCAAACAGGCCGCCAGCACCCTCGGCGGCTCCGGACCCATCCTCCGCATCCTCGTCGTCCCCTCCCTCCCCTCCGGCACCGAGGGACGCGACCAGAGCATCGCCCTCCTCAAATCCCGCGGCGTCGACGCTGTTCTCCCCTTCCCCGCCGTCCTGGCCGAGTTGATCCGGCTCGTCGAGGTCACCCGGAATTACGAGAAATCCGACCTCCTCCAGATGCTGCGGATCCTGAAGAACTACGATTTCTTCCGCGAACCCCAGCTCGAGCTGTTCAAATCCCGCACCCGGACCGCCCGGCCTCCCGGCGAGCAGCAACCCCCGCAACCGGATGCGCCCCCGAACTAACGATTGCATTTCGCGGGGGCTGTGATAAAAGGCCCAGCCCGCCGACCCCAGCCGGGCGGTGAGGACAACACGGAAATTGGATATGGCACAGCATCGAAGTCTGCGGGCGGCGGCGAGTCTTGGCGCCAAGCGTAACGTAATGAAACGGTTCGAACGCGTCGCGATCCTCAAGAAACGCGGCGAGTGGAAAGAGGGCGACCGGGTCACCGGCCTCCGGAAGACCAAGGCCTGAGCGGCCCACCGACACGCCCTCGCCCGTCCGCAGGTCGCCCGGTCCCGCCGCCGGACGTCCAGGCACTCAGTCCCCCGTGCCCCGTGCGCATTCGCCTCCAACGCTACCTCGCGGAGGCCGGCGTCGCCTCCCGCCGCGCCAGCGAAATCCTCATCACCGGCGGACACGTCGTCGTCAACGGCCAGACCATCCGGCAGTTGGGCTCCCGCGTGGACCCCGAAACCGACCGTGTTACCGTGGACGGCTCCCCGGTGCGCGCACGGCGGAAACTCTACGTCGCCCTCCACAAGCCAAAGGGTTACCTCTGCTCCCGCCGGGATCCCGACCAGCGCCAGACCGTTCTCGACCTCCTCCCCCGCGAATGGGCGTCTCTCTACCCCGTGGGGCGGCTCGATCGCGATTCCGAAGGGCTGTTGCTCCTGACCAACGATGGCGAGTTTTGTCTGCACCTCACTCACCCGCGTTACCAGGTGCCCAAGAAGTATGTGGCGACCGTCGAAGGCCCGGTGGCCCCGGAGGTTGCCCACCGCCTCGTGCAGGGAGTTGTCCACGATGGCGACCGCCTCCGCGCCTCGCGCGTCCGCATTCTCGAGAGCGCACCGACCCACAGCCACGTTGAAATCGAGCTGCGCGAGGGGAAGAACCGCGAGATCCGCCGCATGTTCGAGGCCCTGGGCAGGAAAGTCGTGCGCCTGCGCCGCATCCAGATCGGTCCCGTCCGACTCGGCGAGCTTCCCCGCGGCAAATGGCGTGTCCTCACCCGGGCCGAAGTCGAGAGTCTCCTGACCATCTCCCCTCGGACTGCGGCGGATCAGCCGGCGAGGACTGCGCGGTCCACCGCGCGTTCTGGCCCGCCGCTCCCCACTGCTCGCCCGTGCCCCCCGGCAGTCGGCCGCTAACCCGGACATTTCACGCTCCCTGCGTGAAATGTCCGCCCGCAGGGCCGCTTCGGCCCCGCGGCTGCGAGGCGGCGCGCCTCGGCCTGGCCTCCCGGCCAGGCGCATATTTCACACGCTCGCCGCGTGTGAAATATGCGGGCTGAGCGCTACGGAGATTGTCGTCCTTCGGACGGTCGGACGCGAGCGGTTCGACCAATCGGGACCGCCGTGCCGCGGGTGCAAAGCTCGAGCTTGAGGAGGGCGTCGGATTGCGGTGCGCAACCGAGGGTCAATGAATGGATCCCCGAGCCAACGTGTGATGCCGACGCCGCCACTTCCACTCGCCCCACCTCTTTCCAGTTCGAATCATAGATGGAGGCGGTTGCACCACCACGGTACTTCAGGCAGCCGCCGGGCGGCAGAGTGCGATCCTTCAGGTCGGCGATCGAGTGGCCATTCAAGGCCAACGCGACTCCGGCCACCGGCTGCTTGGAAGTGGAGCGCACCATCCAGCGGAGAGATTGCGCCGCGTGGGCGTTGGTGAACTGCCAGCGGGTGGGAGTCGCCTGACTCGCGCTATGCGTGAACCGGGCATAGGTGATCTCGAACAGGTTCCAGAAACCCGGGCCGTCCGGCTCGAGGTGGAACTCCCGATTGTTGTCACGCAGTCGCGCCTTGATCTCCGCCGGGAACACCCGGGCCATCCGCGCGGTTTCCCATTCCTTCACGGCCGCGAGAATGGCGGGGACCGCGCCGAGGTCTTGCGCGGCGTCGGCCGAACGCGGGTCCGCCTTGAGCTGTGCCGTGCTGGCTAGGCTCGAGGCGAGGGCGAACCCGGCGTCGAATCCGGCGGCTCGTGCCAGCAGCCATTCGGCGTCTTCGAGGCTGGTGTCGGGGCGCAGGGCGAACCAGCCCAGCATGTGGGGCATCAGGTTGCGTTCGAAGTGCAGTTGGTTCTTGAAGCGATAGAGGGTTTGGCTTTCGCGGAACCCGGCGTACCAGGGTTCGCCCCAGTTCATGCGGGTGTAGACGTGCCAGTTGAAGTGCCCCGGGTTGCTGGCGTCGTTGATCTGGCCGCGGAGCTCCGGCGCCAGCGCGTCGTACCACGTCTGGGTGAACAGGGTTCGACCATACTGCCCCATGCCGGTCGACCACGCGCCCTCCAACCCGTCGAGCGAGATCTGGAGCGTCCCGGCATGGTTGCACAACCGGGCGATGTTGCGCGCGACCTCCTGCGTGAGATCGGGATCGGTCACGATCAGGGCGTCTCGCCGCGGCGAGACGATCCGCAGGGACACGGCCACGCCGCGGGCGTGAGCCGAGGCCCGCGTCCCCCAAGCTCCGCGCTGGCACTCGAGCAACCGCCAGGGCGCGTTGGTCGACACCGCTCCGTAACGCACCAGTTCCTCGTCGATGACCACGGCGTTCAGGTCGGTCTTCTTGCGGAAGACATCCGGCGATTCGACGGTGATCTCTCTCTCCTGATCGTTCAGGGCCTTGACGAGCGTGCTGGTTCCGACGCGGGCCAGGCGCGGATCGGGCACCGGGGTGACATACGGGTCGTTCGGAGTGATGAAGTTCGACAGCGTGTGGAAGCCAATCCGCACGCCCGCCTGTCGGGCTTTGTCCACGCAGGCGCGTAAGCCGTCCCAACCGTGGGGAAAGAGCTCCGGCCGCAGCTTGAAGTGGCCCCAGGTCTCAAAGGGCGAGCTGTGATACAGATAGTTGAGACCCGCGCACCGGGTCATCTCCACCGCCCGCTCGATGGTCTGTTCGCTGAAGTCTACGATCAGATACGAGCAGTTCGCGTTGGTCGCGACTTTCACCCAAACGCCGTCGAGCAGGGGATGCGGCAATCCTTCGGCGACCTCGATCGCGCCGATCGTCTCCAGGGCTTGAGCCGCTGGACACCCAAACAACGCGATCTTGCTGCCGATCACCCCGCCGTCGTCGAAAGCCGGGGCCAGGTATTGGGCGTGTCCCCAGTTCTCGATGATCCGGCTGCGGCTGCGGTTTCGACAGAACGCCTGGATCACGCTGCCGAAGTCGGTGCCGCGCGCGGCGTCGCCCCGGAAGAGTTGGTCCTTGTTGAGTTCGGGGGGGAGGTTCGGGTAGACACCGGGATCGTCCGCCGAGTAGTCGGCTTCGATGTCGTTTTCCCGAGTCGGGTAGCCACCCAGCGTCTTGGCGTTCAGCGCCTGGAGGCCGACGGCGAAGTCGGGGTCCCGCACCACACCCACGATCTCGCCGACGATATTGCTGATGGCGATCGGATAGGGCCCCCAGAGCACCAGCTCGATCGCGTTCGTGGGTTGCAGTTCCAGCAACTCGAACACGACATGAGTGGGCTTGGCTTCGGCACGGAGAACGGCGCGGATACCCGGCTGGAGAAAATGCAGCCGCAAATGTCTGGTGGCGCCCTCCCATTCGGCGCGA
>CAYSPU010000024.1:13525-34653 GCA_964432995.1 uncultured Verrucomicrobiota bacterium
GCACATCGTTCCGTCGACCCGCACGCTCAGCAGCGCGGCGGGTTGTCCGGCGGCGAGGTAGTTCCGCCCGGTGTCGCTCCGAGTCAGGGCACTGAGTGCTCCGTTTGGCGCGATCTGGAACGTGGCGGTCTGGGTGCGGAGCGACACCAGGGGCTCCTCCGCCGCCCCGCGGGCCAGGAGAGAAGTGAGCAGCAGCGCGGCCAGAAACCAACCCGGCAGGACTGTCTGACCCCGGTGACTCGATCCGGTGGCGCGGGAACCGGGGGAGGCAATCCTCCCGGCGGCGTGATTAGACGGTGCGGTCATGTCGAACAAAGCGATGAAAGCAGCCACAATACGTGGACGTGATGTAGGCATACTCGACGGTGTAGATACCTGCCTCTTCCGGCGCCCTCGGAGAGGTCGCCCTACCTTTCATGCGAAGTGGTATCCCAGGCTGGAAAGCGGGGTTCATGGTGCGTTTCTCGGCGGAAGACGGGCCGAGCCTCGTCTCGCTGTTTCATCCACATAGTGCCTGAGCGTGAGGATGGGGTGCGAGAACAGCATGCGCGGTCCGGCGTAGCGCATCACCCGTCGGATACTCTCTCGCATCTCCTGTCGGTAGCAATGGGTGGGGCATTTCGCACACGTGGGTTTGTCCTCGCGATAGGGGCACTTGTCAATTCGCTGCATGGCGTAGTCGTGCAACTGCTGACACTCGGCGCACAGAGAATCGGGCAAGCCGTGATGGGCGCGACAGAAGATCGCGATCATGACCCGGATCGTGTGTCGTTCGCGGTCGAGACGGTCCTTTGACATCAGCAGCCTTCGGGCGCATGCGGCCTGACCGCGTTCAGGCACCGCTGCCTGAAGCGGGCCCACTCTTCAACGGTGAGATTCGAACTTCACGATGGTCAAGGAATGAGGGGCCAAACGGGTCACTCCGCCGCTGAAGGTGAGCGCGGTTCGTTCCGGGACGACGCGGTTGGGGTGCTCGACGTCATTGTAGGCGTCAGGGGAATCGCCGGACAGGACGATGGCGGTATGCGTCCCTTGCAGGGGGACGTCCTCGAGCTTCACGGTGCAGGCAACTTCCTGGGATGGGTGGCGGTTCACCAGAGCGATCGCCCAGTTCCGGCCGGTCGGGTCGACCGTGGCCACGGCGTCGATCACGGGAACGAAGTCGTCGCCGTGAACAAGCACGCCGGCGTCCAGGTCGATCGGTGACACGCGGCTTTCGAGCTGGGTGGCATAGAGCGCCAGCGTGTGAAAGGTCGTGCGCTTGACCAGGCCCTTCGGGTGGACGAACAGCGGCCCGCGGGTGTTCACGATCGGGGCGATGTTGGCCATGCCCACGTCTTCGGCGTGCCGCAAGCAGGCGTTGAGAAACGATGCCGAGAAGAGGGCGTCGGCCATCGAGTATTGCGAGGCGATGGCGTTTTTCTCCCGGGCGCGGATCAAGGCGGCGACGGCCTCGTCGTGGGGATCGCTGACTTCCTTGCGGGGAAAGCCCGGATGGTGCCAGCCCCGGAGGTTCCATTCGTCAAAGGCGATCCGGATGCGACCGCGATGTCCGGCGTCTTCGAGCACCTCGATGACGCGGGAGATCGTGTTCTCCGGTCCTTCGGATCGCAGGATGCAGGTCAGGTAGTCGGGCGTGAGGTTTTCGCCCCAGCAAGGGAGCCAATACTCGTGAATGGCGACGTATTTCAGGTGCTGCCCGGCGGCGTTGAGCAGCGGCAGGGTCCAGTCGCGTTCCGGAGTGGCGGCGGCCAGCAGCACGATCGACGGGTCGGCGGCCTGCATCAGTTGCGCCGATCTCGAGACCAGCGGTCCCCATTCCTGGGGAGTTCGCGCCCCGATCTCGTGTTCGCCCCAGTTCTCGTTGCCGATGCTCCAGAAGCGGACCTTCCGGGGCTCGGGATATCCGCTGCTGGCGCGGAGCCGGGCGTTGGGCCCGTCGGTTCCGTTGCAGTATTCGACCCAGTCCCGCATTTCCTCGGGGGTGCCGTTCCCAGCGTTCGAGCAGATGTAGGGCTCGCAACCGACCAGCCGGCACCATTCGACGAACTCGTCGGTACCGAAGGTGTTGGGGTCCACGACACCCCAGACGGGATCCGGCACGGGCTTGCGGTTTCGCCCGACGCCGTCCTTCCAGTGATAGCCGCTGGCGAAGCATCCTCCCGGCCAGCGAACGACCGAGAGCTTGAGTTCCTTCAGCGCGGCGATGACATCCTGACGGTAACCGCGCGCATCCGCGAGCGGCGACCCGGGTTCGAAGATGCCGCCATAGATCTGGCCGTCGAAGTGTTCGATGAACCCGCCGAAGAGCATCGGGCTGTAGGGGACGGAAGGTGCCTGGGGGTGGAGAGTGACCAGCGCTTGGGGCGCGTCGCTGGGGGGCGTGGCCATCGGCTCGAGCGACACGTCGTCGAACCAGGCCTGCCCGGTGGACGCGCCCCACCCGCCAAAAAGGCAGTTGATTTCCAGTTCGGTGGCGGCCCCGGTGCGGAAGAGAGTGGATACCTGGGTCCAGTCCTTCGTGCCCGCCACTCGGGCGGTTCTCACGTGCTGAAGGTTCTGGATGTTCAGCAGCGCGCCCACCGCACCGCGGACGTTGGCCGTCTTGATCCACCCCGAGAGACTGTGGAAGGTGTTCGAGCGGACGGCGACCGTGGCGGTCCAGGCGGCGTCCGAGCCCTGATCAGAGCGGATGGAAACGCATCGAGTTCCCGTTCTCCCGGGCGATTCGACGGTCCAGCGAGCGGCGGTGTCGCCTTGCCAGGCGCGCGATTTCCAGCCACGGACACCGGCAGCGGTTGCCTCCTCGAACGAGGGATTGGGCAGCAAGTTGGCTCGAACAGCGGAGTCCGGTGTCGGCTGAAGCGCCGCCGCCAGCAAGGTCCCGACGCAGGGCGCGATGTTCTCCGCCCCGCGGACGGGGTGCAGGGGAGTCAGCGCCAGGAGCAATGCCGACAGCCAGACGATGCCCGCATGAACTCGGGGCGGAACAGGAGTAGCCTTGGGAGTTGGGACTTCATGATCCGCCCTGAATTCGTGAGGTGGTTCATGGGAAGGCCGGACCTCCAAAGTCTGGACGCGCGTTGGGTCCATGAACCCGTCGGAGGTAGGGCGCGACTCCGAGGAGGACTCGCGAGCAGGTCTCCGCATCGCGCCGGAAACCAGTGTTTTGCGAGCATGCTTTTTCGGCGCCCTCGGAGAGGTCGCCCTACCTTTCATGCGAAGTGGTATCCCGGAGTCGAGAGGGGGATTCATGGAGAGGCGACTTTGAGTATGGCGAAGGGCAGATCATGAGACGGGCATTCCGGGGTTTCATTCGACCGGACGTCGGCGATGGACTTGTTCGATGGCGTCCGCTCTCTTCTTGAGGTCGCCGAGCTGCATGATCGGGTGGGCGGCCTCGTCCGGGCGGGCGGGGCGGTTGTGCGAAGCGCCGGGTTTGGCGTACCAGAACGTCACTGCGGAGTAGCCCAGCAGGTTCCACGGGTTGCGGATGTCCGTGCCAAACGAGGATTCCATGTCAAAGACCAGGCGTTGCCGGAAGGGGATGGCGTCGAGGCTGCGGGTGCGCGTGCAGACATTGAAGCCCGTGGTGCGACCGTCCAATCCGCCCACGCGCGCGTTGGCCAGGAAGGGGACGCAGAACTCATCCTGTCGCGTGGGAACCTCCCCGCCGGCCCATCCGTAGTAGTCCTCCGTCCCGGTGCCGAAGTGAGTGGGGAAGCCCTGATCCCAGGCGGCGTCCACGTAGATCTTCTCGTCGCCTTCGCCCCACCAACTGCCCTGGATATTGAGTACGGTCCACGCGTCGCCCACGAACACGCCCTGGCCGCGGATGTCGATGAAGTTCCAATCCTGGAAGGGCGTGCCGGGGACCACGTCGTCCGGGCGCCAATTGGCGTGGAAGTGCATCGAACGGTCATCCCAATTCCAGCTCGAGGTGTTGGCCTGAACGACGATCTCGACTGGTTTGGTGCCCAGGTTCAAAAGGCGCAGTGTGGCCGCGCTCCGATACGGCATCACCCAGCGGCAGACCATGGTGCCGTCCGCGGTGACGGTGCGTTGCCAGGTCTGAATCGGATGCAGCGAATCGGCGCTGCAGAAGAAGTCGCCGAGCGGGCACCAGACGGTTTCTTCGTCGTCGAACGCCATCGACAGCGCGGTGGAGCGCAGGACTTCCGGATCCGTCACGGCGGCGGGTAAATGCGTGGTGAATTGGCGCAGGGCGGCTGGCCCGGCGGGAAGCTCCACCTCCAGCCTGGACCCAGGATCGAGCTTCGTCGCTTCCCGGATCTTGCCGGAGTGGACCTCGGGCGGGGCGAGCAAGGCTCGGCCGGCTCGATCCAGCGCCGCCGTCGCCGCGGCGTATCCGGTCCGGGTGAAGGTCTCGATCCTCGTGTCGGCGGGGTAGGCGCGATAGTTGATGAGGTAGTAGAACGGTTTTGCCGTCATGGTGACCCGGCAGCTTCTGCCGAAGGGGATGGGCAGGTAGCAGTTTCCCGCGCGTGCGGTCTGGGCACTGAACGGCGGTTGGACGGAACCGCGGCCGGTGACCAACTCGATCAAGCTCTCATCCAACACCGGCGTGGTCGCGCCGTCCAAATAGACGCGGACGTTCGGCCCTTTCCGATCCTCGAATCCGTAGTAGAAGAAAGGTGTCCAGAACTTGGTGAGACAACCCGGCCCCTGATGCTCGAGGATCACCCATTCGGTGCGGTCATCGATCTCCTCTCTGCGGATGAAGCCGAGGCCATCGCTGTCCGCGAACCAGCCAGTGACATCCTGGTTGGGCTGGGTCCGGCTGGTGGAAGCGCGATTGTAGCTCGAGGCCTGCAGACACCGATAGAGCGGTGCAGGGAACCTCGCCACCGCGTCGCGGTCGGTCATCTCGGC
This sequence comes from uncultured Verrucomicrobiota bacterium, assembly GCA_964432995.1. GTDB lineage: Bacteria > Verrucomicrobiota > Verrucomicrobiia > Limisphaerales > JAHDYP01 > CAYSPU01. The sequence goes on from CAYSPU010000024.1 coordinate 18,419, forward strand.
CAGCAACGATTGCAGGGTCACCGTTTGGGCACAGACGGTCTGCAGGGCGCCCAGCAGGAGAAGGCTGGTCCGTATACTCGTCCAACGGCACCTGATGTTCATCGTGTGCTCTCGTGTTCTGGCATTACTCGATGACGAACCAGGTGACTCCGCGCGCCGGCACCCGGACGGGCAGGGCGATGGAGTACTCGCGGTCGAGGGTGAAGGTCCGGGCGCGGCGGTCCTGCTCGCGGAGCGCGGCCTTCTTCTTCAGACCGGTGTAGTAGAGCGGGACGGAGAGGGTCTTGGCCACTTCGCGGTCGAGTGGATTGTAGATCATCAGCAGGCCCTTCTCCTTCAAGGCCGGGTTGACGTGCAGGATGTAGTCGAGATCCCGGCCATCGGCGCGGCGGAGGTGGATGATGTCCGAGTTCAGGATCGGGCGGTGGCGTTTGTAGAAGTCGACCCAGCGTTTGACCACGGCTTTGGTTTCCTCCGAATCGTAAAGGCGCGGGCCGCGGTAGCAGGCGATGACGCCGGTGCCGAAGAGGTTGGCCAGGCGCTGTTCGTAGTGCTCGAGGTGATCCTGGAGCGGTTCGATGGTCGCCGCCGCGCCGCCGCCGTGGTATTCGGTGAGCGGCACGAACATCCAGCCCATGCTGGGGGTCTTCTCCCAGGTGCCGTCGAAGATGTTCTGGCGTTCGATGATTTCCTGGTAGGGGCGCGGGAGGGACCAGTTGTCTTCGCGATAGCCCATGCCGGTCTTGGTGCCGCCGTTGAGGAAATACCAGTCCGGGATGTTCAGGTAGACGCCCTGGGAACGGCACCATTGATAGAGACCGGTGATCGCCTTCCACTGGACCCACTGCGAATCCTCCAGGCCGCGATGGTAAGGGTGATTGGTGCTGGCACACTGGTCGCCCGGATAGGAACCGTCGTGTTCGAGCACGCCCAGGCCGGCGAAACCGATGAACTGCTGCAGTTGCGCCAGGTAGTCGCGGCCCCAGGCGGCGCCGAGACACGGCATCACGCCAAAGCGCGCCGGGACGCCCTGCGTGTTGTCGGCGGCCGTGGCGGCGCCGCGGCTGGCCAGCAGCGAGTAGCCGCCCAGCGCCACACCCTGGGAACGTCCGTAATCCGCGAGTTCCTTGATTCGCGCCTGGTAACCGGGGTCGCGGCTTTCGAAATTGAAGCCGCTCCCGAAGGTGAGCACCGCCATCTCAAACCCGACGGCGGCGCACTGGTCGATCGCCTGCCGGACGGCGTCGGGTTCCGCGCTGCGGATGTGCATGAGCACGGGGTTTTCGGTCACCCAGGGCGCGACGGTGCGGTACATGCGGCGGATCGCCAGTGTTTTGCGCTCGCGCTCGGCGGTATCCTGCGCCAGTTCGAAGGCGCGGAAGCTCTCGAACCTGCCGTCAGGCGCGATGACCTGGCCCGGTCCCAGCGGCGGGCGGCACTCGAGCAGGCACGGGGTGCGCCGGTTGTAGTTCACCTGCGAGCTGTAGAGCGGGTCCGGCACCCAGAACACGCCGGCGCTGTGATTCGGCCCCGACATGCCGCCAAAGGTGTAGTCCGTTTCGACCATCAGGTTTGGCAACTGCCAGGTGGGTGAATCGTCCACAATCGACTCGGGCTCGACCGCCGCGAGGATTTCGCAGACGAACTTGTTCAGGCGCACCGGCTGGTCCGTGGCGTTTCGCACGACGATCCATTTGCTCAGCAGGGGGATCCCATCATACAGCTCGTAGTGCACGTCTACGGTGACCCGGCCGAGATTCTCCGGGGCGGCGAATTCCAGTGCGAGCGAGACGCCAGGGGGCGGCCAGGGCAGATCTTGCGGCATCCACTCAAGCCGCTTCTTCCAGGGGAAACGTTCCGCGGTCTTCCCGGTGGTGTAACGCGTGAAGCGGAACGCCCCCGGCGCCGCCTGGAGCTTCTCCACCCACGCGGCGTCCAGGTAGTTGTGCACCGGCTGGCCGACCAGGCCGCCGACGTCGTAGCTCATGCCGTTGATCTCCACCCGCGCCTCCGGCCGCACCGAGCGGATGATGGACTCGCCGGTGATCAGGTTGTCGTAGGCGATGGTTGCGGCATTGGGCGCCAGCCGAACGACGCGGCGCACCAGGCCGTTATCCAGGGCGATTTCGCGGCCGTCCGCGCTCGGTTTGACCTGCGCTCGGAAAGACGACGGGTCCAGGAGCCAGTCCGGTGTCGCGGCGTGGAGGCCGAGGGCGGCCAGGGCGGGTAGAAGCAAACGAGGGATTTTCATAGGGCAAATGTGCGCTGACGGGACGACCGCGTTCCGTCGGCGAGGGTGTTGAGCAGGACGCACATGGTCTCGGTGTCAGGAATCGTCCCAGAGCCGTTTGAACTTGGCCAGCTCCCCGTGGCATCGAATATCGTTACGTTCCTACCTTGACCCGACCCGAGCCACGGGGCGCAGGCGGCAACCGGGAAGCTGGGGAGAACGGAAGGCCGGGAGGGGTGCAACGCCCTCCCGGCCTCTTCATTCCAACCCTGGCCAACCCATCATCACGGAACGAAGGCCCTAAAGAACTGCCGGTCCGAACTCGGCGAAGTCGTCCAGGGAGAGACCGCAGTACTGTTGGTGGTCCATGGACCGCCGAGTTCGCCGGCCTGGAGGAGCACCCCCTGGCTCCAGGTGATGACGAGGTCACTGCCCGACGGGGCAATCGTCAGGGTGGGCGCGGTTACGACGCCGGTACCTGCCGCGAAATGCGCTTCCACCTGCGCGGGACTCAACGCGTAGTTGTAGAACGCCACCTCGTCCAATGCGCCAACATAGCCGGTGGCGTCACTGACATTGATTCCGATGCCTTGGTCGAAGGGGATCGGGTTGTCTCCGGTTCCTTCGGCGGGGTTGGGGGCGAAGGTGCCGGTGGCGGTGGTGGTCTGGGCCACCAACTCGCCATTGACATAGAGCCGTTTGTCGCCGGTGGCGTCGTCAAAGGTGCAGACCAGGTGGTTCCAGTGTTCGGTCGCGGCGCTGCCGCCGGTGATGGTGTCGAAGCCGCTGGTCTTCTGGCCGGTGGTAAACGCCCACGTGTCCGATGCGTTCGCGGAGAGACTGTATCCGAAGGCCCATCCCTGGGAGGAGTTGGCGGACCAGAGGACCGGCCGGTCCGTCCCGGCAGCGTTGGGATCGATCTTGGCCCAAGCCTCCAGGGAGAACGCCGTGAACGGATTCAAGTCCGCGCTGTAGGGCACCACGATACCGCCGTAGCCGAATCCGGCGCACGCGTTTGGGTCGCCGACGAGGGCGCCGGGCTGTTCGAGCGTCACGTTGACGTCGTAGGCGCCGTCGTGGCCGCCCACGGAATCGCGGGCCACGCTCTCGCCGACGGGTTCGTCCAGGCGCCAGTAGGCAACCGGTTGGGCCGCGACCACTGCTGCCGCGAGGCTGCCGGGAGCGACCGGAACCACGGTCAGCGTCGCCACCTGGCTGTTCGCACTGCCCACTTCGTTGGTGATGGCGACGGTGTAGTCGGCGGCAAACGAGGGTTGAAGATCCGTCAACGTCAGCGTGGGGGCGTCGGCCCCCGCGATGGCGACGTTGTTGCTTCGCCATTGGTAGGAAAGCGGCTCCGAACCCGCGGCTTCGACCGCGAAGGTCACGCTGGCTCCCTGCAATCTGCGGGTCGACACCGGCTCCGCCACGATGGTCGGCGGCGCCTTCGCGATCACCACCGTGGCCACCTGGCTTTCCACGCTCCCGGCGGCGTTGCTCACGGTCAGGGTGTAGTCTCCGCTGTCGCTCTCGGCGGCCGGCGACAACGTCAGCGTGGCACCGGTCTGGCCCGCGACGGGGGTTGCCCCCTTGTACCAGCGATACGTGAACGGCGGAGTCCCGAGGACGACGGTGGGCACGGTTACCGTTCCGCCCTCATAGCCGTTGACGCTGACCGCATCCACTTTGAAGGCGGGAGCCACGGCCGGCGGGTTGACGCCGCGCGCGGCGAGGTAGTGCGCCTGAACCCGCTCGACGGAAAGCGCGTTCGTGTAGTAGGCCGCCTCGTCCAGGAAACCGACGAACGGATAACTGCCGCTGCTGATGCTGCAGACGGACCGCTCGACGGGTTTGATGAAGCGGGGGTCGTTGGTGCTCACCTCCACAAGGGTTCCATCCAGGTAGATGCTCTTGACCCGTCCGTCCCAGGTGCACACCAGGTGCTGCCATGCGTCCTGGGCGAAGCTCAGGGGCGCCGCCGCCAAGCCATCCCAGGTCGTGGCGGTGCTCGAGGTCTGCATGACGTGGCCGCGACCTCCCAGGTCCGTGAGGTCCATCAGGTAGTGCACCCAGCCGCGGGTGTCGCCCAGGGTGGGTTCATCCCGCCACCACATCGGGCACCGAATGCCCGTGACGCCGGGATCTTCCTTGTACCAGATCTCGTAGGAGAAGGCGTCGGTCCGCACCAGGTCTTCATTCCGGGGGATATCGATGCGTCCGCTTCCGGGGAAGTAGAGCGCCGCGTCATCGTCCCCGACGAGCGGGGTGTCATTGGTGAGCACCATGGTGGTGCCGTTGAAGCTGCCGTTGCCCGCCGCCGCGAGGTAGCCAAGGTTCGTGGCGACGACACCCCCGGCCGCCGCATCGTTCAGGCGCCAATAGCCCACCGGGTTGCGGGCCAGGATCTGGGCGGCGTAACCGGCGGCGTTGGTGGTGGCCGCCTGGTAGTGCGCCAGCAATTCGTCGGCCGTCAGCGCCTGCGGATAGATCGCCACTTCGTCGAGTGCGCCCGAGAAGTAGCGGCCGAAGGCGCTGGCGCTGCCCATCTCCGTGTTCCACCCCGGATTCGGGACGAACGGCCGACTGAGAGCGGCCGATGCCGCCGGCACGCCGTTGACGTAGAGAACGGCGTTGGCGCCGTCGTAGACCCCGGCCAGATGACACCAGACTCCCACCTGCGCCACCCCGCCTTTCGCGGTCGCCACATACCCGGCATCGTCGCCCAAGCGGAACTCCCAGTCGGTGCCCGCGTCGTAGATGAGCCATCCGTTGCGTTCGCTGCCGCCGACATAGTAGAGGGCGGAGGCGACCCCGAGCGGGTGACCGGACCCGGGCTGTTTGCAGGCCCAGCACTCCACCGTGAAGGGGCCGCTCGGATTCAGCGCCGTGTCGTAGGGCACACTGGCGCTGCCGCTGGCGAAGCTCGCGGCGGGATCGGAATCACCCAAAGCACCGGTCACCCCGAGCGTTGCGCCTCCGCTGTAGGTGCCGTCGGCCTCGGACTCGAGAGGACTGAGGTTCGCGGCCAACGCCGGCGGCGTAGCGACCCCGTTGGTTTCACCCAGCCTCCAGTAGCCTACCGGATTGGCCGCGAGAATGGTTGTCGGGTAGTTCCCCGCCCCGCTGGTGCCGGCCTGGTAGTGCGCCTGCAGCGTCGCCGCACTCAACGCCTCCGCATACACCGCCACCTCATCCAGACACCCGACGAAATTGCGATCGCCCAGGACCATCGGCCCGCCGGAGTTGACCACCGGGAGAGCGTCCGGAATCGAGGTGCTGGCGCAGAAGACACCGTTGGTGTAGACGCTGGCGGCACCGTAGCCTTCGCCCCCCGCCGCATCGTAAACGCAGGCCAAGTGGAACCACTTGCCGACCAGGGAAGCGTAATCGGCCGCCGGGATGCTGACCCCGGACCAGTAGCCGCCCCCCGGGCCGCGGTTCAGGTTGAACACCAGTGTCCCGTCGCCCTGGACGTAGATGACGTAGCCGCTCTCGCCGCTGCGGTTGACGACGATCCCGAGGGCTTGGCCTTTCAGGCAGGACGATTTCACCCAGGCCTCCCAAGTGAAGGACTCGCCATAGGCCGGGTCCGGGTTCAACTCGGCCGTGTAGGGGATCGTGACGCGCGCGTTGCCATTGCCGACGAACTGCATGGCGGTGTTGGCGTCGCCGGCGATCGCGCCCGCAACCCCTTCGCGGGTCCAACCGCCAATGACACCATCGGCGGCGCTGCTCGCCGATCCCAGGTTCGCCGCGTAGCTCGCCGAGGGGACGGCGTTCAGCCGCCAGTAACCGGAAGGATGATCGGCGAGGACGGTCGACTCGTAATCGGCCCGGACGGCCATGCTGGCGCACAACGCCAGCAGTCCGGCTCCAACAGATGGCCAGGGGACTCGGTTTCTCATAGGGCGGATCGCACGATGCGGCTGGATTCTGGTTCGCTCATTTCATTCACCCGCCGCCAAAGCCGCGACAGGTGAGATTGAGAGGGAACAGTATCAGTTGGCCCCTCCGGTGCGCTATAACCCGAACGGAGTATTCTCGTGGCATGCTTCCACGGTCCTCGAGCCGCGCGCTGTGGCCGCGGAGGTGAGTCCGCGCGTGCTGTTTTTGCACCTGCTGCGCACATCGGATACCAGCGCCGACCGGCGTCGGCGGCTACGATGTTTTGGATCCGCGCGACGCGAAGCCGGGCCCGCGCTGCGCCCCGCCAAGGAACCTGGCCGCCGCTTCCGTGCGCGAATGGACATGCAACTTCTCGTAGATGTGCCGCACGTGCACGCGCACCGTTTCGACACTCGTCCCCAGGCGGGAGGCGATTTCCTTGTTGGCGTAGCCCTGGGCGAGCCACTCCAGGATCTCCTCCTCGCGCGGCGTGAGGCGCGTTTCAGCCCCGACCTTCCCGGCGGGGCGGCGGAACGCCGCGATCACCTGGCGGGCGATCTGGCCGGTCATCGGCGCGCCGCCCTGCATCACGTCGGCCACGGCGCGGATCAGTTCGGACGGCTCGGTGCATTTGAGCAAATAGCCGCTCGCCCCCATCTTGAGGGCCTCGAACACGTGCTCGTGATCGGCATAGACCGTGACCATCAAGACCTGCGTCTGCGGCGTCTGGTCCCGCAACCGCGCCGTGCATTCGATGCCGGACATGCCGGGCAGGTTGATGTCCATGAGCACCACATCGGGCTGGAGGGCCGGCAAGCGCTCGAGCGCCTCCTCTCCGGACTCGCAGGCGGCCACGCAGCGGAACCCGGGCTCGGCACCGATGAGCTTGGCCCAGTTCTCCCGAACCCCGGCGTTGTCTTCGACGATGCCGACTTTGATGTGCATGCGGATACGCGGACGTGGTGCCAGCCTATCGTCTCCGGAGGGCTGCGCCATACTCCAAGAGGGTTATGGGAGTGCCGAATGCAGGATGCCGGATGGGGCGGTTCATGGTTTCCCTATCCCTGGAGACCGGCCACAGGCAACACCAGCGTGACCGTCGTTCCTTGGCCCGGTGCACTCCGGATCTCGGCGCGGCCGCCGACCGCCTCCAGGCGGCTGCGCAGGTTCAGCAAGCCGTTACCCGCGCGGCGGGGACGCTGCACCTCGAAGCCGCAACCGTCATCCGCGATCGTCACCCAGAGCGCGGCTTCGGCCAGGTGCAGGCGCAGCCGCACCTGGGTGGCCGCGGCGTGGCGCACGGCATTGTTCAGCGCCTCCTTCACGGCCAGCAGGAGGTTGTGGCGCGCGTGAGCGCTCAACGCCAACGGCGGCAGCGTCTCGGCCACATCCAGGCGGCAGTTCACCTGCGCCGACGCCAGAAAGCGCTCCGTGTGATCGCACAAGTAGGCCGCCAACCCCTGCAGCGAATCGTTCTTGGGATTGACGGTCCAGACGATCTCCTCCATCGCGGTGACGAGCTGGCGCACCTTCCGCGTGATGCCGCCGACCTGGGTTCCGAGCGCGGCCGGCGTTTGGGCGCCGCGTTTGGCCAATTCGCCGAGCAAGACAATCTCCGTCAGGCGCGCGCCGAGGTCGTCGTGCAGGTCGCGAGCGATCCGGCGGCGTTCGCCCTCGAGCGCCTGCTGCATTTCGAGGCGCTCGAGACGGTGGCGCAGTTGGCGGCGCTCGTGCAGGGCGATGGCGCCCGCCACGCCGGCCGCCAACACGGCGCCGGCCAGCAACTGGACCCAGCGCAACTCCCACCAGCGCGGCACCACCTGCAGCGCGAGCGCGGGCCGGGCTTCGCGCCACCGGCCAGCGCCAGCGCCGGCCATGACCCGGAACTGATACCGGCCCGGCGGCAACTGGCTGTAATACGCCACCCGCCGCGTTCCCGCCTCCACCCACTCCCGGTCCATCCCGGCCAGCAGGTAGCGAAAGCGGAGCGAGGACGCGGCAGACAGGTCCGGCGCGGTATAGTGGAACTCAAACCGCCTGATCGCCGAGGGCACACGGAATTCGCCACCGCCGCTCGAGGCGAGAACCACGCCGTCCGCCACCACCGATTCCACGAGCGCGATGTGTTCCTGACGCCCGCTGGTGATCGGTGCCGGATCGAATACGGCCAGGCCGCGCATGTTGGGAAACCACAACCGGCCGTCGGCGGATCGCGAGCAGACGGGTTGACCGCTCCCGGAACACGTGCGGCTGCCCAAACCGTCCGTGAGCCCCAACTGCTGCCCAAGCAGCGGCGGGCTCTGTCCGCGGCGGTAGCTCTCGAGCAGTTGTGACGAACACAGAAGGATGCCGTTGTCGGATCCCATCCACAGGTTGTTCGAGGCGTCGCCGATGATACTGCTGATGTTATCGCAATGCAGGCCGTCGCGGCTCGTATAGGCCGTGAACCGGCCGTCGCGGAAGCGGAACAAGCCCGCGTCATAGCTCCCCACCCAGAGCGTGCCTGCGGAATCCACAAACAGCGAACGCGCGTTCAGCGACGTGAAGCCTTGAGCCGGACCGAAGCTCTCGGCCCGCTCCCCGGCGAGACGGAACAGCCCGTCCCCAATGGTGCCTACCCAGACGGCGCCTGTCTCTTCCTCCGCGAAGGCGCGGATATCGAACTCTCCGCCCTCCGTCCGCAGCGGATGGAGTTGGAACACGCCGTTCCGGCGGCAGACGGGTCCGTGTGGTGTGCCGATCCAGAGGCCGCCGGCCCGGTCCTCAAACAGCGCCAGCACCGGCAAGTCGAGTTCGGGGGGGCCGGGCACCCGCGCAAACCGGCCTTCCCGAAACCGAAACAGCCCGCCCCAAGTCCCGGCCCAGAGATTCGTCTGGCGATCCTCGAGGAGCGCGCAGATGTGGTGGTTGGTAAGACCCGCTTCCGAGGCGAAACGGACGAACTGCTCGTCGCGGTAGTGAAAGGCGCCCGCGCCATCGGTGCCGACCCACACGCTGCCGTCGCGGGCCACCGTGCTGGTGGTGACGATACTCTCATCGGCCGGCGCCGGCAGCGTCAACACGGTCACCGGCCGGCGCGTGACGCGGTGCAGACCCTCGCCCACGGTTCCCACCCAGATCGCGCCCTGTCGATCCTCGAAGAGACAGGTGATGACGGATTGCGAAAACGCCCCGGCGGTCTCCACCCGCCGCCACCGGCCCGCCGCGTCCGAACAGAAGACGCCGCCCCATAAGGTGCCCAGCCAGATGCGCCCGGTGCGGTCCTCCAACAAGGTGGTCACCTGCGAGCGCAACGAGTTCGACGTCCACGGGGTCGGCTCCAGTTGCTCCGCCCACTGGCCCTCGGTGAAACGACGAACCGATCCTCCCCCCGTGATCCAGGAGCCGCGCGGTGCTGCCACCCAGACACCCCCGGCACGGGCCGGCGCCAGTCGCTGCAACGGTCCGGCCGGGTCGACCCCGGACGGCGCCCCCCAACGACCGTCGCGGCGGCAGTAAAGCATGTGGCCAGCAGCCAGCCAGAGGTTCCCGGCCGCGTCGCCGCACAGAGCGTCAATCTCGCCGGCGGGCAGCCCGTTCGTCGCGGTGAAGACGTGGATCTCGCCGTCGTGCCAGCGCAACAAGCTGCGGTCTGCGCCCACGCACCACACCGCCTGTTCGGCGTCCTCGGCCAACTCCGAAACGCGCCCCCACATCCAGCGTGTCGAGGGCTCCGCGCCACCCGCGTCGTACTTCACGAAGCCGGCGCCGCCGGTGCCGTCCCTGGCCGGGCTGACGTTGTGGAATCGCCCCTGTTCGTAGCGCGCCAGGCTGCCGCTGATCCCCGCAACCCACAGCACGCCTTTGCGATCCACCATCAGTGCTCCGATATGCGCTTCCAACAGCCCCGTGGCCTGCCCGGCGCCGAACGTCTTGAACTGCATCCCGTCAAACCGGACCAATCCGCGGGCCGTGCCGACCCAGAGGTATCCTTCCCGGGTCTGCGCCAGGGCGGTCACCGTGGCGTCGGGCAGGCCGTCCTCCATGTGCCAGTTGCGCACGCAGAACTCCTGCGCCTCGACGGCCAGCGGCCACGCCAGCGCGATCGCCAGCCAACCGGCAGTCGCCCGGAGGCCACCCCCGGGCGGACAACGCCGCCAACTCTTCGCGGTGACGCAGAGCCCAGTCATGCTCAGGAAGCGATGCTAACCAGGAAGCCTCCCACTCGAAACCTGAAAAGCACTTTCGGCGCGCAGCGGCACCGCATGGCGGACGCGCCCTCGAACCCTCGACAAGGATGCGAGGAGTTTCTGAGGCTTGATTGCCCTGCTCTTCTGCCTCCATGATTCGGTTTTGAATTCCTGCACCCAACCGCCGAGGTGGGAAGCCGCACGCGGGTCTCTAGGGTGAACAGATGAGCCTGGAAATGGCATTTGACCTCAAGAGCTGGGTGGAGCGGCCCACGGGTTTCGCCCGCCGCACGCTCCTTGGGGTGGGGCTTCTGGCGGTCGGAAGTCTGCTGGCGGAACATGGATTTGCGATTCCGCCGGCCTTTGTCTTCTGGCTCCAGATGCTCGATGTCTTCCTGGCCGGCGTCTATGTCTCTGATCGTCTCCTGATGCAGGTGCACGGGCCCCAACGCTGGCTCATTCTGAAGCAGCGGCGGTTCGAGTATGGGGTCCTGGCCCTGTTCGTTGCCTTGGCGATGGTCTTGTGGCTATCTCCGGCGCTCGCCAGCCGGCTGACGGAGCTTCTGCACCTGGAGAATCCGCACGAACTGGGTGTGCGCCTGTTGAAACTGTTCCTGCTGGCGAACGTGCTCGTGCAGATGCTTCGGTTGCAGCAGCGGCTCCTGGCCCGCGGGGGGCGACCGGAGTGGATGTTGGCGGGGTCGTTCGCCATGCTGATTCTGGCGGGCACGCTGCTCCTGCTTCTGCCGAAGGCCGGGGCGGACCCCGGCAAACCGATCCGGCTGATGGACGCGCTCTTCACCGCGACCAGTGCGAGTTCCGTCACCGGGCTGACCGTTCGCGACACCGGCACCGAGTTCTCCGCCTTCGGGCAGGCCATCATTCTGATGCTGTTCCAGGCGGGAGGGCTGGGCATCATGACCTTCGTCGCCTTCCTGGCGGTGACCTCGGCCGAGTCTCTGCCGGTCCCCCAAATGCTGGCCTTCCGGAAGATGGTGGGGGCGCGCACCCCGGCCAAGCTGGGACGCCAGTTGTGGGCTATCGTCGCCTTCACCCTGGGGGTGGAAGCCGCAGGCGCCGTCTGCCTCTACTTCTGCCTGCCACCGGGACAGGATGCGCTGGCGAGAGCGGGCTGGAGTGTCTTTCACTCCGTGTCCGCCTTCTGCAACGCGGGCTTCGGTCTCGCGGGCGACAGCCTGACCTCATTTCAGGGGCATCCGGGGGTGATGCTCACCGTCATGGGCTTGATCATTCTGGGTGGCCTCGGGTTCCTGGTGGTCACAGACCTCCTGGGGCTGCAAGCCTCACGACTGCCGTTGATCCGGCGCATCCCCTGGGTGCGTCGCTACAACCAGCGGATGCCCGTCTACCGGATCCCGGTGCAGACGCGACTCTCGACGTCCGTCAGCCTTCTGCTGATCGCGGCGGGGCTCGTCGGTTTCTGGATCCTCGAGGCTGGCAACCTCCTCGAGGGCAAGCCGCTTCCGACCCAGTTCTGGATCTCCGTGTTTCAGTCGGTCACGGCGCGCACGGCCGGTTTCAACTCGGTGCCGATCGATCAACTGCGGCCGGCGACGCTGCAGTTGGTGATTGGCTTGATGGTGGTGGGCGCCTGCCCGGTTTCCACCGGAGGCGGCATCAAGACGGTGACCTTCGCCGTGCTGCTGTTGTCCCTGCGCTCCCTGATCACGGGTCGCGACCGGGTGGAGATCTATGGTCGGGCGCTGCCGCAGCGCGTGTTGCTGGCGGCGCTGGCGGTGGCGATTCTCTACGCGCTGGTCGCGGCCGTGGGTCTATTCGGACTGGTCTTATGCGATCCGCAGTTGCCGCTGCGCAGCCTGCTCTTCGAGACGATCTCGGCGCTGAGCACGGTGGGACTCTCGACGGGGATCACGGCCCAGATCAGCCCTGCCGGCCAGTTGCTCCTTTGCGTGTTGATGTTCATCGGCCGCGTCGGACCGCTCTCGCTCATGCTCGCCATCGTCCGGGTCCGACGCCCGGTCCGCTACCAATACCCCGAAGAGGACTTGGTGGTCGGGTAGGCCGCTGCCCGGACCGGCGCGAGCTTCGTCGGCCACACTCTCCGCGGCATTTCCCCCAACAATCTCGGATGCTTCCGGCGGCTACTCCTTCGGTGGCTCGGACGCCGGGACCGGTTCGGCGGCGATGGCCGGCGACGCCGTGGACCACTCTTCGACGATGCGGTAGCTGACCGCCAGCAACGTGGGGCCAAGGAACACTCCGACCACGCCAAACGCCAGGGCGCCGCCAATCACGCCGAAGAAGATCACGATGAACGGCATGTTGCTGCCCTGGCTGATCAGCCACGGTTTGACGACGTTGTCCACGCTGCTGACGCCCATCCCCCAGACCAGCATGAAGATCGCCCAACCCGTCGACCCTTGCGTGTAGAGCCAAAGAACGGCGGGAATCCAGACCAACGGCGGCCCCACGGGGACCGGCGAGAGAAAGAACGTCAGCAGGCCCAGCAGCACGGCGCCGGGCACCCCGGCAATGACGAACCCGATGGCGGCGGTGACTCCTTGAACCAAGGCGGTGCCCAGGATGCCGTAGACAACGCCTCGGACGGTTCGGCCCGCCACATCGACCAGATGCTTCCCCCGTTCGCCGGCAATACGCACCACGCCGGTCATCAGACGATCCGCCACGGCGGCCCCGTCGCGGAAGATGAAGAAAGTCAGGAACACGCTGAGGACCACTTCGACCGCGCCGCGGCCGATGGCCAGGCTGGCCCGGAGCATGGCGCTCCGCGCCGAAATCACGAGGCTCTTCAAGGCGTTCACGATCCTTGACTCCCCCGGCGACGGAGGCGGCGGGGTCGGGGGCGATTCGATCGCGGACGAGTCGGCGGGTGGCCCGGCCTCGTTCTTGGAAGCGGAGACCGGATCGTCATCCACCACCGGCTTGAGTTCGCGGAGCAGGCGGGCGGCGTCGGCGGCAAACTCGATCCAGTATTCCCGGGCTTGGCGGCCGACCAGCGGCACCCTCTCCACCCACGCCGGGGGTGCCGGCGGCCCCTTCTCCATCCAGGTGCGAGTGGCCCCCGCCAGCGCCCGCGCATCTTCGGCGATGCTGACGCCGATCACGACGACAGGCACCACCAGCACGATCGCGATGCTGAGCGTGGTCAGCAACGCCGCCAGCGTGCGGCGTCCTCTCAGCCCCTTGGCGATCCATCGGTTCACCGGCCAGAGCGAGAAACAGAGGACCACCGCCCAAAGAACCGCCGAGACAAAGGGCTTCAGCACCGTCACACAGCCGACCAGCAGAAGGGCCAACGCGGCCCAACCCAGGATCTGATCGAGCCGCAGGCCGGACGGCGCTTGGCGAGGGCCTTCTGTTGGTGGCGTCGAGCTCATGAACATCCTCACAGTCAGGGCGGCGTGCGGGGCTGTCAAGCGGCGTCACCCTGCGCCCCCCCTGCGCGCGTTCGAATCGGATGACAACATGGCTGACAGACCATATATTGGGCGCGCCCGTTCCGACAGGCATCGACACCGGGCGCAGCGCACCGATCACGAAGAGAGACATGAGTACAACACCACAGCCAACGATCGCTCGACGGACCACGGCCTTCGCCAAACACCAAAACCACACGGGAGCAGCGAGGTTGTTCTCGACGATCCTGCTGCTCGCCATTCCGGAGGCAACATCTGCCCAGCTCAGCCCGTTTCCCGTTGCCACCCAGGGCGTTGCGATGAGCGTGTCCTTCGACGGCGGCAATTACCTCGTCGGGATCGAGAATCACCTGACATCCCCGACCACAATTGCCGCCCAGGTCATCTCCACCAACGGCACGAAGGTCGGATCGCTGATCCCGACTGGTCGCTCGGGGATCGCTACCGCACTGGCATTTGACGGCACCAATCACCTGCTGATCTGGGAAGATAACGAGCTGGGGACGCTCACGGGCGATACCGGCTGGAAGGTCTACGGCCAGTTCATCAGCAAGGCCGGAACCAACGTCGGGTCGCCTTTCGCCATCACTTCCGCCGGCATTTGGTTCGACGGAATCAAGACCATGGCCTACGGCGGCGGGCGTTACCTCGTCACCTACACCCGGCTCATCGTTCCCGCCCTGGGTGGGGACTCGCGCAATCGCTACATCGCGGGGCGCATCGTCGAACCCAACGGCAGCCTGGGGGACGAATTCCGTATCAGCGCCGGTTACGGCAAGGCCAGCGACGTGGCGTTCGACGGGGCCAGTTTCTTCGTGGTCTGGTGCGAGGACGAGGAGGATCGGCAGATCCGAGGGCGCTTCGTCAGTCCCGCGGGAGTTCCCGGGGCGGAGGTTCTCATCAACTCGGGCCTCGCGCCGAGTGACAACCCGAAATCCGTCACCTTTGACGGCACGAATTACCTGGTGATCTGGAACGAGGAGGTGGACGGAGCGGACACGGGCACCTGGGATGTGTTCGGCCAACGTGTGAGCACCACCGGCACCCTCGTTGGCGAGAGAATCACCGTCACCAGCGAGCCCGGTCCGCAGATGGCCACGACGGTCTCCTTCGATGGCGCGAACTACCTCGCGGTCTGGATCGACATGCAGAACGACACAAACTGGGATCTCTGCGGGCAGTTCGTCAGCAAGGAGGGCTCGCTCGTCGGCGACAAGCTGGCTCTCAGCACCGAGGCCGGCAACCAGCTCGGCGGCGCGGGCTATGCCCATGGCCAGCATCTGGTGATGGTGAACCACGGCGTGGTCATGGGGGAAGGGGGGATTACCCAGGTTGATTCCGCCACCGGCATGTTTCTCGCCCCGCTCCCCGCTCTTCGCATCGACACGAGCGCAGCCAGCTTGGGAGTGGGGGCTGGCGGATTCGGCTTCACCATCACCGGTGTCAGCGGTCAGACCGTGGTGATCGAGGCAGCCGCGGAACTGGCCGCTCCAAGCTGGGTGTCCGTGGGAACCAACACCCTCGCCAACGGGTCAGCCTCCTTCAGCGATGTGGCCTGGACGAACCACGCCAGTCGGTTCTACCGCGTCCGCTCGCCTTGAATGCGGATCCAAGCACCGCCGCAGGGGAAGACGGGACTGCTTCCCTCTGCGGCGCGGGTACATCCTCCAAGTCACAGCCGCGTCGAGTCGGACGCCCTCACCCGCGGCGATGGCCTGCTTGAGACTGCCAGGCCGCGGCTCGTCTGGAGCGGAGCCAAGGGTGCGTGCGTTTCATGCTGCGGGTCAGGAAGACCCGATCGAAACTGGCGGCGCGATCGGAGGACGAAGGCGGTTCCGAACCTCCAACCGCCTCCCGCCCGCTCGCCGCTGCTGCGACCGAGGGACCGGTCGCGCTCCGCCGTCCTGGCGGGCAGCAGCCTCAACCGGCCGGACGCATTGCCGAAGCCACGAGAGCCGAATCCCGGGTGGCGATGTGAAAGAAAGGCGCGGCTGATCCGCGAAGCGCTGAGGACGGTGGCCGCCGGGCGGAACTGCGCGAGCAGCGCGGGAGATAGCCGCGCGTCATCCTTCCCTCAGGGTTCCAGATCACAGCCTGTCGTTCTGACTCTTTCCACTGCGCGGTGGAGAGGTCGCGCTGGTCGGAGAGGATTCCGGGATCGCCGCGAAGAAGTGCAAAAGCCGCAAAGGACACGGCCTGAGCGTTCGTTGTCCGCACAAGGGCACATGTCCGGCCCGGGGGTTATTGGGGTGGGCCGGTTCTGCGCCTTTTCGCAGATGGTCCGCTCTTCGGTTCCTTTGCGGTCCTTCGCGGCCTCTGTAAACAACAAGGAATCTGGCGCACCCTTCGGTCCGGATTCAACAGAAGCTCGCAGAGAACCGCAAAGGCATGTCTCCCCCCGTATTCCTTTTGTGCCTTCTGCTTTTCGCGGCCAGTGCCTCTCTGCGGTTCTTCGCGGCCTTCTGTTGAGGATTGAGGATTGGGGATTTTGCATTGGGGATTTGGGTCCCGTCCTGAAATAGATTGGTACTT
>CAYSPU010000025.1:0-15979 GCA_964432995.1 uncultured Verrucomicrobiota bacterium
AGGGCCGCGGCGCGCGCAAGGAACTCCGGGCGGCCACCGAGGCGGTCCGCAAGGCGCTGGAGAACCATGAAGCCGTCCTGCTGCGCTGGCAGCGGGCCTCGGGCGACTTCAAGAGCGCCGATGAACTCCGGAGCGACGTCCACGCGCGCCACAACGCCGCGGTGGTGGATGGGCACATTGCCCGCCTGGTGGACATGAACGCAGCCCTGCAAGCCGCCATCCAATCCATGCAAATGCAAATGGAGGGTCTCCGCCAGCGAATGGAGCAGCTCAAGGGACGAATCCCGGCCGATCTGCTGAAGCAACTCGGCAACGAACCCGACGAAGGAGAAGAGGAAAGCGATGCCGACGGAGACAAGCCGCCGCCCGAGCCGGAACCCGGCACCAGCGAGAAGGAACAGGAAGAAGGCCGGCGGATGGGGATGTCCTACGAGGAAGCCGCCCGCCTCCTCGAGTCCCTCCGGCTGGATGCCCAGCGCAAGCTGCCCATGGGCGTGGAGGCGACGGGCAAACCGGACTCGAGAAAGGGCCGTGACTGGTGATGCCGACCCGGACCGCATTGGACCCACACATGGAACCGCGACCATCCAACGCAAAACCGATCACGCTCGCGCTGCTCTGTCTGGCCGGCGCCGCCTGGGGCCAGACCACGCTGGATCCGCAGTTCGCCGCGGGCATTCAGCAGGCCCGGTTGCCCCCGGTGGTCCAAACCGAGTTCGAACCGGCAGTCGCGGCGCTGGGAACGACGATCACCTACCGCGTGGCGGTGGTGGCCAACGCGGAGGGGGTGAGTGTCCCGGAATCGCCTCCGACGCCTGTGGGGATGGGGTTGCGCTACGTGGGTAGGGGCTACGCTCACACGGTCTCCGGGACGAACCGGGTGCTGACGTGTCTGCTCTTCAACTATCGGGTCACGGTGACCTCGACGGGTTCGTATGTGATGCCCCCCTACCGGGTGAGCGCCAACGGGCAGTTCGTCGAAGCGCCTTCGGCTCGCCTGCGCGTGGTGCCTTCGGGAGATCCCGAGGCGCAACCCGCTCCCTTGTTTTTCGCCGAACTCGGGTCACCGACCGCTTACGTCGGCCAGATGGTGCCGGTGCGCGCTGTGTTGGTTGATCCTCCGGAGGGAACGATGGCGGGTGCCGGTGCCATGCAGGTCCTCGGCGACGCGATCGTCGTCGAGAACAACACCTTGCGTTTGCGGCGCGAGCCGCGACCGGTGGGGACGGGGATGCGGATGGCCACGGTCGCGGAGATGTTCATCACGCCCGTGAAGGAGGGCCGTCATGCGGTGACGGTTCTCCTCCAGCCGGTGGCGCGGCGGTTGCCGACGCAGGGCATCAATCTGCCGAACGTGAACACCTTGCTTGACGCCGACCCCCTGGAACTCAACGCCCTTCACCTCCCCCGGGAGGGGCAACTGCCGGGCTTCACCGGGGCGGTGGGCGAACTTCGTGTCGAACCTCCGCGGCTCTCGACCAACAGCGTGCCGTTGGGTGAGCCGGTGACACTGAGTGTGGTGATCCGGGGATCGAACGCCCTGTTGCGGCTGGTGCCGCCCCGGCCGCCGCCGGCGCGCGAGTGGCAGGTGATGGAGCCCTCGTCCGACGGCGCCTCGCCCATTGCCAACCTGCTTCGCGGCCAGGCGACGTTCCACTACACGCTCATCCCGCTGAGTCTGGAAGCGCGCGCCACTCCGGCGATGCCCTTCAGCGCGTTTGACCCGGTGCGCAACGCGTATGTTGATCTCACCATCCCTTCTGTGCCCGTGGCCGTGAGGCCGGTGCCGGGCCTGAAAGCTGCGCCCCCGCCCCCGGCACCAAACCACTTCGCCGCACCCAGCGAGACGGAAGACGGCCTGGTTCTGCCCGGCCTGGCGGATGCCCCGGGCTGGAGCACGTCCTCGCTCACACCGCTCCAGCACCGACGCTGGTTCCTCGCCCTGCAGCTCCTGCCCGCCCTGAGCCTGGCCGGATTGTGGGCGCGGGAACGCCGGCGGCAATTCCTCGAGGCGTTCCCCGAAATCCAACTGCGCGCTCGGGCGCGCCGGGGGATGACCCGCGCATTGCGCCGCTGGCGAAAAGCGCGTCGCGCGGGTGAGGCAACGGAGTCCGTGCGCGCGGCGGCGGAGGCCCTGCGGCAATACGCGTCTTCCGGCCGGGGTGGGAAGGCGGAAGCCCTCGTGGGCAAGGACGTGATTGCCTCGCTGCCCCCGGATTGTGCCACGGCAGACCAAGTCGCCGCGGTTCGCGAACTCTTTGCCCTGGCGGACGGCATGCAGTTCCGGCAGGTCCGGCCGCAAGCGGACCGGCTGGACACGCTGGCGTCGGCCCTCGAACCGCTGATGCAGACGCTGCAGCGGTCGCTGAGACGAGGGGCAACCTGGTGGTGGCCGGGGCGCGGTCGGATGGGGCAGCCGCCGCCGACCGGCGTCGCGCGGGTCGCCGGTCTCGGTGGCGGTGCCGCCGCGCTCCTCGTGGGATCGATGTTGCTGACAGGAGCCACCAACCCCGCGCCGGGAGCCAACCCGATGAGCACGGCATCCCGACTGGCACCGACCAATCCGCCCTTGACCCTGTCGGGAGGGCCAGACCACGCATCGGATGCGACGCGCCAGACGGCGGCGGCGTGGTTCAGCGCCGGACGCGAGGCGTATGCCGCTGGCCGCTTCGAGGAAGCCGCGGCGGCGTTCCGACGGGCAACCCGCGCCGGATGGTCACCGGGTGTGCTCCACAACCTGGGGAATGCCGAGTGGCGGTTGGGCAATCCGGGCGAAGCCATCCTGGCGTGGGAACGCGCCCTCTGGCTATCGCCGCGGTCGCGCGACGCCCGGGCGGGCCTGCGTTATGCCCGGTCCGTCAGGCGGATGCAGGGACCGGAGTTGACCTGGTATGAAGTCTGTTCCACCTGGCTCCCCGCACCGGTTTGGGCGTGGTTGGCTTCCCTGAGCTTCTGGGGCGCTGCCGCGATGGCGTTTCTGCCGGGCCTGCGGCGCTGGAAGAAGGCGGAAGCCTGTCAGGCGCTGGCGGCGGCCGGGGTCGCCCTCTGGATCCTCACCCTGCCGGCCCTCGCGGGCGTGTATACGCGGTCGAACCTCGCCGTCGTGCGCCCGCCGGAATCGGCCTTGCGGCTCACGCCCACGCGCGAAGGCCAAACGGTGACCCGACTGCGCGGCGGCGAGGTCGTGCGCGTGCTCAAGAGCCGCGGCGAATACCGTCGCGTGCGCTCGGGCAACGACGCATCCGGTTGGCTGCATCGGTCCGAAATCGGGATCGTCTCCGGATCCGAGGAAGGACCATGAGGTCGGGTTCCAACCAGAACCTGGAGATGCGCGGGGTCAGGGTTCGCCTCGCCAGCGGGCCCAACATGGCGCATGCTGCGGCCCCATGAAAGTCCCGCTGGCACTGGCCCTGGGTTTGGCCCTCCTCGGCTCCGGCTGCATGAGCGTCGTCTCCCCGGAACCGAGACCCAAGCCCATCGCGCGCCCCGTCCCGCCGAAGCCCGGCCAGGAGATCGCGAAGCCGTTTCCCATGGTCTGGATTGCTCCCGGGACGTTTACCATGGGGACTCCGCCTCCGGCCGGCGCGCCGGGCGAATCCAATCCACCACCACGCCGCGTGACCATCGCGCGCGGTTTATGGATGGGACGGCACGAAGTCACCCAGGCGGAATACACCCAGGTGGTGCGGATCGGCATGCCCAGCCGTTTCCCCGGCAACCCGCGGCATCCCGTGGACTCCATCGACTGGCTCCAAGCGGTCACCTTCTGCAAACTCCTTACCGAACAGGAGCGCGCGGCCGGTCGGCTGCCGGAGAACCACGCCTACCGCCTTCCCACGGAAGCGGAGTGGGAATACGCGTGTCGGGCCGGTTCCGTCCATCGCTTCCCGTGGGGAGACGAGGCCGACCGGAAACGGCTCAAAGCCCTGGCGTGGTTCGAAGGCAATGTCTGCACGCCGAAAGAACCGTCCGGCGAGTCGGCTCAAGACCCCTCCGGCCGCTATGGCCGCACCCAGAACGTGGAACGGAAACGGCCCAATGCCTGGGGGCTCTACGACATGCGCGGCAACGTCTGGGAATGGTGCCTGGACGCTTGGACCGACCAATTGCCCGGCGGCGACTTCACCAACCCACTCGAGGCCGTTGTGGGGCTCAACCGAGTCGACCGCGGCGGCGGCTGGGATTCACCGGCAACGCTCTGTGCCAACGACGCCCGCGTGCCGTTCCCGGCCAGCAGCCGCAGCCCCATGCAGGGATTCCGCGTCGTCCTCGCACCAACGCGGTGAGACGGCGGAGGACGGAGGACGGAGGGCGGAGGACGGAGGGCGGAGGACGGAGGGCGGAGGACGGAGGGCGGAGGGGTGCTGCTCTCTCCCGTCCCACCGTCCCCAACTTACCTGGGCTTCTGGTGGGCCCGATTGCGGGCTTCGTTCACCATGGCCCGCCAATAACGCTTGAGGAACGGCGGGTTCTCGAGACTGTCGAGCACGTAGCTGCGATCCGCGCGGCCCAGTTCGAGCACCGCCGTGATCCGTTCCTCCTGGTAGAAACCAGCTTCGGCCAGCGGCAATCCTGAGGGATCCCGGATAAAGGACATCCCGCTCGAACTCTGCTTGCCATCGGGTGGCTGACCGATGGTATTGGCGACGCAATGGTAGATGCGGCTGGTAGGTCCGACGGGGAGTTGGGCGCGTCCGGCGGTGCGCTTCCACCAGACGGCCTCGAGTTCATCCGAGCTGCAGGAAGGATGGAAGAGGATCTGGGCTCCGGCCATGGCCGGGATCCGGTAGAGCTCCGGATGTCGACCGTCCCGGCAGATGACCAGGGTGCAGCGGACGCCGTCGATTTCGAACAGGGAGAGCTTGGTGCCGCCGCGGCAGTACTTCCGTTCGTCCCGGCCCGCGAGATGGACTTTGGCGTATTCGTGGACGATGCGGCCGTTGGGGGCGATCACATGCGCCAGGTTCAGGTAGCGGCGGCTGGTCCGGCGCAGCGTCCCGACGATGGCCCAGAGCCCCGCTTCGCGCACCGCCCTGCAGGTCCGGCCCAGCGCGTCCGCCACCGCCCGCGGCGAGAGCCGGAGCACGTCCGGGAAATAGTAGCCGGTGAGGTTCGTCTCCGGGAAGAGCACCACCCGGGTGCCTTCCTCGGCTGCGGCCCGCAAATGGCGCAAGGTGGTCTCGACGTTGCGCTCAAGTGCCTGTGCCCAGTGCATTTGGACGCAGGCGACCTGGAGAGCCGAGGGAGGTCGAGCTGGCATAAGACCGATTTGACGGTTCGGGAACCATCCGCTCACCGGGACGAGGAAGCCCGCACACTGCCGTCCACGCGGCATTCGTGTCCGTGGATGGGGCAGCGCACGAACACCGTCTCCGGATCGGACGCATCGGTCAGGTCGGTTTCCACCATTTCGTAGGAGATCCACGACTCGTCGAAGTTTTCCCAATTCAACGGCAGGTTGGCGGAAGGCTGGCGCGGGGCTTGCGGGCAGATCAACACCCGGGGGTTCGAGAGCTCGTTCTTCATGAGCATGAAGTCGGACGGGAACTTGTCGTTGTGATCCGTGGCGTAGATGCGGGCGGCCAGACCGATCTGCTTGAGGTTGTTCATGCACACGACGGACTGGGCCTTCTCGCGGCCCTTCGCCAGGGCGGGCAGAGCCATGCCGGCAACCACCGCCGCGGGTGCGACCACACCCGAAAGCACCAGGGCCTGGGCAGGTTCCTGGTTTCCGTGGCCGACGGTGAGCCACCCGTCCGGCAGTTGCGCGCTGACGCTGAGAGCGGCGGCCGGGCGCTGGAGTCCACTGAGCTTCTGCAGCAATGCCGAGGGCGCTCCCTGCCGGCCGGCCTGCTCGACGGCCTTCGCCTGAAAGTCCTGCAACGCCACCCCGAACCGTTGGCTGACGTAGCCCAGGCTGTTGCCTTCCGTCGGGAGTCCCCGTGCCATTCGGGCGAATTCTGCCGCCGACCGCAGACTCTTCTGCTTGCCGGCCTGCACCTCCACGATCTGCCGCGGCAGACGGTCTGTGGTGGCCACCACCAGGTAATCCCCGATGCGCGCCAACGTGGGACGCAACTCGATCGGGACCGGCAGCGGCACGGCGACCGTCCGCATCCGCAGGCTCGGTTCCTCGACGGAGACCACCTCCATGTTCGGTTTGATCTTCTCGTCGATGGTCTTGCACAACCACTGGAAGAGAACATCGTCCTTCAACTTGAACAACAGCCCCAGACGCGGCTGCGGAAACTCCAGGGTCTGGTTGTCCGGCATCGGGAGACTGACCTTGGTCTGCTCATCGAGCGTCAGGAAGAGGCCGTGCTCACCGGCGAGCGACCCCAGGAGTGCGGGCAATGGCGAACCGCTGACTTGCTCGGCCATTTTCGCGAACTGGTCCACCGCTTGTCGGGCGGGCGCGATTCCTTCGGTCTGCTCGCGGACGGCCTCCCACATTCCAACCACGTCCAGGTCAAACAGCCCACACAGCGCCGTGTTTTCCGGCAACCAGTCCAGCGGTGCGAACGCGTGCGGCTTCTGCCCCAGCAACGACCACAAATAGCCCGAGCCCTGGTCCGGGTAGTGATGAACGAAGGTCTTCGTCCGATAGTACCCCTTTTCGAGGGCGATGCCGCTCATGCCGCAGCCGCTGATTCCCTCGACACCGCTGCGCCGGACCAGGTGCGCGAGCACGTCGAACAGCATGCGCACGTTGTTCTGGTCGTCCCCCTTCAGATCGGGAATTGCCAGAACCGCGTCCCGCCACCCGTCCAGGGACTGCGAGAGCCCGCGGAGCATCTGCTCTGTCGAGAGATAGACGTAGACACTGCCCCCCTCGTCCAGGTGGGCCGTGACTTCATGGAAGCTGTTCTTCTCCGCGGACGCGACTGCGGCGGGTGGTGTGCCCGGGGTCGGCCGGGATGGAGGCGTCGCCGCGGGTGGGGTCGCCGGGTGATGACCGCAGCCGGGGCCAACTACCAAGGCCGCGAGGGTGACGGGGAAGAGCAAATGCCGAAGGGCGCTGCAAAAGACGGAGTTCTTCATAGGTCCAGGTTGGACGCAGCTTACGCGCGCGGTGCCGGGAAGCCAACTCCAGTTTCGGGTCGGTTTTCTAATCCGGACGTTTCACGCTCCTGGCGTGAATGGGGATCTGGGCGCAGCCCCGGAGGTTGGCGGCATCCAGCCAAGGTGGTGGGTGGCGGAAACCTGGGCTTGACCCCGGTGGACGCCACGCCTGGAATGCGGCGGCGTCCGAGTCGTGGCGCGGGGCGGCCGGCCGCCGAGACCACCATGCCTCACCAAGCCAAGCAGCGGGTGATTGTCGGGATGAGTGGCGGCGTGGATTCCTCCACGGCCGCCGCGCTGTTATTGCAGCAGGGCTATCAGGTGATCGGCGTCACGCTGCAACTCTGGCCGCCGGAGTGTCCGAGTCTCTCCGGAGACCGGCGTTGCGGACCGGAAGCGGCCGAGGAGGCGCGTCAGGTCGCGCGCAAGCTCGGGATTCCCCACCACCGGATCGACGTGGCCGAGCCTTTCCAGCGGCAGGTCATCCAGTATTTCTCCGCGGAATACAAAGCCGGCCGAACGCCCAACCCTTGCGTGGTGTGCAACGAGCAGATCAAGTTCGGCGCCCTCCTGCGCTGTGCGGGCCAATTCGATGCCGGCTGCGTCGCGACCGGCCATTATGCGCGTGTGGACCATTCCGGGTCGGGCGGGCGCACCTTGCTGCGCCGCGGGCGTGATCTGGGCAAGGACCAGAGTTACTTCCTCTTCTCGCTGAAGCAGGAGCAACTGGCCCGCACCCTCTTTCCGCTGGGCGAACTCACGAAGGCGGCGACGCGGGAGGCGGCTCGCGGCTGCAGACTCCGCAATGCCGACCGGGAGGAGAGCATGGAGATCTGCTTCGTGCCGGGCAACGATTATGGTGCGTTCCTGACGGCGACGGGTCTCGTGGAGAAGCACCGCGGCGAGATCGTCGACGCGCGGGGCAGAGTCCTGGGCCACCACGACGGGATCGAGTTCTACACCATCGGCCAGCGCCGGGGACTGAGGCTTTCCGCCCCCAATCCGCTCTATGTGCTGGACCTGGATCCGGCCGCCAACCGCGTCGTGGTCGGCGAGGCCTCCGCCCTGGCGCGCGATGAGTTCTTCGTCGAACGCTGCAACTGGATCTCGGCGGCGGCTCCCCCCGAGCAGTTCACGGCATTGGCCAAGATCCGCTACCATCATCCGGGCGCGATGGCGACCGTCACCGTCCTGCCGGGCGATCGGGTCCGGGTGAGGCTTGAGGCGCCCCAACGCGCGGTGACGCCCGGACAGGCATGTGTCTTCTATGAGGAGGACTTGGTTTTGGGCGGCGGATGGATTGCGCGTTAGGCGGCCCCTTTCTGCGTGACAGGCCCCGGTCGAAGCGCTACCAACGGGCCCATGAAGAACACCCATCTTTCGCGTCGGCGGTTCATCGGCAGTTCGCTTCTGGCGGCGACGGTTTTGCGCCCGGGCTCCGCGGCCTGGGGGCAGGGAGGGGGCCGCAAGATCCCCATCGCCCTGCAGCTTTACTCGGTTCGGGGCGACTGCGGGAAGGACTTCGATGCCGCCATGGCGGAAGTGGCGAAGATGGGCTACGAAGGGGTGGAGTTTGCCGGGTATTACAAGTACGGCGACAAACCGCAGGACCTGCGGAAGAAGCTGGACGACCTGAACCTGAAAGTGGCCGCCACCCACATCGGGACGAACAGCTTCCGCGGCGACGCCCTGAAGCGGACGATCGACTTTCACCAGGCCATCGGCTGCCGGTTCCTGATTGTCCCGGGCGACGGCGACTTCACGCATCCGGAGAAGAGCAAGGCCCTGGCGGAGACGTTCAACCAGACGGCGGCGGCGCTCAAGCCGTTGAACATGGCCTGCGGCTATCACAATCACACCGGGGAGTTCAAGAAGCTGGACGGCAAGACCTACTTCGATCTGTTCGCCGAGCGCACGACCAAGGACGTCATCCTGCAGCAGGACTGCGGCTGGACGGTCGCGGCCGGCTTGGACCCCGTGGAGCTGATGAAGCGCTATCCGGGCCGCATGCGCTCCACCCACTTCAAGCCGACGGTGGTGGATGCGGACAAGGGGAACAAGAAGGCGATTCTGGGCGAAGACTCGGTGGATTGGGTGGCGGTGCTGGCCGCCTGCCGCACGGTGGGCGGAACCGAGTGGATCACGATCGAACAGGAGACGTATCCGGATGGCAAATCGCCCATGGAATGTTCGGCGCTATCGCTGGCGGGTCTGAAGAAGCTGCTTTGATTCGGCGCGCTCCGGGGCGCGAGTCGCCGGCGCGACGTGCCGGTGTGGTGGGGCGATTCCATGCCCGCCAGCGGTTTGGGACTGCGGCTCGTCTTTGCGCCGCCGGGGGTGTGCGCGTTCGGTTGCTGGCCAGACGACCCCCAGTCCGGGGGGGGAGTGTCCGGGAGCGCCGCCTGAAACCACCGCGCCCTGAAACCGCTTGACAGGCAGCGGGCTTTGTATCGAGGCTTCTTCCGGTTGACTAACCCGACGGCAAGACGGCGGTATCATTGCCGCCAACCGTCGCGGGAGCGGGATGTTCGAAGATCCATGAAGTCGCATATTGAAACGCCAGCCTTGAGGCAGCCAAAGGGCCGAGGCGGGGAGCAACCTTGCGGGACCCCCGCCGCCGCGCCCACGGGGCTGCCGGTCGAAGACCCCAACGGCGCCGAGCGCCCTCTGCCGGATGGCGTGCCCTCTCTCTTCCGCAAGACCCGAGGCTACACCAGCGCGGCCAAGGTCCGCGCCCTGGGCTTGTATCCCTACTTCCGGATGATCTCCTCGGCTCAGGACACCGAGGTGATGATCAACGGGAAGAAGGTTCTGATGCTGGGCTCGAACAGCTACCTGGGGCTGACCAACCACCCGAAGATCAAGGAGGCGGCGATCGAAGCGGTGCGCAAGTACGGAACGGGGTGCGCCGGCTCACGGTTCCTCAACGGGACCCTGGACATTCACATCGAGCTGGAGCAGGAACTCGCGCAGTTGGTGCACAAGCCGGCCGTGCTGCTCTACAGCACCGGCTTCCAGGTCAACCTCGGCGTGATCAGCGTCATGGTGGGCAAGGGCGAGTACATCCTGGCGGACAAGAGCAACCACGCGAGCTTGAACGAAGGCTGTCTGCTCTCCCCGGGTGAGTTGCTGCGCTTCCCGCACAAGGACATGGCGGCGCTCGAACAGCGGCTGCAGAAGCTCGATCAGGCGGCGGGCAAACTGATTGTGGTGGACGGCGTGTTCAGCATGGAAGGGGACATTGCCGACCTGCCGACGATCTGCCGGCTGGCGCGCGAGCACAACGCCGCGGTGATGGTGGATGACGCCCACGCAATCGGGGTGCTCGGCGACAAGGGCGCGGGCACGGCCAGCCATTTCGGACTCGGGGATCGGGTGGACCTGGTGATGGGCACGTTTAGCAAGTCGCTGGCCAGCTTGGGCGGCTTCATCGGCGCCGACGCGGAGACCATCGATTTCCTGAAACACCATTCGCGGACGCTCATCTTCAGCGCCAGTATGAGCCCGGCCAACGCGGCCGCGGTGCAGGCGGCGTTGAAGATCATGACCACCGAACCGGAGCGGATGGCCAATCTCTGGCGCAACACCGAGCGCATGAGCCAGGGCCTCCGCTCAATGGGATTCGACCTGGGGGCCAGCCGCAGTCCGATCCTGCCCCTTTACGTCCGCGACCTGCTGCGGACATTCAGGTTCTGCAAGCGGCTCGAGGAGGAAGGCGTGTTCGTGAACCCGGTAGTGTCCCCGGGCGTGGCTCCCGGAATGGAGCTGCTGCGCATCAGCCTCATGGCCACGCATACCGAGAGCCAGATCGATTTCGCCCTCGACAAGATCGGCAAGGTGGGTCGCGAACTCGACGTCATCTAGCAAAAGGCGCCCCGGCTAGCGGCCGCGCGCCAATCGTGGCCAGGCCGGGTCGGTTCGCGCGCCGATGCGGGCGCCCGCCGGAAGCCGGTCCCGGGAACGGCCACGCAGTGTCGCCCCATGATGGTCCTGCTTACCGGAGCCAGCGGCTTCATCGGCAACCGGTTCCTGGCGCTTCTCCAGGAGCGCCAGGTGCCGACGGCGATCCTCCTGCGTCCAGCCGCCAGCCGGCGGCTGCTGGCCGGTTCCCCTCCCCATGGCGAGGTCCGTGTGGGCGCATTGGGCGATTCGACCTCTCTGGATCGGGCGCTTGAGGGCGTTACGCATGTGGTGCATTGCGCCGGCAAAACCAAGGCCCTCCGGGCGGCGGAGTTCCACGAGGTCAACGCGACGGGCACCCAAAACCTGGTCGAAGCCGTCGGACGTCGCGGGAGCCAGATCAGCCGTTTCGTGTACCTCTCGAGCCTCGCCGCCTGCGGCCCGGCAGTTGCCTCCGCCCCGGCACGCGAAGACGCTCCCCCGTCGCCCGTCAGCGATTACGGCCGCAGCAAGCTCGCCGCCGAACAGGTGATCGCACGTCTCTGTCCGGTGCCCTATGTCATCCTCCGCCCCGGAGGTGTCTACGGTCCCGGCGACCGTGATTTCCTGCAGTTGTTTCGGACGGTGCGGGCGCATCTCGTCCCGACGTTCGCCGGGGGCCGGCAGCCGCTCAGCCTGGTTTGCGTGGATGATTTGGCGGCCCTGGCCATGCACTGCCTGACGACCGCCGCCGGCGCCGGCCGGGTCTACCACGTAGCCCACCCCGCTGTGGTCACCGCGGGCGAACTGGCACACGAAGTCGCCCGGCAGATGGGAAGCTGGACGATCCCAGTCCCGTTGCCCAAAGCCGTGCTCGGCGCCACGGCGGCAGCCCAGGACCTGATTTCACGGTGGACCGGGAAGCCCGGGATCCTCAGCCGGGAACGGTGTCGCGAACTCGGGGCGGCAGGTTGGGTCTGCGATACGAGCCGGCTGCGACAGGAATTGGGTTGGGAGTGCGGCACCGCCTTGCCGGACGGCATCCGCCAAACGCTGGCCTGGTACCGCGCGGCGGGATGGCTTTAGCCCACAGCCGCGGCCCCAAGCGGTCCTGCGACCGGACACTACCCGAAGCGAGCGCGCAATGTCCGGGCTGTACTCAACGTCACAATTGGATGCACCGCGCGGCTGCGTCTCGGAGCGCGAGTCATCTCGCCGCTGCTACTGGGCCGGTGCGGACTTCGATTTCCGGTAGTCCCGAATCAGTGCAAGGGCCCGTTGGAACATCTCCGTCGGGACAATGCGACCTCGGATCTGGGGATAGGCGGCTTCGGCCACGGCCCGCCACTCGGCCTCCAGCTCAGGCGTGACCTTGGTGACCTTGAGCCCGCGCTTCTCCATTTCGGCGATGGACTCGACCATCTCCTTGCGGCCGTTGCTTTTGATTTCCCGGCCGATGTCGATCGCGGCCTGCTGGAGCTTCTCGCGGAGCGCGGCGGGGATCTTCTCCCAGGTTTCCTTGCGGACGACGCAGGCGCCGACGAGGGGCGCCCAGTTGAGCTGCAGCATGTGGCCGGCGCGGGAGTCGATCTGGGCCTTGAGGGCGAACACCGGCGGCGCCGGCGTGGCGTCGATCAGGCCCGTCTGCAGACCGGGCACGATGTCCGCCGTCTCCAGAGGGACGGCGTCCATGCCGGACGACTTGTAGATGGCGACCTGCTCGGGGTTTCCGGCCCAGCAAAACAACTTGAGCTTCTTGAGGTCGTCCGGGCGGACCACGGCTTTCTTGGCGAAGAAATGAACCCATCCGGCGTCGGACCAGAACAGGACCCGGAAGCCTTTCTGGTCCAGGATCTCTTCGAGCATCGGCTGCAACTTCTCCCCCACGTAATCCACCTCGCTGAAGTCGCGGAAGCCCATCGGGATGTTCTGCAGGCTTCCGACGCTCTTCTCGATCTCGGACAGCCCGGCGACGGTGATCATCGAGGCCTGGATCGAGTTGAGCTTCATGAGGCCGACGGTGTCCGCCTCGCTTCCCAGTTTGCCATCGGCGTAGATGACGAGATCGACGCTGCCGTTGGAGAGTTTCCGCCAGGACTCGCGCAAGACCAGGAGGCTCTTGTGGTAGGAACTGCCGGTCGGCACCAGGGTGGCGAGCTTGAGCCTTATGGTGTCGGCTCCGCGCGCCAGCGGCGAGGCCGTCAGCCCCAGGAAGAGGGCCGCCCAAACCGCCGGTCGCGCGAGGCAACGCCCCCACGAATCCCTATCCATCAGTCGGAAGTGCATTGTCGGTTCTTGGTATCCAAGTGGTAAATCTGCCGGGAGCGTCACGGCTCTGCGGGTTGGGCCTGGGACTCGGGAATCAGGAAGAGCTCGTCCCGTTTCGAGAGCAGCCACCGGGCGCGACGCTGCATGACGAGGTTGACGAGGCGGTCCTCGGGAGCGGCGTCGGGATCGATCGCCAGCGCCTGCTGCAGCAACGCATCGAACTGCCGGAGATCCTGCCGCTGCACGCAGACGGACTCGGCAAACGCCAGCAACGGGCCCGCCAGACGGCCGCCTGAGAGATCGAGCGCCCGGTCGAAATGCCGGCGCGCCCGGTCCACCGGGTCGCCGGCAATGCTGTCGCGGCTCATCTCGTAGCTGATCAGGAGACTGTGGATGGCGCCGGCACCCCAGGATTCGTCCAGCTCGAGCGCCCGGTCCAACAGGGCCTCGAGGATGGGAATCTCGGCGATGAATGCCGGGTCGTCTTTCGAGATGGAGATAGCCGCTCCCCAAGCCACGGCCGTCCAGTAGAGCAGCGGAACGTCCCCGGGCCTGGCGGCGAGCACGGCCTCCTTGGGCACCGCGCGCAGTTGGGTCGAGAATCCCTTGTGCCGGGCGTCCAGACCGCGGAGGCCGTAAGCTCGAGCACGCAGGTAGAGTCGGCGCGCCCGGTCTCGCAAGGCCGTGGCGGCGGCGAGGTCCTCGCCTTCCACTTCGTCGGCTTCCAGTTGCACGAAGGCATAGGAGTATTGGGCGAAACCGCCGGCAGCCGCCAACAGAAGCCCTTCATGTTCCGGGGTTTCCGCCAGAAGGCTCTCGATCAGTTTCAGACTGAACGGTATGGCGGCCCGGACAAGCTCGGGGTCATTGTCCGACGCGAAGGTCGTTCCGCCACCGGCCAGGGCGTCGCCGAGCATATTGATGGCCGTCTTTCGGACCGAGCAACCGCTGCCGAGCAGGAGGACGCAGGCCAGAAGACACGGCCAGACGACACCCCCGGTGGTGCCGCGCGTGGAAGGGCCGCCCGTCTCGGAGCTTCGGCCTCGGTCGCGGGAGGCCGGAGCCGACGGCATCGATTTCATCGTCGGTTCCATGTTCTGCAAAGTCCGGGTGGCCATGCCACCCCACCATTTGTCGTTCCCAGGCGAAACGGCCCACAGAATGTGACGTGCGGGAGGGGGTCGTCCATAGGAAAAATGTTCTGTCTTTTGCGTTTGACCGTCCGTTGAGGCGGCAGGTAGGGTGCCGCACCTGTTTGCCTGGTGATGCGGCGCGCCTTTGCTTGGAGCGAGGGGCTGCCGGTCGGCCGGCGGCTTGGCTTTGCATTATGTTTGCAACTATTCGGCGCCATCAGAAGTGGCTCTGGTTCGTCGTGATTGTCGGCGTGATCGTGCCCTTCGTCATTTTCCTCGATCCTTCCTACTCCTTTCGACAGGGCGGGCCGGGAGGCCGGCGCGCCCCGCGGGGCGCCTACGGATATGTGAACGGGCGGCCCATCGGCGCCGAGGAACTGCAACAGTTGATGGCTGAGGCCCGGATCCAGTTCTTCTTCTATGCTCAGGCCTGGCCGGAGCAAAACGACATGACCCGACAAATGTTCGATCCGGACCGCCGCGTTCCGGAGCGGTTGCTCCTGGTCGAGAAGATGCGCCAACTCGGGGTCGTGGTCAGCAACGAGGCGGTGGCCGACTGGATCACGCGGGTCTTCCAGGACCCGCAGACGGGCAAGTTCAGTCGGGATATGTATCGGGGGTTCGTGGAACGCGCCTTGCCCTCGGCCGGACTGACGGAGGCGGATTTCCAGCGGTTCGCCCGGAACGAGGTGGGCATTCGCCACCTCTATGCGCTGAGCGCCGTCGGCGGAACGCTCATCTCTCCTCGTGAAGCCGGCCAACTGTTCCGGCTCGAGAACGAGGAGGTGAGCGCCGAGATCGCCTTGTTCTCCCTGTCGAACCACCTCGCCCAAGTGCAGGTCACGCCGGAGGCCATCGGCGCGTTCTTCACCAACCAGGAGGCCCGCTACCGTGTCCCGGAGATGGTCCGGGTCAGCTACGTGCGGTTCCCGGCCACGAACCATTTGGCGGAAGTCGACCAGCTTCTCGGCCAACGCACCAACCTCACCGAGCAGATCGACATGATCTACCGCCAACGGGGCCCGGAGGCATTCAAGGACAAGGCCAACGTGACCATGAGCGAAGCCCAGGCCAAGGAGACCATCCGCACCGCCATGCGCGAGCAGCTCTCGCTTTCCAAGGCCCAGGCGCAGGCCATGAGCTTCGCGGAACAGCTCTTCTCCCAGTATGAAAACGAACCCGCACAACTGGACAACCTCGAGCGGTTGGCGGCCGCCTTGGGTCTGACGGCCGCGGTGACCGACCCCTTCCCGCGGTCGCGTCCCCCCGTGAACCTGGATTTCCCGCCCGAATTCGCCTCGACCGCCTTCGAGTTGAGCACGAATCAGCCGATGTCCACCGAGCCGTTGGTCGGGGAGGAAGCGGTCTATGTCATCGCCCTCAAAGGGCGATACCCCAGCCGGCCATCCACGATCGAGGAAGCCAGGCAGAAGAACCTCGAGGCTGACTTCCGTCAATTCGAAGCCCGGAAGCTGGCGCTGGAGGCCGCCCGGGCCTTCTACGACAAGCTCGCCGCCGGTCTGGCCCGGAATGAGTCGTTCTCCGCGATCTGTGCCGCGTCGTCGGTCCCGACCATCAAGCCTCCGCCCTTCGCGCGCAGTACGCGATCCCTGCCGGAGTTGGCCGGGCGGGTGGAC
>CAYSPU010000025.1:15989-34400 GCA_964432995.1 uncultured Verrucomicrobiota bacterium
GGCCAACTGCAGAGCGTGGCGCTCGCGCTTCAAGCCGGCAAGGCAAGCGAACTCAAGGAGACCCGGGACGGCGCCATGGTGGTCTATGTGGCCGGCCGAAAGCCCGTCGATGAGTCCCGCCTGCAAGCCGAGCTGGCAGCATTCCTGGAAGACATCCGCAGCGAACAGCAACAGCAGGCCGTCAACGAATGGCTGAATCGCGAGATGGAAATGGCGCAAATCAGCGGACTCCCCGAGCTCGGCAGCCGACGCCGCAGCCAGAGCCGCTGATCCGGCTCTCCGCTCCTGAGATCCAGGCGTCCTGGAAGATCCCCGTGCTCTTCGAGGACGGCACGGTCCTGGCGCTCGACAAGCCTCCGCGGCTGCTCACTTCGCCGGACCGTCACGATCCCGAGCGTCCGAGCCTGTTGGCGCTGTTGCATCGCGGCATCGCCGCGGGCGCCCCTTGGGCCCGGGCGCGCCAGTTGGCCTATCTGGTCAACGCCTACCGCCTCGAGGCCGAAGCCAGCGGAGTGCTGCTGCTCGCCGCCACCAAGCCGGCCCTCGCGCACCTCGCCAACCAGTTCGGTTCCCTCAAGCCCCTCCTGACCTACCTGGTCCTCGTCCGCGGCGTGCCACCGGCGGACAGCTTCGAGGTGACCGCCCCCTTGGCGCCGGACTCCACCTGCCCCGGGCGCACGCGAGTCGACACCCGCCACGGCAGGAAAGCCGTCACCGGTTTCCGCGCCGTCGAATCGTTCCGCGGTTACACCTTGCTCCAGGCGCAACCGCTGACCGCCCGGAGGCATCAGGTCCGCGTCCATCTTCGTCACGCCGGATTCCCCGTCGTGGGCGACGCCCTCTACGGCGGGGCACCGTTGCGGTTGTCGCAGCTCAAGCCCGGTTACCAGGCCAAGGCCGACGAACCGGAGCGGCCGCTCCTGGGGCGCGCGGCGCTGCACGCCGAACGGCTGACGGCGATTCACCCGGGCACCGGCGATCCCCTGACGGTGACGGCGCCGTGGCCGAAAGACCTGCTGGTGGCGGTGAAATACCTGCGCCGATTCGCGCCGCGGCTCGGCCCCGACGTCGCGCCCCCCTCCTGAGCACTCCATCGGGGCACCCCCGGCTTCGACGCCCGTTCAGAAACGGTGGTGCGCCATCTGCCAGACGATGTGGGCGCCGTGGGCGAAGGCCAGCACCAGGAGCGTCACCCCCGAAAGGTGCTCCATCCACAGGAGGGTGCGTTCGCCCAGCTTCCGGTGCCCGAGCGAGACCGCGTAGCTCAGTCCGAAGAACCACAACCCGGTTCCGGCGGCCACCCCGCCCACGCACGCGAGTTTGCCGGGCAGATTGGGGCTGACCCATTCGCGCGAGATGAAGTTGGCGGCCAGCAGGATCCAGAACAGAAGCACCCCGGGGTTGGCCATCACCCGCACGAAACCGGTCATGAACGCCGAATGCGGATGCAACCGTTCCTCGATGCGCTCCTCGATGCGGGATGTCCCTGGAATGTGGCGCGCGATGAGGAACCGGACGCCCAGGTAGAGCATGAAGACGAAACTGGTCAGCTCCATGATCGCCTTCACATACCGCCCGTCAAACAGCGTCGCGAATCCCGTGAACGCGATGGCACAGTAGATGACCTCCATCACGGTGGCCCCCAGGCCGATCGTGGCCGCCCAGGCGAATCCGCGTCGTGATCCCTCGTTGATGATGGTGAGGTTGACCGGGCCGACCGGGATCGAGAGCAGGAGACCGCTCAAGAAGCCGGTGACCGCGGCGGAAACAAGTGAATACCAGTCGGTCATGTTGGTCGGCACCCGGCATCCGGACGGGGGAATCCGGGTGGCCGCGCCGCGGTCCGCGACATCCCCGGCGTGTTCACGGCGCAGCCCGCTCCTCGCTCTCCTCGTCCGTCTCGTCCTCGATCCGGTGCACCATCTGCCGCGACAACCGAGGTCGGATGAACCCGTAGATCAGATACGTCGTGAACAGGATGGGGAGGAACACCGGCAGCACCTTCTGTTGGGCGATCACCAGGAAACCCAGCAGCACAATGATGATCACCATCTTCACAAAGGGCGGGCTCGCCCGCCAATCCAGCTTCTTGAACGACGGATACTTCACCTCGCTCACCATCATCACCGAAACGAACACCAGAATCGCCGCCAACCCGTAGCGCAATGGGCTCTCCTTGAAGTCGGAGATCTTGTCGTTCCACCAAAGCAGAAACAGCGTCAGCGAGGACACCAATCCCGCGGCGGCGGGAATGGGGAACCCAAGGAACTCCCGGCCTCCGCCCGTGGCCCCCGGCTGGGCGGCCAGGCAGTTGAATCGGGCCAGCCGGAAGGCGCCGCAGATCAGGTAGATGGAGGCGATGAACCAGCCAAACTCCGGGTGCAGCGTGAAGACATCGCGCAGCACTACCCGGTGCACCAGAAACGCCGGGGCCGCCCCGAAGGAGATGATGTCCGCCAACGAATCGAACTCCCGACCGAACGGGCTCTCGTAGCCCCCGAGGCGCGCCACCCGCCCGTCCAGCAGGTCGAAGACACAAGCCAGGATAATGAGAAAGATCGCGTTCCGGATCGCCACGGAGAAGCCCGGAGCATCGATGTTGGCTTCGACGATCTTGGTGAGGGCAAGGAAGCCGCAGAAGAGGTTCCCCGCCGTCAGCAGATTGGGCAGCAGGTAGATCTTCAGGCGCGAACTGTCCACCACCGCCTCGGGCTTCTCTGGGGTCCTCGGCATGGCCATCTCTCCAGGCTAGGTCAGTTCCGCGACCACGGTTTCCCCGCCGCGGACCCGGTCTCCGAGCCGCACGCGCAACCGGGCGCTGGGCGGCAGATACAGGTCCACCCGCGAGCCGAAGCGGATGAGGCTGACGCGCTCGCCGCGAGCCACAGTGTCGCCGGAGGCGGCCCAGGCGACGATGCGCCGGGCGATCACCCCCGCGATCAGGCGAACGGCCAGGCGACGGCCCGGCACTTCGGGGCTCTCGAAACCGATCATCACGTTTTCGTTCACCGCCGCCGAGTCGAGGCGCATCGCGTTCAGGAACTGGCCGGGATGATACCGCAGATAGGCCACCTGCCCGGCTACCGGCGCATACTGCACGTGGATGTCAAACACCGAGAGAAAGATCGAGATCCGACGACACGGGCCGGCCAGGAACTCGGATTCGGTGACCTCGTCGATGATGTCGACTTTGCCGTGGCCGGGCGCGACCACGATGCCGGCCTGGCTCGGCACCAGGGGGCTGGGATCGCGGAAGAACCAGACACAGAACAAGGCGAAGACAACCCACAAAACGCCGAGAACACCCGCCACGGCGGAGACCAAACGTCCCAACCAGAGGGCCAAGACCCCCATGGCCACCAACGCCACCAACCCCGCCAGCGTCCAGAGAATCAGCTTCAGGCCCGCCTCGGTGGCCTTGCCCTTGTGTTTCACGCCCCGCATCTTCATCCAGAGCCGCTCCGTTGGAAAGACCAGAGTTGGCTCCCGGATACTCGCGCAAATGGCGCTGTGGGTTCGGCCGTCCCCGGTCAACGCGCGGTTTCCGCCCCTGCGGACGGGCGCTCTGTCGGCTCCGGGAAGATCCCGACTCGGCGGCGGGATCCCACACAACCGGTGGGAACGCGCCCCTGGATTGACTTGCCCCGGCCGTGCCCCCCACACTGCCGGCCTCGATGTCGAATATCGTCTACTTCGACCTGGAAACGCAGAAGTCCGCCGAGGAAGTGGGGGGATGGGACCGCATCAGCGACATGCGGATGAGCATCGGGGTGATCTACCACAGCGCCCGCGGGGAGTATCGGATCTTTGACGAAGCCCACGTGCAGGACCTGATCACCGAGTTGCAGCGCGCCGATCTGATCGTGGGATTCAACCAGTTGCGCTTCGACTACGAGGTCTTGCACGGCTACACCCCCTTTGATTTCCGGCAACTGCCGACACTCGACATCCTGGTGGCCTTGCAGAAAGTGCTGCAGCGGCGGCTCTCGCTGGATGCGGTCGCGGCCGCGACGCTCGGCGTCGAGAAGACCTCGGACGGGATGCAGGCCCTGCGGTGGTTCCGGGAGGGGAAGCTCCTCGAGATTGCCGAGTATTGCTGCTACGACGTCAAGATCACGCGTCTGGTGCACGAATACGGCGTGGCGCACAAGCAGCTCTTCTACAAAACCCGTTTCGGCACCAAACAGGCCGTCGCTGTCTCCTGGTAGTCCGCTCCCTTCCGATGAACCGTCGGGTAGGGCGTCCTCTCCGAGGGGCCAGAGGCACTGTGACCGGTTACTCTCCTTGGACCGGCAACAAGCCGGCGCTCCGGCAGCCGGACGCGCCGTCGAACGTTCCCGAGCCGGATGCCCTGTGGAGCACTCTCGGGGAGAGTGCCCTACCTTTCATGCGAAGTGGTATCCCGGAACAGGTAGGGGGATTCGTGGGCTGCCGCCCTGCGTGCGCATCCAGCCCGGAAATCTCACGATGGATCCGTGCATGAGATTTCCAGGCACCGCTCCCGTCAGGAGATCCCCGGGTTACACCGAGTAGTCCAGATACACGGTGCGCAGTCGCGAGTAGAAGTCGACCGCCTGTGCCCCCTGCTCGCGGAAGGTGTCGGTGCTGGACTGCTTGACTCCTCCGAACGGCGCCTGCAATGCCAGCCCGGTCGAGATCTGGTTGATCTTCACCACGCCAACCTCGATCTTCTCCGCGAAGAGCATGGCTTTCTTCAAGTCTCGCGTCACCACGGAGGCCGCAAGCCCCGTGTCCACCCCGTTGGCCAGAGAGATTGCCTCCTCGAAATCGCCGGCGGGAATCACCGCGAGCACCGGGCCGAAGACCTCTTCCCGCGCGATGCGCATGGAAGGATTGACGTCCGCCAGAACCGCCGGCTGCAGGAAATGCCCCCGGGCGAAATCGCCCTCGGTCAATCGTTGCCCGCCGCACAAGAGGCGAGCGCCCTCGGCTTGGGCGACGTCCACCGCATCCAAGTCGGAGACCAGTTGGGCCTGGCTGACCGCCGGCCCCATGGCGACGCCGGGGTGCAGGCCGTTGCCGACCCGGAGCGCCCGGGTGCGTTCGACCAGCTTGGTGGTGAAGGCTTCGAGCACGGGGCGCTCGACGATGACGCGGCTGGTTGCCGTACAGGCCTGGCCCGTCAGCCCGAACGCCGCGCGGAGCACCAGTCCCACGGCGAGGTTCAAGTCCGCATCCGCCAGCACCAGTGTTGGGTTCTTGCCGCCCATCTCGAGCTGCACCCGCGCCAGGCGGAGGGCCAGTCTCTGGTACATCCCGTGTCCGACCGCGTGCGATCCGGTGAACGACACTGCGGCGACCGCCGGATTGTCGGTGAGTTCCTCGCCCACGGTGGCGCCTTGGCCGACGACCACGTTGAGGACGCCGTTGGGCAGGCCGGCCTCCGCCAGGGCGCGGGCCAGTTCGAGGGCCAGGGCGGGTGCGAGTGAGGATGGCTTCAGGACCACGGCATTGCCGGCCACCAGTGCCGGCGCCAGTTTCCATGCGGGAATCGCGAACGGGAAGTTCCAGGGAGTGATCAGACCAACCACCCCCAACGGCTGTCGCGTCGTGTAGAGCAACTGACGGGGAAGATCGTGCGGGATGGTTTGACCGCCCAACGTGTAACTGAGCCCGCCGAAGAAGCGGAAGATATCCACCGTGCGCTGCACCTCCGCAGTGCTTTCCGCCAGCGTCTTCCCTTCTTCGCGCGTGAGCAACTCCGCCAACTCGGACCTGCGGGTCTCCAGAACCTGCGACGCCTTGCTCAGGATCCGTCCCCGTGCCACGGGCGTCAGTTCCGCCCATGCCGGGAAGGCGGCGCGGGCGGACGCTACCGCCGCGGCGGCATCCGGCCGTTCGGCGAGCGCGTATTCGGCTACCACCTCCCGGGTGTCGGCCGGGTTCAGCGTTTGCAGGGTGGTGCCTGAGGAATGGGTCACCCATTCGCCGCCGATGAAATTGCGGTATGTGCGCATAGTGGGGAGGGGAGCCGGTTACCCGTTGGCGACGGCCTCACGGGCGG
This sequence comes from uncultured Verrucomicrobiota bacterium, assembly GCA_964432995.1. Taxonomy (GTDB): domain Bacteria; phylum Verrucomicrobiota; class Verrucomicrobiia; order Limisphaerales; family JAHDYP01; genus CAYSPU01. The sequence continues at coordinate 22,015 of CAYSPU010000025.1, forward strand.
CCTCACGCCAGTCGTCGATTCGTTCGAGCACGCCGACCTTGCGCAGGTAATCCTGGTCCAGCGGAGAGAGGAATTCCTTGGGGGTCCGCTGTTCCTGTTCGAAGACGTTGGCGACGTGGACGATGGTCAGAGGCGAGAGGCTGAAGTTGAGGCTGTCGGACGGGCAATGGTGCCAGGCGAGGCTTTCGACCAGAGGATCGGGCAGGGCCCACAGCGCCAGGAGGTAGGCGCCGACCTCGGCATGGCTGGCTCCGAGGATGTCACGTTCGATCTGCGAGAGGGGGACGGGGCGCTGTTTCTGGAGGCGCAGGGCCGCCTGGTATTGCACGTGCAGGCCGGTGGCCAGCACAAGTTTGCCCGCGTCATGCAGCAGCCCCGCGGTGAAGGCCGTCTCCACCTGGGCGTGCTCCATGCGCTCCAGGCGGGCCAGCTTCTTCGCAATCAAGCCCGTCGCCCAACAGTGCGCCCACAAGGCGTCGAAGGAGAACTCCGGCATGCGCACCCGTTCGAAGAGGGCGAAGAACTGCAGACTCAGCACCAGAGCCTTGATGGTCTCCAACCCCACGTACATGGCCGCTTCCCCGGGATTCGTGATCTTCTGGGGCAACCCGAAAAAGGCCGAGTTCACCAATTGCAGGAGTTTGGCGCACATGGCCGGATCGCGCACGATGATCTCGCCGACGCGGTCGATCGACGGGTCCTCCTTCTGCAGTTCTTCCAGCAGGGCGAGGTAGAGGTCCGGCATGCTGGGCAGGGAGGTGACCTGCGACACCAGGCTCTTGAGTTTGCTGTTGTTCAGCAGTTCGCGCAGCGCCGTGGTGCGTTCGATGGCGGCCAGCAGTTGTTCTTCGTCGGCCGGCTTGGCGAGGTCCTGGTGAGCCATTCCGGCCAGCCGCAACCCCGTATCCCTTTCCGCCGGCGCGCAGACAATCAACCGCACCGTCTGCGGGTGGCGCTGCATCACCTTACCCAGCAGCTCGATGCCGTCCATTTCCGGCATCGAGTAGTCGGCGACCACCACGTCGTAGGGCTGCTGGAGCATCATCTTCAGCGCCTCCTTTCCGCTGCCGGCACAGCCGATCTCCCACTCGGGCTGCATCCCCTCGAACAACGTGCGATACCGCGCCAACTCTTGCGGTTCGTCATCGACAAACAACACTCGTTTCATGACGGAACGGCCCGGGCCACGGAGGGACGCGGCCGATCCTCTTCGGCAAGTGAGTCCCCGGCCTGGGCATGTGCGGGCACTCTACCGCATTTCCCTCGTGGCGGAACAAAAAAGTGAGCCAACTCCGTTGCTCGCGGCGGGATGGACACTCCCCCCGGACTGACGCTCTTCGCTGTCCCGCCGTCGTCCCACGACTGCGGGATGGAGGCGGATTATCGGTCACAACAGCAACGAGCTGGGCGGAGGCAACAGGTTCGAAGGCGCGTCCGGCAGCCGGAGCGCCGGCATGTTGCCGGCCAGGAGGCAGTGATCGGTGACTGTGTTTCGGGCCGCGTGCAACGCGGCGCTCCGCAGCCCGGGATTTCGGCATGGCTCGGGGGTGCATCCTCTCGCGCGACTGCGGCCCCCGCTGCGCCGGGCAATCCGTGGGAGCGCGGACTTGTGGCCCCCTCCCGGAGGCGCGGGGCTTCTCGAGACGCCCTCCGGATCTACCGTGCCCTACGGCGCCTGAACCTGAATCCCGGGCAGCGAGGCGCCATCGAGCCCGGTGAGCTTCATCTGGAAGGCCCAGTCGCTGCTGATCCGGGTGAGCTTGACCAGGAAGAGATTGGCGCCACTCTGCAGGCGCACGTCGCACCCCACGCCCGGGTGATTCCACTCACGGCCGACGCGCGACTCGAGGATCAGTCGGCCATTCTGCCAGATCTTGCAGAGACCGTCGCGCTGATGCCACAGGGTCGCGGGTTGTTCGCTGGCGGATCGGGCGACGAAGGCAAGATAGGCAACCTGGGGCTCGCCGAGCGAACCGAGAGCCGGGGTGAGCATCAAGTACTTCCCGGGCGCCCACGCGTGACGCCATTCGCGGCCGGCCAGTTGCGCCCCGAGCGTCGGTCGCGCGCCCGCCTCATCGATGAACGGCTCATCGAGACCTTCGTTGGCGAGGCCCGTGGAAGGGAACGGGCCAAGAACGAGAGCGTCCCGCACATAATCGTTGAGCCAGGGGTTGTAGCTCCGGCGGCTCACGGTGAGTTCCCTCCACATGCGGCGGGTGGACCAGTCGCGGAAGATCATCTGGTAGAAATCGAGCCAGTGGCGATCGCCGTCCGGCCGCTTCCACAGCCCCCAGGATTCGGCGTGGTCGCCACCGTCGCTGGTCCAATCGACCACGCCATCGTCGCCGTAGGCTTGGGCCCAGCGCATCGCCATCTCGGCCGCATGCATCCACTCGTGCAGTTCGAGTTCGCCGGATCCCTCTTCCGCGGGGTCCGGCCCGCAGTTGAAGCCGACGTAGGTGGCGCCCCGGGTCTCGGCAGTGACGCCGATCGTCCCGCCCCAGACGTCCCAGTGGAGCGGATCCCCTTTGTAATCTGCGCCGCCGGCTGCCTTGGCGAAGACGAAGATGCTGTCCGCCTCGGCGTAGCGGAGATCGGTGAAATGGGGCATGCAGAGGCCGGGGTCGGGCCAGCCGCGCCATTCGGTCAGGGGGGTGTCGACTACCGTGAGGTCCCAACTGATTTGGAGGTTGCCGGACGTGTACTCCCAGACCTTGGCGGCGAACTGCGTCATTTCGTGCCGGAGGTTGGCGATCTCGGGGGTCGAGAACTGGAAGAAGGCATGCCGGTTCGTGCCCTGGTCGTCGGTCCAGCGCACGTCGGTGGTGCGGAAGGCGTAGGCTTTGACGCGCCATTCGCCGGCGCGCCCCGGGTCGGTGTTGGCCGGCACTTTCCGTCGCAGTTCGCCGAGCTTGCGATGGAGGAGGGCGCGTTTAGCGAACCGGGCCGGCAGTTGAGCGGCGTCGAACAGGTTCTCGTAGTGCTCGAGGGCGGTGTCGAAATCGCCCCGTCGCTCGGCCTCCTGAGCCGCCTCGAATTCCTGGTGGGGATCGGCAACGAACGGCCGCCGTGTCTCGGGTGACAGGCGTCGGATCCTGAGGTTTCGAAACGAAGCCTCATCGGTGTGGTCGGTGAGCAGGATGGGGCCGGCGGTTTTCGCTCCGAATCGCGAAACGCTGCGGAACTTCGAGCTGGCGACGGCGGCGCGCAGGGCGGGGCTGTCGAGTTCGTAGGCCAGGACCTGTTCGCCGTTGAGCCAGTGTTCGACGTGCCGCCCGCGGACGAGGATTCGGGAGTGATTGGACTCCGGCGCGAGTCGGGGCGCGCTCCCGCCTTGCCGCGGCAGGACATCATAGAAGGCCGCCGTCTTTCCCTTGGGGCTGCCGACGGTGGAGTCGTCGATCATCTGGTATTCGTGGCCGATGGCGCCGTTGCGGGCACTGCGGACGAGGTACTTGACGCCGTTGTTGGCGCCCTTGGGGATACGCCATTCCCAGGCGAGCTCGAAGTCCTCGTAGGACTCGAGGGTGACGATATCGCCGCCTCCGGCCCGGGCGGGATGTTTGAGCCAGCCGTCTTCGACGATCCAGCCGCTGGCGGGGAAGTTGGTGCCGCGGAAACTGCGCCAGGCCTTCGTCGTCTTGCCGTCAAAAAGGAGGCGCCATCCGGCGGCGTGTTCTTCGGCAGTCAAGCCGTTGGGGGACGGTGGAACGGCCGAGGGATCCGGAGAGGACGCGGACGCGTCGGGGCTGGAGGCGGCGAGGGTGGCAAGGACGAGGCCGAGCGGGAACCACGCTGGCCAGGCACGACGGACGCGCGAATTCATGGGCAAGGGTTTTGCTGGGTCCATTCGCCGGCACAGCATTCTGCGGTCAACGTTTCCCTGGTTGGGCGGGGAGACCGCGAGATCGCGGCCGGCATTCCGCGCCAGAAGCGCGGCCGAGTCAATAGCAGACACTCGGGAGACGGGGGGCAAAGCCCGCCAGCTCCCAGGTGAAGGCATCGCGGTTGGGACGGGCCGCGACCGGTTGGGATCGGCGGCTGGGGACGGTGCGGGCCTGCGTCCCTCCGATGGCCCCGGAAGGGCGCCATCGGACCGGGACGCAGACCGCCGCGCGGCAGCCATCAGTAGCGATCCGGATCCGTAACCTGGAACGAGGCTTCATACTTGCCGAGGATGTGCAAGGTGACGCGTCCGCCATCGCTCGAGCGTTCGGCGTAGATCTCGATGGGGTTCTCCTGCTGGACCGCGATGGTTTTGAGGGGCGTGGCGAGCAAGGGCTCGCGGCCTTGCCCGTAGAGGAGCAGTTCGAGGCCGCCGGCGGCGGCTTTCCGCACGCCGAGGGCGCACAATGGGGCGGTGAGGGTTCCCTCCGGGGTGCTGACGGTTACCATTCGCAGTCTCCCGGATTCGGGCAACTGGTAGTCGATGAGCGGGACGAGTTTGTGCAGCCAGAGTTGTCCCAGGGGGGCCACGGCGGCGCCGGCTTGCTCGAGCGATTGCAGGCTGAGCTTGGTTTCCGGCAAGAGCATGCCGCCGTAGTCTTCGTCACGGATCGCCACGGCCCGTTTGACATCGGGGTCGGTGGGAATCGGGGTGCCTTGGATCTGTTTCAGATCGAGGCAGACGGCGAAGGCGAACTGCAGCGTCTCGGAGCGGGAGAGTCGCTCCTGGGCTACAGGGGCGAGCGGTCCGGCGAGGGCGCAGGTCAGGAGCAGAGCCACGGAGGGGATTCGTTGCATATGGTTTTCGATCAGTTCACTGTTTGGTGACTTCGGGACTGGAACCCGCGCGGGTTCCGGGACTGATAACGCCGCGTGCCAGGGAACGGTTACATTCGCCGTCATGTAACCGCGGGACCAGCGGCGGCGTTATGGAACTGTGGATGGCGACGCATGATCGACGAGGGATGGACAGGGGGCGATGGGCTCCGCCGCCTGCGGGCGGGGGACCCGGAAGCAGCGCGGGAGCTGGTGGAGCGGCTCTATCCCCTGGTGATCCGCATCGTGCGCGGCCATCTGCCGGTCCGCATGAGCGAGGAAGATGTGGCGCAGGAGGTTTTCCTGAAGCTGTTCGGCCGGCTGGACCGCTACCAGCCGCGGCCGGGGGTGCCGTTCGAGCATTGGGTGGCGCGGCTCAGCGTGCGAACCTGCCGGGACATCCTCCGGGCCGAACGCCGGCGTCCCGAACTCCGCTGGAGCGACTTGCCGACCGAGCAAGGCGACTGGCTCGAGTTTCTGCTTTCGGAAACGGCGGCCGCCCCGGAAGCGCCGGACGTCGCCGCCACCGAGTTGGTCGATCGCCTGCTGGGGCAGTTGAACCCGGCAGACCGCCTGGTGATCCGGCTGTTGGATCTGGAACAGAAATCGGTGCGGGAGGTCAGCGACCTGACCGGCTGGAGCCGGGCCGGGGTCAAAGTGCGGGCGTTTCGGGCCCGCCGGCGTCTGCGGAAATTGGCGGAAGAGCTTGGCGAACGGTAGACCCATGAATGCATTCGACTCGCGTTGGAGAGAACTGAGCCGCCACGCCCAGGCGGGGCGGAAGGCGTTGCCGGAAGAGGCGCCGTTCGGCTTTGCCGGCCGCGTCCTCGCCCACACTCGCGGGGCGGCGACCGCCTCGACAGAAGACCTCTGGCTGCGCCTGAGTGTCCGCTCGGTCGTGGCGGTCAGCAGCCTGCTCCTGATCCTCGGCGTGGCGGAATGGCGGAACGCCCGGCCGTCCTCGCTCCTCGACCCGGGCGTGGAAAACACCGTCGCCCAACTTTTGGGAGCCCTATGAGCAACCCGCGGCAACACTGGAAAATCGCCGTCAGCCTCGCCGTCCTCGTCCTGGTCAGCACCAGCGTCGGGGCGGTGATCGGCCATCACGTCGCCCGGCGGCAAATCGACGCCCGCAACAACCCCGAGAACTGGAACGAGTACGTCGGCCGCGAGTTTGATCGGTTGATCCAGCCGACCCCGGAGCAGCAACCCAAGTTCGCCGCCTATCTCGACGACGCGGTTCGCGAACTGCAGGCCATTCGGCGGGATACGATTCAACGAAGCACGAACGTGATCTGGCGTCTGGTGGCCAAGGTCGAGCACGAGCTGACCCCCGAGCAACAACGGGCTTTCGAGGCGCTCAAGCCCCAGCCGTCCGACTTGAACCTGGACGTCTTGAACGTAACCCCTTCCGCTGAACCCAAACCATGAGCCACCCCTCCAAAGCAATGCTCCAAGAAGCACCACGTAACTTGGACCTTCCCATGAATCCCCCTGCCCATTCTGGGATGCCACTTCGCAGGAAAGGTAGGGCGACCTCTCCGAGGGCGCCGCAAGATGCAGCCGCCATACCATTTGTCTTCGGCGCGATGCGGAGATCGCGCCCTACCAGCTTTCAGGGCAACTTCTGCGTGCATCCGCCCCCCTCAGCCTGTGTGGGGACACCGCGCCCTACCCGTTTCCAAAGTGACCACGCGGCCGGACGATCGCGCGTCCTCGGGAGCGCCGCGTTCACGTTGATCGAGTTGTTGGTGGTGATCGCCATCATTGCGATCCTCGCCGGGATGCTCTTGCCCGCCCTCAGCAAGGCCAAAGCGAAGGCGCTCTCGACGGTGTGCGTCGGCAATCTGAAGCAGCTCCAGCTCTGCTGGCAGTTGTATGTCGACGACAACGCCGACCAGTTGCCCGGCAACGTGGCCCTGAATCCCGCGGATATCGGAAGCCGTGAGGGCTGGACGGCCGACGAGACATCCTGGCTGCAAGGGAACGCGTGGACCGATGTCACCCCGACGAACCTCCAGCGCGGGGTCCTCTACGCCTACAACAGCTCGCTCGGCATCTACCGGTGTCCGGCCGACAGATCCACCGTCCGCGATCAGGGTCGCGTGCCGCGCAACCGCAGCGTCTCGATGAGCATGTACATGAATTTCCGGCCTGACCCCGAGCACCCGGAATATGACCTCTGCTGGCACAAGATGGGGCAAATCCAGAACCCGGGCCCGTCGCGCGCCGCCGTGTTCATCGACGAAAATGAAAAGAGCATCCAACAAAGCGCCTTCGGCATCCACGCCCTCGACAACCTCACCCTCTTCGGGGCCTCGCTCTGGACCTGGGTGAGTTTCCCCGCCACCCGCCACAACCATGCCGGCACGCTCAGCTTTGCCGACGGCCACGTCGAACTCTGGCGCTGGCGCGAGCCCAACACCGCGCGAATCGCCCGGGCGGACGATTGGATCGTGATGCAGCCTGCGGTCCCCAACACCGACCGCGATCTCAGCCGATTCTTCCAGGTGGTTCCCGAGAAGGTCCCGGTGCTGTGAGCCGGTCGGAGTGCGCCGTTGCATGCTTCGTCCAGTTCGGTAGTCTCCGACCATGACGGCGAAGCAGTTCTATGACTGGCAGACCGCAGGAGGCACCGACGACGTCATGCGCCTCGTGGACGCTCTGGAGCGTGCCGATGTCCCCTGGTGCGCGATCGGCGGCATCGCTGTCAACCACTGGGCCGCGGAACCGATGGTGACGCAGGCTCTGGATTTTGTTGTGGCGAGTGACGCCGTTGAGCGGGCGGTTGCCGCCCTGGAAGCGGCGGGCTTCACTGCGGAGCGGTTCCAGTGGTCCATCAATTTCAAGGGGCGCTCCAAGCTCAGCATTCAACTGAGCACTGAGGAGTGCTACCGGGAGTGCCCTGGCCGCTCCGTGGCTGCCGATGTGCACGGCATCTTGCTGCGTGTCGCGTCCGTGGAGGATACGCTGACGGGCAAGATGCGGGCCTGGGCCGATCCCGAACGGAGGCGGAGCAAGCGGATCAAAGACCTCGGTGACATTGCGCGTTTGGTCGAAGCGCGTCCGGACCTTTGGGATCGCCTCTCCGACGATCTTAAGGAGCGATTGGAACGTGCGTCCACCAGGTGACGCCGGCGGTTGGATGCCGGCAACCTTGGGGGCAGCCTCGATGCGGCCTGGCGCCGGTCGACCGGCACCTTCTGGCGGGCACCTTTTGGCTTCACTGGAAGACCCCCGCCGGTAAGCTCCCGCCGTATGTTCCAGCTCGGAACGAGGTCGGGCCGGTGGCTCGCTGCGACCGTGTGCGCCCTGGCCGCCGCAGGGTGTAGCCTGCCGGCGGCCAGCACCTCCGCGTCCGAGTGGCACCCTGAGCAGGGATTCCGCTGGAGTCCGCTCTCCGTGCCGTCCCCGGGTAAGACCGGGTTCACTCCGCTGCCGGCACGGTCGACGGGGCTGGTCTTCACCAACGCGCTGGACGAGTTCTCCGGGGCCACCAACCGCGTGCTCTTCAATGGCGCGGGCGCCGCCGCGGGAGACTTTGACAACGACGGCCTGCCCGACGTTTTTCTCTGCAATCTGAGCGGGAGCAACGTCCTCTTCCGGAATCTGGGTCAATGGCGCTTCCAGGACGTGACGGCCGCCGCGGGTTTGGGCAGGCTGCACCCGCTGAGCCGGGGCGCGGTATTCGCCGATGTGAACGGCGACGCCTGTCTGGACCTGCTGATCTCGGTCACGGGCGGAGGTGTGCTCTGCTATCTCAATGACGGGCACGGGAAGTTCGTCGACGCCACGAGGGCGGCCGGAACGAGCAGCACCTCCGGAAGCCTCACCATGGCCCTGGCCGATATCGATGGCAACGGCACGCTCGACCTCTACATCGGCAACAATCGATCCGACGACATCCGCGATCGCGGTCGGGTGGCCGTGACGATGGTCGGCGGTCGGCCCGTCATGCGGGGAACCGAGACCAACCGCTTTGTGCTGCTCAACAACCGGCTGGAGGAGTGCGGCCAACCGGATCAACTTCTGCTCAACGACGGCGCCGGCCGCTTCCGGCAGGTGTCCTGGACCGACGGGACGTTCGTCGACGCGTCCGGTCGGAAGTTGGCCGAGCCTCCGGCGGATTGGGCGCTCACCGCCACCTTTCGCGACGTCAACCACGATCTGGCGCCCGACCTCTACGTCTGCAACGATTATTGGACGCCGGATCGCTTCTGGACCAATGACGGTCGCGGCCGCTTTCGCGCGGTCGACAACCGGGCCCTGCGCAAGACCAGCGCCAGCTCGATGAGCGTCGACTTCGGCGACATCGACCGCGACGGTGACGTGGACTTCCTCGTGGTCGATATGCTCAGCCGGTATCCGCACCTGCGCAAGCGGCAGTTGTTCGCCCAGATCCCGATGGCGACACCGCTCGGCATCATCGAGGACCGCCCCCAGACGATGCGCAGCACGCTGTTCCTCAATCGCCAGGACGGCACCTTCGCCGAGATTGCCTATTACGCCGACCTGCAGGGCTGCGATTGGTCCTGGGCGCCCCTGTTCCTCGACGTGGATCTCGACGGCTACGAGGATCTCCTGATCGGCGCCGGCTACTTTCGCGACGTTCAGGACTACGACGCGGAGAACGAAGTCCGCGCGCGGCAGCATTCCTGGACCGGTTTCCGGAGCGAAGCCGAACGCCAGCGCGCCTTCACGCTCGAGTTGATGGAGCATTACCGGCTCTATCCTCCTCTCCACATGCCGCTCGGCGGGTTCCGCAACCTCCGCAACTGCCGGTTCGAGGAAGTGACCGAAGCCTGGGGCCTGAACGTGCTCGGCTGCCACCAGGGCGTGGTCATGGCCGATTTCGACCGCGATGGCGACGTGGACCTGGCGGTCAACAACTTCAACGGCCCCGCCCTCCTCTTCCGCAACGAAAGCCCGGCGGGCCGCGTGGCGGTCCGATTGAAAGGCCGGCCGCCCAACACCCAGGGGATCGGCTCCAAAGTCATCATGGTCGGCGGCGCCGTTCCCAGACAAAGCACCGAGATCATCTCGGGCGGGCACTATCTGTCCGGCTCGGATCCCCAGGCGGTGTTCGCCACCGGGGCGGCGGTGGACGGCATGACGATCGAAGTCCGCTGGCGCAACGGCGGCCGAAGCGTCGTCCCCAACGTGCACGCCAATCGCCTCTACGAGATCGACGAGACCGCGGCCCAGCCCGCGCCCGTCGAGACTCCGCCGGCGCCCACTCCGATCTTCGAGGACGTCAGCGATCTCCTCGCGCACCAGCATTCGGAAACGGAGTTCAACGACTACGAGCGCCAGCCGTTGCTTCCTTTCAAACTCAGTCAATTGGGCCCGGGCGTGGCCTGGACCGATTTGGACGGCGACGGCCATGACGACCTGGTCGTGGGCTCTGGCCGCGGCGGTACGCCGGCCTGGTTCCGCTCGAACGGGCGCGGCCAGTTCACGGCGGCGCCCGCCGCTTCGGCGCTCATCGTTCCCGACGACTTGGCCGGCCTCGTCGGCTGGGAAGACGGCAGCGGCGGGCGCGCCGTTCTGGCGGGGCTCACCGGCTACGAGGTCAAGTGCAGCTTCGCCGCGTTGCGCTTTGCCGCCACCACCAACGCGCTGGCGCCCGGCGTGCCGCTCGCCTCCGAGATGACCGGCGGCGGCGCCCTGGCCTTGGGCGACATGAACGGGGACGGTCGCCTGGTGCTGTTCGTCGCCGGCGGGGTGGTCCCCGGACAATACCCGCTCTCCGCCCCGTCCAAGCTCTATCGCTTCGAGGAGCGCCAGTGGAAACTCGATGCCCGCAACAGCGTGCTCCTTCAGAACCTCGGCATTGTCAACAGCGCCCTCTGGAGCGACCTGGATGCCGACGGTCGTCCGGAGTTGGTGCTGGCGTGCGAGTGGGGACCGATCCGCGTCTTCAAGAGCCGGGCCGGGGCTCTGTTTGAGGTCACGGAGCAGTTCGGACTCAAGTCACTCACCGGGTGGTGGCGGGGAGTCACCGCCGGGGACCTGAACAACGACGGTCGGCTGGACCTCATTGCGGCCAACTGGGGGCTCAACAGCCAGTACCGCGCCTCCGCCGGGAAGCCGCTGGTCTTTGTCTACGGCCAAATGGCCCAGCCTGGGGTCATGGACATCATCGAAACGGAGTACGTCACCAACACCCTCGCGCCCTCGCGCCAGCTCCGGGAGATGGCCGCGTCCCTGCCTTTTCTGCAGGAGTGGTTCACCACGCACAAGGCGTACAGCGAAGCGACCCTGGACGAAGTGCTCGGCGACCGCAAGGTGCTGGCGAAGCGGGTCACCGCCACCACGCTGACGTCGATGGCCTTTCTCAACACCGGCCAAGGCTTCCAGGCGGTCGAGTTGCCCCGCGAAGCCCAGTTCTCCCCGGCCTTCAGCGTGAACGTGGCGGACTTCGACGGGGACGGCAACGACGACGTCTTTCTGAGTCAGAACATGTATGGCCTTCAGCCCCAGATTGCGCGGATCGACGCCGGCGTCGGCCTTTGGCTCCGGGGCGACGGCGCCGGCCAACTCGCGCCCGTGCCCCCAGCCCGCTCCGGCGTCTACGTCTTCGGCGATCAACGCGGCGCCGCCGTCGGCGACTACGATGAAGACGGGCGGGTGGACTTGGTTGTGACCCAGAACGGGGCTAGCACGAGGCTCTACCACAACGTTGGGGCCGCGCCCGGCCTGCGTGTGAAGCTGAAAGGACCGCCGGGAAACCCCAACGGCATCGGCGCCGTGCTGCGGCTCCAATTCAAGGGCCGCCAGGGACCGGCCCGCGAGATCCACGCCGGCTCCGGTTACTGGTCGCAGGACAGCCTTGTGCCGGTGCTCGGTGCGTCCACCCCGCCGGAGAGCTTGTGGATCCGTTGGCCCGGAGGCCGGGTCACCACCACGCCCATCCCCCCCAATACCCGGCAGATCACTGTCGACACCGCCGGGCAGGCAACTGTCACCCGATAGAGGTCGTTGCGACATGTCGCGGCTGAGTCAAGTCTTTCATCGCCGGAGCCTGACACTGGCGTGGATTGCTCTTCTGCTCAGCCTCCTTGCCGGGCATCACGCCCTCGCCATGGCGGTTCACCTGTCGAAATCGACGACTCCTCCGAGTTCGTTCTTCATCATTCGTCTCATCGCGCTGTGCGTCCTCGCCTTCGTGGTCAGCATCCACGCGGTGTGCAATCTCATTGCCGACGTTGAGCGTGGGTACTCGCCCAACCGGTGCCAGCTTGCGGCGGTCGTTCTCTTCTTCGCGGTCCCGCTGTCCGGGTGGTTGATGTATCAGCTCATCCGACTGGTCCTGATGCCTCCTGCGTAGGGTCAGGCGTTAAGCAATTAAGCAAGCGCTGGTCCGGTGGCGTTGGTTGCCGCCAGGCATCTGGATTCCCTCGGCGCCGGGCTGAGGCGGTGTCTCCTCACAGGTCCCGGAGCATGTCCACGTAGAAGCGGTGGAAGTCAAAACGCCGGATCCGGCGCTTGTGTCTTCGGGAACCGGGCGAGATACCAGAGGCGCGGGGCCTTTTCGCTGCGCCGCCGGTTTGCACCTGGGGGATGGAGTCGGGCGCGCTGGGTGGAGGCGGCCGGTGCGGCGGGCCGGGTGGGCGCGCCCACAC
>CAYSPU010000026.1:0-33029 GCA_964432995.1 uncultured Verrucomicrobiota bacterium
GACAGTCCCCTGCCGACCGATGACTCCAGAACACATCCAACAGGCCGTCCCGATCATAGTCGGCATCGACGCCGAACGACCCAATGACCGCCGACGACGCCCCCAGACTGAAATCCCCATGCCCATCCCCGTAGCCGATATGCGCCTCCCCGCCAAGCGTCGCCCAGACGTCTTGATTGCCATCGTTGTCCCAGTCGAACCAACACCAACCCATGTAAGTGGCGCCTGCCAACCCGGGCGGGTCGGGAAACCGGGAGAATGTGCCGTCACCATTGTTGCGGTAGATGGCGAAAGTCCAGTCCACACCGCTGCCAGGTATATCGCGCTCCACGCCCACGTCGGCATAGCCGTCGTTGTCAAAGTCGCCCCAGGAACCGAATCCTGAGACCCCAGTTTCGGAGACCAGCGGTCCTTCGGTGATCTGGGTGAAGTTCACCTGCGCCGAAAGGGCGAGCGGCAGCAGGACCAGTCCAAGAGGCCAACGGAGCCAGCGCAAGCTTCGGAATCGCGGTCTCGAGCTATGCAACGCTGCGGGACGGTGACGTGGTGGCATCGGGCCGTGCCCGGGGTCTGGCGAGACGGCCAAGGGGTGGGTGTTCACGGGAGTGTTCATGGTTCTAGTCTGTTGTTCACCTGTGTTTCAAGGAGAGAGTCTTCATGCAGTGGCCGAGGAATGGTTGCCGGGGGCGCCATGCCACTCGATTGGGGTGCCATGGATGTCGACCTCTTGCTGTGCGCATTCCCGTTCATCACCCCTTATAAGAGGGATTCAGCGGGACGGATCACAAGGAATCTGCAGTGAATCGCGGATTTCGCGGATCACGCGGATGGTGAAGAGGTTACGGCACGGGCCAAGCTCTGGTTCAGACCCGAGACAGGTTCCTATCGCTGCTCCAGAATATTGACCGCCAATACTGAAGCCAATCCTGAAGCTTGAGGTCACGGTCAGGGAGCGATAGAGTGTCGCCATGCCGGAAGTGCTGCGGACCCGGGGTTTCAGGTTCTTCTTCTTCAGTCGGGAAGGCCATGAACCGCGGCACATTCACGTTGAACGCGCCGAAAAGTATGCGAAGTACTGGCTCGAGCCGGTCGAGTTGGCCGAGTCTCGTGGGTTTCGGAGCCACGAGCTCACGGTGCTCCGCCGCATGATTGAGGAGAATCGCGATGACTTTATCAACGCTTGGGACAGGCACCACAGCCAGTAAACCTGTAGGCGACGCGGTGGACGTTTCCTTCGCTGCAGATTCGCTGGTCGTCACGCTGGCAGATGGGCGGACCGTATCTGCACCACTGGAGTGGTTTCCGCGTTTGCTCCGCGCCACCCCGAAGCAGAGGCGGAATTGGCGACTCATCGGCCAGGGCGTGGGGATCCACTGGGAGGACGTCGACGAGGACATCTCCGTCCGCAGCCTGTTGGCGCATTGAAAGGCATCTCCGATCCATGGCTCGGCGCTGATAGGGGCACTGAAGGGGAACCGCGAAACACGAAAGCAGTTTCGAGAATTCCCTTTCGTATTTGGCGTATTTCGCGGTTCCGCCCGCCTCATTCCACCGTGATCGCAATCAGGAACGGTGCGGACTCGCTCAACGCCGAGACGTAGTCCAGAAACCGCACGACCTCCTGCGGCCGGGGATTCTCGATCGTCGTGAGGTAGAGCCGGAGTTGGTAGCCCTTCTCGCGGGCAATCGGATTGGAGCCAGTCCAAACCACCCGGCTCCGCGCCGCAGTCGCTCCGACGGCATCCCGCGGCCGCCACCACCACTCCCGCACATCCTGCCCGTAGAAGATCGGCGAGGCTTCCTCCCCGGAGTCGTAGCGCCAGACCAAACGGGCGATCTCGTCACCGTCTTTCACCGACTTCTCTGTGGAATCTGTCCCATGCAAAACGTGCAGCCGCCGGACCTTCTGCTGGACCCGGATGCCTTCCACTCGGGTGGGCAGCCGTTCCCAAGCCCACTGCCAAAAAGGTTCAAGCTCCGTGTGGCGGCGGAGTTGGATCACGCCCCGAACGTCGAATCGCACCGCGCCGAGTTCGAGCAGACCAACGCTCAGCTCAGGGAGACCATTCTCAATCTCGGGCCAAAGGAAGACGGGGTGGAACGCGGCGCCCAACAGCCCATTGTAATGGTCCGTGAGATCGAGTTGAGCGGGCGTGGCGCGGGCATCGCGCTTGGGCCAGAGGACCGCATTGTCGGGGCGCGAGCGAATCGGTTCAACGGAGCGCGCCTCGGCGGCCAGACGCGTGCGCCAGTATTCGTCCGCATACCGGCGTGCACGATCCCGGAAGGGCTCGCCAGCAGTGCCGGGGTAGTCGGCTTCGCGCCAGGGGAAGGTCTCCCATTGTCGCACCGTCGGCTCATATGAGCCGGAGACGATGCGCCGGCTGTCGGTTCTGAAAGCGACTTGGCACCAGCACTCTGAATGGCCTTTCAAAGTTAGAATCCGCCGGCCGGATTCGAAGTCCCAGAGTTCGGCGCTTGCTTCACCCCAGCCGGTAGCGTTGTCTTTTCCGCCTGCCGCGACGACCAGTCGCTTGCCATCGCCGCTGAAGGCCATCTTGCATCCGCCGCCTACCCCTGAAGGCCAGGAAGCGAGCAGTCTCCCGCTCTGCGCGTCGCAGACTCGCAGCGCGAGTTCCATCGCGTAAGCAATCACGAGGTATCGTCCGTCCGGGCTGAATGCCACACCGAATAATGGACTCGTAGCCTCGCCACTCTTCTGGAAGAGCAGGCGGCCGCTCTCGGCATCCCACATGGTTAGTCCTCCCTTACTTCCCGTGGCCAGGCGATGACCGTCCGGGCTGAATGCCACAGCGAACACCTCATTCGAACCGTGATCGAGGCAGTGGATCTGGCGGCCTGTGCCCGCGTCCCAGATCCTGGCTGTTCCGTCAAAACTCGCCGTCGCAATCCACCTCCCGGTGGGAGCGTAGGCCACCGAACTGCCCCTCCGAGTATGGCCACGCAGACTCAGGAGCAAATGGCCGTCGCGGGTATCCCACACTCTTCCGACACGGTCGCTTGCTGCGGTCACCACACGCTGACCGTCTGGGCTAAAGGCAGAACTGCTAGAATTGGCCAGCGTTGACGCCGTGCAATCGATCGTTACCAAACGCTGCCCGCTCTCCGCATCCCACACGGTCACCCCGTCCCCTGGGTTAGCCACAATTCGGCGACCGTCCGGGCTCACAGACAGAGCCCAAACACAGAAGGACCCGCGCAAGACCTCCCGGCCCGGCCCGGTGCTCCAGAGCTTAACGGTGCCGTCCTCAGCCCCAGTCGCCAAGCGCGAACCGTCCGGACTAAAGGCGACCGTCTCGACCCAGGATGAATGCCCCCGGAGTTGAAGCAGCTCACCCCGCTGTTCGAGATCCCACACCCGGACGGTCTTCTCGCTGCCGATCGTCACCAACATGCTGCCGTCCGGGCTGAAGACAGCCCGGTAAACCCTGGCCGGAATCGCCAGCAATTCCTGGCCACGCTCCATGTCCCACACTCGAGCCGTGCTCGACTGGCCTCCGGTGCAGAACCTCCGTCCGTCGCCGCTGAAGAAAACCTGCTGCACCAGGGAGGGCTGGGCGCCCCGGATTTCACCCAACTCGATCTTCGCGGACGCGTTGGTCCACAAGCTGGCGATCCCCTTGGAACCGATCGTCACGAACCGATCGGCCGTCGGGCTGATGAAAAGCGAACCGCCGGAAGCAGGCGGCAGGGCGAGAGGTTTCGCGACAACCTCACGGGCACTGTCGCGGGCAACGGTGTTGCCCGCCCACAGATCGGATGGTGGGCGGCCAGCACCGTCTGGCCGCTCGTGTGGCCCGGTCGCCAGGTCAGGGGTCTCCGCCGTGTCAACCAGCACCGCACCACCTTCTGTCCGAACCAGCAGTCGACTTCTGTCCGACAGGAACATCGTCGCCGTGACGGGGGTTTCGGTTCGGCAACGCCCGACCACCGCCCCGGTCGTCGCGTCACAAACGCTGACTTCCCTGCCGCCGCCCAAGGCGAGCCGCTTGCCATCGGGTCGGTAGGACAGTTGCTCGACCTTCCCGGTCGCCAGGCGGAACTCCCATTGCTTGCGCCAAGCGCCTGCCTCCCAGACCTCCGCGACGCCGTCCGTGAACAAGGCTGCCAGTTGTGGAGATGCAGGGTTGAACACGATGTTCGTGGCCGGGCGGTTTGTGCCTCCCAGGACGAAGAGCCGATGACCGTCCTTGGCATCCCACACCTTGACTGATCCGTCCCAGCCCAGGGACGCAAGCTGCGAACCGTCGTGGTTGAAGAGGACGTTCTGCACGAGCGTCACCGCGGTCCAATTCAGGAGCAACGCATCGAACTTGATGTCCGTGTGAGCAGGGATGGAGAGGATGTCCTGGTGGCAGCGAAAGAAGAGGTGACCCCACTCCCAGTGGCGGAATCGAGGCGGGCATTTGAGCAGAGTCTCCTTGGCTTGGTCGATATCGCCCTTCTCCACCAGCTCCTGCGCCAGGCTAATGAGGGCGTAGTAGTTCTCGCGCTCTTCTGTCCGATGCGATGCGGAGATCCGAACAGCGGCCACAGTCGAGACGACGGCTACGGCAACCAGCGCGGCCGCGACTGCACCGATCAGACCAGCCACTACGGGACGGCGTCGGCACCAACGCCAGGTCCGACCAAGCGGTCCCAGGGGTCGCGCCCGAATGGGTTCGCCCTTCAGAAAGCGGTCCAACTCGTCCCCGAGTTCACTCGCGCTGGCGTATCGCCGTGCGGGATCTTTCTCGAGACACTTCAGACAGAGCGTCTCCAGATCCCGCGGGACCTGGGCATTCAGCTTCCGAGGACTCGGTGGGTCGTCGTGGATCACCTGGTGCACGAGCATCCGGGTGTTCCCCCGGAACGGCAGTTCCCCCGTCAGCAACTGGAACAACACCACACCTAGTGAGTAGAGATCCGTCCGACGATCC
Organism: uncultured Verrucomicrobiota bacterium; assembly: GCA_964432995.1. GTDB lineage: Bacteria > Verrucomicrobiota > Verrucomicrobiia > Limisphaerales > JAHDYP01 > CAYSPU01. Next base: position 4,941 of record CAYSPU010000026.1, read on the forward strand.
GCTTGATGGGCTTCGCCCCGCGCCAGTTCCGGGCTCATGTAGGCCGGCGTGCCCAGCAACTGGCCGTCCAGCGTCATCGTCACTTCGCCCGCCTCGCGTCGGGCCAAGCCGAAATCCGTCAGGTGCGGCTCGCCTTTGGCGTCCAGGAGAATGTTGCCCGGTTTGATGTCGCGATGGATGACGCCCTGCCCGTGGGCATGCTCGAGGGCTGAAGCGAGCTTGCGGCAGAGCCGAGCGGCTTCCCGGGCGCTGACCCGCTTGCCCGCCAGCCATTCGGCCAGCGACACACCTTCGACATAGTCGCAAACGATGTAGACCGTGTCGTCCTCGCGGCCGACTTCGAACACGCTCACGATGTTCGGATGGCGCAGTTGGGCGGCCGCACGGGCTTCGCGGAGGAACTTGTCGATCTCCGTCGGCTCCAGTTTTCCGTGGCGCGGGATCTTGATGGCGACCAGTCTGTCGAGCCGCGTGTCGCGTGCCTTCCACACCGTGCCGAAGGCGCCCGTGCCGAGCTTGGCCAGAATCTCAAACTGGCCGATCCGGTCGAGGGCCGCTGCCGTCTCGCCGACCGCCTTGTCGTCCACGATGCTGAACGTGGTGCCGCAGGAATCGCAGCGGATGTCGGAGAGACTGCCCCCCTCTCTCAACTCGATTTGGCGCCCGCACTGCGGGCAGCGAACGCGTAGACCGGAGCCGGCAGGGCGCGACTTCTCCGATTGCGGTAGGGTGCACCGGGCGAGGCAGCGTCGACACAACCCCTTCAGGCGGTGACGCGAGACCGGCCCCCCACAGCGCGGGCAAACGGACGATCCGGACTGGTCAACATCGGTGTCCATGGCCTTCCATGAATGCTTAGAGGATTTTCGCGTAGAAGATCACAGAGTTTCTTGCTCTTGCTCTTGCTCTTAATCTTGCTCTCAACCTCGCTCGCGTCCCCCGGGCGCAAACCGCGCGCGCAGTATCGGCTGGCAGAGCAAGAGCAAGAGCAGGATCAAGAGCAAGAAGGGAGACGGTCCTACTCATGCTGTTCCTTATCGGCGTCGGCCGACGCCCGGTACGCCACTGGCTCCTCGCCCAGTCGATCGGGCGAGATGCTCCGGACCAATCCGATCAGCAAAGCCACGACTTCGACGAGGACTTCTTTTCCCACACGGATCTGTTCAGCGGCACTCTTGCCTTTGGCGACGAGCACATCCAGGCAGGCTGCGCACTCGAGGGCCGAGCCTCGCGCGCTGTCGAAGTAGCGACAGCGATCCGGCGCCGTGAATTTGGCGTTACCCTCGGCGATGTTCAGGGGAATCGAGGTCGAGGCGCGATCCAGTTGGTCGCAGACGGACAGTCTGGCGGGCAAGTTCTCCAGCAACTCGCTTGACCAAGCGACAAACTGAATGCTGCGTTGATAGGCGATGAGTCTTTCGTGATCGAACTGGGCATGGGGCTTGTTCATGGGGATGAAGAGCTGGAGCAAGATTAAGAGCAAGAGCAAGAGCAAGAAAGCAGAACTGCGTCAGCCCCTCAGCGGCCCTTGCTCTCAATCTTGCTCTTGCTCTTGCTCTTGCTCTTGCTCTTGCTCTCACGTAGCCAAACTCACTTTGTTACCAGGTCGATCAGGTAATGCAGCTCGGCATCCACTTCGGCAGGGTCCTCGACTGTGTGAGCGATCTCCGATCGAATCAGGGCGCGATACCGCTCCCGCAAGCGGGACACAGCCATCGTGACCGCGTGGCCGTTCAACCCCAACCGCTCCCCCACCTCGCGGTAATCACCCTCGTCCGGGGAACGCGTGAGAAACTCCGACAAAGCCTCGAAGAGAGCAGCTTTGCCCGACGCCCGATGCTCTTCCTCCAACGCGTCCAAAGCGCGACCCATCACGGCTTCAGCCCAGAGCACATCGAAGTGGCGTTCGGGCGGCTCCTGACTGTTGGCTTCTGAGGAGTAGCGGGTTTCAAGCACCGCTGGGTCGACCGTGAGGATGCTCAAGCCGCCCCCGCGCTTGGTCGTGCGCACCTTGTCCCATTCGTCGCACAGAAAATGCGTCAGGCTCGCGAGCAGGAAAGTCCGGAATCGCCCCTTCTCCGCCAGGACGTCCTTGAGGTAGTGCTTCTCGAGGAACCGCTCGAAGAAGGCCTGGGTCAGGTCCTTGGCTTCTTCTGGAGGATGTCCCTTCCGCCGAACGAACGCGTAGAGCGGATACCAGTAAGTCCGGCACAATCTGTCGAGGGCCTCCGCCGAATCGGGTGAGGCGCTATCGCCCGCAGCCAGCACCGTGCTCCAGTGTGTCGTCGCGAACTCGGCGGCCGTCCGCTCTCGCGCTTCGTCCTCTGACTGGTTCGAGGACATGGTCCCAGGTTTCCCTTGCTCCCAGCCGTCCGTGTTGCCGCGATGGCTCCCAAAGACCCAAGACGGGGGCCGCACTCAGGACCGGCCAGGAGTTCAGTCAATACTTGACCACGTTCGGAGGGTTCGGACGAGCAGAAAAACGGGGGTTGGTGCCCCGGCCAGGACTCGAACCTGGGACCAATTGATTAAGAGAAAGTGGACGGCGGAAATCGCAAAGACCGGCGCTTCCAAGGGCTTACAGCGGAAAGTGCTTGTTTTCCTAAGGAATCGTGCGATTCTGAGGGCACCATGACAAAACAACGCACAACCGAGCAAAGCACACCAAGTGGCCCAGCAATGGCCCAGACAAAAACCATTGACCGGGCGCCAGTGAGCCGTTTCTCTGCTGCTTATTGGGAGCCCCGCGTAGTGCGTCGGACCTACGTCGATCGCAGTGGGCAGACGTGCGAAGTGCAAGAATACTCTTCGCGCATCGCCCATGGCGGCAAGCGTAGTTGGGTCCAGCTTGGGACGAACGACAGGGGTGAAGCCGGTCGTCGGGCAGCCAAGGTTTACCGCGTCCTCCAGCAACAGGGGTGGGACGCCGCTCTGGCGCAGTTCAAGCCCGACGTTCGCCACAAAGAGGAAGGCCCCACGGTGGGCGAGTTCCTTGGTGCGGTCGAGCGGGTCTGGACTCAGGACAAGAGGACGGTGCGCAACTACGCGATTTGCCTGCGATGGTTCTTCGCCCACGCCCACCGCCTCGAACCCCGGGTCAGGGGACGCAAGGTCAAGATCAAGTGCGTGAAGGCATGGCGGCAGGCAATCGACTCCCTGGCGTTGTCGGACCTCACGCCCAAACAGGTTCAGGCTGTCATCCTGGAGCGCATTGCCGCCACCGGTTCGAACCCGGTCGCCAAGGCAAGGGCGAAACGGTCGACGGCTTCAATGGCGCGACAAGCGAAGAGTCTGTTTGCGCCGGACCTCCTGAAACTCCTCCCCTTCGAGAACATCTGCAGCCCGTTCGCAGGCGTGACTATCGAGTCCGCGCGCCCCCTGCCTTACTCGAGTTTCATCGACGCCCCCCAACTACTCCGAGACGCGCGCAAGGAACTCGGCGAGTCGGATCCGGAGGCATACAAAGTTATCCTGCTTTGCCTGGGAGCAGGACTCAGACGCGAGGAGGCCGACACCCTCACATGGCCGCAAGTGGACGGTTCACGGAACATCATCCGCGTCGACGTCACCGAACACTTCGACCCCAAGACGGAACAAAGCTCCGGAACCGTTCCGGTCGACGCTGGTCTTATCGCCGAACTGAACCGGTATCGTGACGCTGCCACCGAGCTGTTCGTCCTCGAGGGCAAAGCACCCAAGCCGGACGCGTCGTTCTCCTACTACCGCGCCGAGGAGTCCGAGGAACGCGCCATCGCCTGGTTGAAGGCACATGGTGTCAGGAACCGCAAACCGCTGCAGACCCTGCGCAAAGAGGCCGGGTCCCTGGTGAACGCTGCCGCAGGCATCCACGCAGCGAGTCGTTTCCTCCGTCACTCAAACATCACGACCACGGCAACCTTCTACGTCGACAACAGGACCGGCGCCACGGTGCCCGTGGGCGGCATGCTGGGAACGAAAGAGAAGTCGGAAGGGCAGGGGACAGCTACGTCCTGAGGCGTGGCAGTCCATCAGCGCAGAGACGTCCTCACCTTCCGCCCCTCCCCCGCCCCTACCCGCGCAATGGCGGCGAGATACTTCTCGACCGCAGCCGCACGTTCCGTCGCGGTCAGTTTGAAGTAGCGCCCGTCCTTCCTGTCCATGTAACGCCACCACGCGGCATTGACCAACTTGTTGACCCTCGAGGCCGACTCGGACGGCGCGGACGGTGGCGTCCTCCTCATCAGCCCCAACAACCTCTGCCGGACCTCCAGGTAGTCCGCATGGTGCCGCCAAAAGGAAGCCATCCGCCTCGAGATCGGGGTCCGCACGTTTTTCGGCTGGCTGCAATGGGTCTGGGCGTTTCGCAAAAGGACGCCATCCGCCTCGAGCCCGGGGGTCCGCACGCCGTAGAACTCGACACGGCTGACTGGCGTGCCCCGCACCGTCCCTCTCCCCCTTCTGGCGGCAGCCAGGTGGGCGCCCTGCAGGATCTGCATGGCAGCGACCTCGAACTCCTCGGAGTCGAAACCCAGCGTGCGCCCCGCCTCGACTACGGCCGCAACCACGTCCCTCGGGGCGCCCCGCGCCAGGAGTTTCTCCGTCATGAACTCCGCCGCCTCCTCCACGTCACCGAGGTCCACGTCCGCGTCCGCTGCCGAGAGCGCCGGAACCCCCTGTTCCTCCAGCGAGACGAAGCGTCTATCGTCGGCAGCCAGCCGAGGGGCCTTGCCTCGCCCCTTCCCTTCGACCGCCCACTTCGCCCGGAGTTTGATGTCGACCGTCGGGCCCACCCGGGTCAGGAGATTCTGCGGGACAAGGTCGCAGATGCACGTGGCCAGCATGGCCGGATGGTGGTCCGCCGCCAAACGACGGACACGGTCCAGGACTGAGTCCTTCCCCTCGTAGTAGGTCCATCCGAACTGCACCGTTCCCGTCCTTCCCCCGTGTAGGACCCGGTGGTAGTCGACGAACCCCTCGTCGTTCACTAGGTCGACAACCGCCGCCACGAACCGCGCCATGCTCTCCGCCTCCACTTCGGACCACTCATGACGCCCTTTGCGCCTCCCCCGCTGGCTGCGCACCCCCTTCCGCGCGCGTTTCGACCTCCGCCACAGGGTCGTCCGACTCAGCCCTCGAATGGGACCGCGTTTCATAATGTAACAATGCACTTAGGTGGAATGAAACGCAACATCAACCTGCAGAAAACAACGGAGCCGCCCCTTGGGCGGCAATTCACCACCAGCGAACTAGCTGGCGCCATCCAGTATCACGAAGAGTCCATCCGCCGCGCCATCCGGGCGGGGCGGATCCGTGCTATCCGGTGCGGCAACCGGTGGCGGATCCCACCAGACGAACTCGCACGGATCATGACGAACGGGCTGCCGATGCTGGCGAACTGAAGGTCCAGCGCCGCGTCCCTGCCAGGAACAAAACGGCGCCGGAAGGAACCATGAAGATCTCCAACAATCCCTCGTCGTCAACACCGTGCCCCCTTGTTGGGCGACTCGCCGACATCCGTCGGAGCCTCGAGCGAAATGAGGCCAAGCAGAATGTCCTCGTCCAGAAATTCAAGGCCCTCCGGGACGAACACCAGGACCTCCTAGAAAAGTTGGACGTCCTCCAGGACCAGGAACGGTTGGCGGCCCTGGTTGGAAAAACAGTCCGACTCATACCTGGCAGAAACTACGTCGGTAGGGTGCGAAACCTCCTCGGCCACACCGGCACACTGGTGGAGGTCAAACGAACGCGCTGTCTGGTGGACTTCGACCAGCATGGGAAGTGGGCCCTGCTGTGTGACTGTGTTCAGGGACTCGACGACCAAAGCTTCTTCCTCCCCCTCGCGTGAACTCCCCCCTCCTCGACACCCCAGTCTCCGTCTACGACCACGCGCGTGCCACGGTTTGTTGCACCCGCCGTGTCTCGTCCGTCCTGGACGCCATCCAGGAGGGTAGCTGGGCGAAGACGATTCAGGACCGGGTCCGTGCCATCGTCCGTGGACGCCGAAAGGCAGACCTGACCCCAGCCGAACGGGAAGGGGTGTCCGCGCTGAAACTGGGTCTGTCCGGCGCCACGTTCAGCGCCACATTCGCGTCTCGTCGCTGCAAGACAAAGTATGCAACGCGAACGCCGTTCGTCGTCGCGGATGTCGATGAAATCGGGTCCGATGTCGACCTCTACCGTGAAGCACTGCGGGCGAACCATTACGTCTCCGCCTGCTGGACCAGTGTGTCCGGCACGGGTCTGGCCGCCCTGGTGCGTGTCGACCCCGAACAGGATCACGCCACGAACGTGGAACTGGTCGCAGAACTGTTTCGTCGACTGCATGGGCTGACCATTGACCCCGCGTGCAAGGACATTTCGCGACTGACCTATATTCCGTCCGACCCCAAAGTCTGGACAAAGGAGGCCGACGTCCTAACCGCTGCCAAGCTGGGCGTCAAGCCTGTACCCAGATCGGCGCAAGCAACAAGGACGAGAACGGATAATGCCCCTGAGGAGACACCGTCCCCACCAGGATTGCACGTCCCCCTCGAGTCCGAACTGGACCGCGCTCGCGCCTACGCGGCCGCCATCCCGCCGGTCGACGTTGGCGCACGCAACGCGACCCTGAACGAGAAGGCGTTTCTAGTCGCGCGAACGTTCAAGGTGGACGAGGCCGAACTCCTGGTTCTCATGCGTGGGTGGAACGCGCGCCTACCGGAACCGCTCCCAGAGTCCGAGGTCGCGACCACCGTGTCGTCGGCATTCCGCGCAGTGGCCGCCGAGGGGGGCGTGGGCACAAGGCAGGCTGACGAGGAGAACCGTCAGGAAGGGCGCCAGGAGAAACACGCCTCGAGTCAGCAGGCACGCCCACTGCCACCCATCGAGTCCGTCCAGGACTTGGTGGCTGACACCTCCGCCGTTCCTCCACCACAGGTCGTCCACGGCTTACTCCACGCTGGATTGAAAGCTGTCATCTCAGCACCGCCGAAGTCGAACTCGAGTTGGCTGCTCCTGGACCTCGCGGAGTCCGTCCAAGCTGGCGTCCCGTTCTGGCGATTCCAGACGACCCCCGGGCGCGCCATCTACCTCAACTTCGAAATTCCCCGACCCTTCTTCCGCGAACGTGCAATGTGCGTCGCCCGCGCCAAAGACCTCGGCAGCCTGGACCAACTGGACGTCTGGACGCTCCGTGGACACGCCGCTGCCCTCGGACGGTTGCTGCCAGAGATCACCAAGCGCATGGGCGACGCGGGATACAGCCTCGCCATCATCGACCCCATCTTCAAAGGCATGGGCGGGCGCGACGAGAACAAGGCGCAGGACGTGGCCCAGCTTGTGAACGAGGTCGAGGCCATCTGCACTGACACTGGCGCCGCCGTCGTCTACCGCGCGCACCACAGCAAGGGAAACCAGTCGGAGAAGGCGGCTCTCGACCGCATTGTCGGCAGTGGCGTGTTTGGCCGTGACGCGGACGTTCACATCGACCTCACACCGCACGAGACCGAGAACTGTTACGGCGTCAATTTCACCGTCCGCAACCTTCCGCCGGTCGAACCCATCACCGTGGAATGGCGCTTCCCGCTGTTCGTCGCCCGCGACGACCTGGACCCCGCCAGTCTGCGAAAGAAGCAGGGCGCACCCCGCCGCCACACCGCCGAGAAACTCCTCGCCCTCTTGCCCCTCGAAGGGTTGCGAACTGGTGAATGGCGGCGGAAGGCAGACGAAGAGGCTGGGATTCCGAAGACCAGTTTTTACGAACTGCGCGACGGTCTCAAACACGCAGGCCAAATTATTCAGTCACCCCTAACAGGCCGTTGGATCACGAAACCATGACACCCCAAACGACAAAAAGTCCGGAAAGTCCGGAAAGTCCGGAAAGTATTTCCGGTGTTTTCCGGACCGGTCCGTCCGTCCGTATAAGGAATACGGACGGACTACGGACCCCGGTCCGGAGTCTGCCCGATTTTCCGGACCACCCCGTCCTCATGGCGGCAATCCAAACCTTCGCCGCGCGCAGTGTCCGTGTCGTCACCAACCCGTTCGAAGACGACGGACCGTTCCCCACGCACTACCACGGTCGTCGCCTGGTTGGCTGGACGCGGTCCGGCGACCCTCTTTACGCCCTCCAGGACGAGCACGGCCACCCACTCGAGGCGCGAGCCGTGGTCATCCCGCGGACTCACTTTCTCCGGCCCAAGAAGACCGGAGGAACACAACACACAACACAGCAAGCAAAGAAAGGAACGAAGTAGTTATGCCCCTCATCCCAGCAACAAAAACCTCAGCCCCTCCCATCGAACCAGGGGCGTATCCCGCCGTCTGTTCCGGCGTGATCGACCTCGGCACCCAGGAAGGGACCTTTGGCCCCCGCCATCAGGTCCTCATCCAATGGCAGATCCCGGACGTCCGCATGGACGTGCAGCGCGACGGCAGAACCGTGTCGGTCCCGAGAGTTGTCTCGAGGAGATTCACACTGAGCCTGAACTCGAAGTCGACATTGCGCCCACTCTTGGAGGCGTGGCGAGGCAGACCGTTCTCCGAAATGGACGCTGCCACGTTCGACCTATTCTCCGTTGTCGGAAAAGCGTGCCTCCTCCAGTTGACGAACACGACGAGCTAGGACGGCGGGCGCACTTACACCGACGTGTCCAGCGTCATGAGTCTGCCCCGAGGCACCCAGGCACCCGACCTCGAGGGCGATGGTGTTACGTTCAGTCTCTCCGACCTCGACTCGCCCGACCTTCCGGACTCACTCCCGGAATGGGTCAAGAAGATCATCATCGAGTCAGAGGAATATGGGGCCCTTCTGACTGGCAAGGCCGACGAGCCCCCCTCGCGGCAGCCCGACCTCGCAAACGATTTTGCCTAACCACTACCGCGGCACGGGGTGCGGGACCAGCACCGCACCCCGCCCGCCACCTTGCTATGCCATTGCTCCCATCGGCTGCCCGACGGGCGCCAGCGCCCCAAGAGGACACAGCCCGGAAGACCGTCACGGTCCCGGGACCAGAACTCGAAACCACTCTCGCCTCCCTGGTCGCCGACGGCTGGGAACTCGAGAGCGCCGACGTCAAGCTCGCCACGTGGACCCTGCACCTCTGCAGAAGGCCCAGTAACCCTACTCATCAGCATCAAGAAAACTGTTAGGATACCTTATAGTGGTTACCTCTGCCCTCCGCTATTAGACCGTCTGATACGCTCAAGAAATTGCCTTCCGCTTTTCCTGGTATGAAGAAACGAACCCAAACTGAACTCGCCGCCATCTGGCGGACTACCACACGCACCATTCGCGCTTGGCAGCGCCTTGGTGCGCCCCTGAACGACGCCCCCAAGATGCGCGCATGGTTGGCTGCCAGGAAGTCCATCCCGCCCGGGACACGTTCCCTGCTGAACCAACAGGCCCAGGAGTTGCGCGTCCAAGATGCCAGCGCCATTCCCGCAGGCGCACCGCTGCCGCTCGGGGCGGCCCACGCGTTGAAGCGCTTGGAACAAGCCGAAGCCGACGCCTTCCGCGCCCTCCAGCAGGCGCAACTCACAGGCGACCCCTACGAGGTCAAGACCACACGCGAACAGTGGTTGCGCACCAGCGAGGCGTTGCGTCGCGCGGACCTCGCCCTCGAGCAGGACCGGCGAGAGTCGGGCGAACTGCTGCCGCGGAAGAACGTGGAAGCGGCCCTGGTCTACGTCGCGATGTTCCTGCGCTACAGCATTCGCCAAACTGCACTCCAGGTCGCAGATAAAGTCCTGGCGGCGGACGGCAGCATCTCCGCCCGTCGGGTCATCGAGGATTCCCTATTCGCGCAGCTAACCACCATTCTGGCGTGCTACAAAGCCGCTGCGTCCAGGGAACTCCTGGCGCCCGGGTTCCTCGAGGTCTTTTGCAGAGACATGGACCAACTGTTCGTCGGCATGACGGCAATGGTCGACGCCCAGGCGCCACTCCTCGCCCAGGCGTTCAATTCCAGTCTGGCCGGCGCGCTCGCCCTCTTCGCGGAACGTGATGCTGCACGGAACGCACCGCCACCGCAGGCACCAGCACCTTCTCCGTCAACAAACACACAAACCCAGACCGAACCATGAAACGAAAACACAAGTTGTCCCTCAGCCAGACGTGGCGCAAGACGTTCGCGCCCGTCCGGCGAAAACACAAACGCAGCCACGCGCCCGTGAAGCGACACTGACGTGCGCCAGGACGACGACATCCTGTTCGACGACCGGCGGCGACCCACGCCGACGGTCGGGCCCGACATCTACTTCGACGAGAAGGAAGTGCAGGTCGCCGACGAACGTCGTCTCCGACGGGAGGTCGTCGTCCGCCTCCTCGAGGTCCTGGTGGCCGGTGCAACCACTCCAGCGCAGATCGGGAGGAGGGCGGCCTTGCTGGCTTACCTCCTCCGCCTGGAGTTCGCCCCTGCCAGGAGCGTCCGTGCGCTGGGTCGCTTTTTCGGCGTCTCCAGCACACGCGCACATCAGACCTTAACGCGGGTGCGCAAGGAACTCCGCGCCCTGCTTACTGATAACCGCCAGACCCCTTAACGCGGGCGCGATAGGAAAGGACGCATGAACACCACAGCACAGAAACTCCAGAAGATCCTAGACGGCGCCACGGCACCCGAGATCCGCCGTCCACGACTGAACAGCCCCGTTCGCGACTGGCTGCAGTTGGAACCCATGGACGGCGCCGATGAACGGTTCAAGCGCGACGTCGAAGAAAACCTCGCCCTGGTCCACAAGTTCGCCCCGGACCTGGTCGCCGACGCCGAGGGCGGCAGCGCCAAGGCCCTCCTGGTCCTGGCGAAGACGGTCCGGCACGGCCACACCCCGCGCACGGCCAGCACGGCCACGAAGACTCCCCCCGCCCCGCCAGTCCGCGCCAGTACCACGCCCGCGACGCCGCCCCCTGCAGCCAAACCGGTCCCCATCCCCACCGCCGTCCTCGAGGGTGTTCTCTTGGGCGTGGTTCGCACTGAACTGCCCCGAAGCTACGGCGACATGGAGGACGTCGCGAAACGCGCGCACCTGCTTTTGGCAGCCTGGAAACTCGGCTGTGACGAAGCCCTGCCCGAAAGCGTTCGCGCGGAGATTGTGCCACTGATCGTTGGGAAGAAACGACGCGACTGGTCCACCGGGGCGGCACTTACGACGGCCGCGTTCCGTCGGCAGGCGGTCCGCCAGGCGTTGAAGCGGGCCCGCATCGCCACGAAGTAACATCCCACCGAAGCGACAATGAAAACCGACCAAGTCCTCGCCCTGAAGACGGATCCCAAGTCCAAGCTGCGCGCCCAGGCGGATGCGCTGCTCGCAAAAGCCAACACCGCCGACGAGGCCGACGCTGAGGCTGCCAACACCCTCGCCAGTAAGCTCCAGACTCGCGGCTGGTTCCTGCGCGAGGTCGCTGCCCTTCACGAACTGCTAGCCGTGGACGAAGCCGCTGCCGCTGACGCTGTAGCGCAGGAGTGGTTTGGCTGGTTTCTGAACGGCTCGGCTGGATGCCTGGAACGAGTCCGGATTGCCGCCCGTGACGCCTCTATCCGAGCTATGCTGCGACCCTATTTCGAGCGCCTGGTTGGCGAACGGGAAGCGAAGGCCAAGGCGCTCGAAGAGGAAGCACGCGCACTCGCCCGGGCCCACGGGTTCAACCTCGCCGCCGTGGCGGCGCACTGTGCGAGGATGGCGTCGCGCCCCGTGTCCGAGTTCCTCCTCGCGGAAGAGTAGACGTTCCTGTAGTCATCCCCAGCGACCCGTCGCCTACTTGGTGGCGGGTCGTTTCTTTCTCCGTCTCCAGTGCGCGCGCCGCTGTGCATCCGAGAACGTCTTGCGCGCCGACTGGCGGCGTTGGTTCCGGAAGTGCAACCCGACCTCGTCCGCGAACTCCAACCCGATCTTAGACAAGCACGCGCGGGTGCAATGGAGGCGTGCCGCAAGTGTGTGGTAGTCCCGGTCGCCCATGAGGTCGGAACGCAGGCAGCAACTGGCAGCGACGAACCGTTTCAGCGCCTCCGTCAAGGTTCGCACTTCCCCGTTTGGCTTCCGCCAACAGAAGACCAGGAGGCGAGAAAGGGCCTCCCCCGCCGCCCGCATGATCTCTTCGTGGCGTTCCTGCTTTTCCTCTCCGGGTTCGTGCAGCCCCAGTCGTTCGTCGACCTCGCGGTGGACGTCAACGTGGATTTGACACTCCGGAAGGTCGGCATACTCCCATACGGCTTCACCGAGTTGGAAGTGGTGGTCGGGTTCCTCCATGTGTATCGGAGGAAGTCCACCAGGATGGCCGCCACTCGCTCAGAACGGCACCCAGGACGAGTCCAAAGTGGCCCAGACTGGCCCAGACACCAGCGTCCGGGAAAGTGGCCCAGAAATGGACCAGACATGGAGGGGGGCGGAGGGAAGGTTTCCTTTATAACCCCTTGCTGCTGAACTGGTGCCCCGGCCAGGACTCGAACCTGGGACCAATTGATTAAGAGTCAACTGCTCTACCAACTGAGCTACCGAGGCACTCGGAGCGAGGAAAGAATGGGAACGCCGAACATTTTGTCAACACCTACGTGGATCACCTGCGTGGATCCCGCTCCGCGGGCGCCATCTCCACCGGTTGTCGAGAATCCCGCCGCGGAGGCGGGATCTTCCCGGAGCCGACAGAGCGCGCGTCCGCCGGGGCGAGCGCCGCGCTACGGCGGGGGACGAACGAACCCCCAGCGCCACTGAGGCGGGAATCCGGGGGAGCGCTCAGAACCGGTAGGTGAGCTTGACGCGGAAGTTGCGCCCGTCTTGCTCGATGGTGTCCTGGGTGTATCCCGCGCCGGCAGGGTAAGCGTATTCGGTGTCCAACAGGTTGTAGACGGTGGCGGAGACTTCCAGTCCCTTGAGGAGCTTCTGGCTGAACAGCGTGAGGTTGACGATGGCGAAGTCGTCGGTCTCGTCGCCAGCCAGCGTTTCGACACCGCTCAGGTATTGGAGTTGGAGGCCGGCGAAGAGGCGGTCCCGGTAGAGGGGCGCGATCAGGTTCAGGCGCAGCAGATGGCGGGGGGAATTGCTCAGTTCGTCGCCGCTCTGGGCGTCTTCGGCCCGCTGCAGGCTGTAACCGAGTTGCCCGGTCCAGCCCCCGGGGAAGCGCCCGTCCAGCTCGAACTCGACGCCACCGGCTCGCGCCTCGTTCAGGTTCCGGTAGCCGTAGACGTCCTCGGTGCTCGCGATGAGATCGTCGATCTCGTAGTAGTAGCCGGAGACGAGCAGCCGCAGGTGGGCGAGCAGCGACTGTTCGTAGACGACTTCGTAGGTGCGGATGGTCTCCGGGTCGAGCCCGGAGTTGTAGTAGAGTTCGTATCGGTTGGGGGCGCGGAAGGCCTGGCCATACAGCAGCTTGAAGGTCGTGGGGATCCAGGGGCTGTACATCAACCCGGCGCGCGGGTTCACGGTCCCGTGGAAGCTGTCGTAGTAGTCGTAGCGCAACCCGGCGTTCAGCGTCAGGTTCGTCAGGAACGCCACCTCAGCTTGCCCATACACCCCCAGGTTCCAACTGGTCGTGTCGATTTCCCCGTATGCAGCGTAGGGCTCGACGTCATAGTTCAGTTCGTATTGGCGGAAGTTGTTCCGATAATCGAGGCCGAAGACGAGGGTATGGCGATCGCGGATCTTCTGGGTGAGCTGGCCTTCGGCGTAGAACCAGTCGCCGTCGTTGTCATCGCGATTCAAAACGGGGAACGGCGGCTCGCCGGGCTCGGCGTAGTCGGAGGGGTAGGTGGCGAAGTAGGCGTAGTGATCGTAACTGGCCCGAGCGGACAGCGCGGTGTCGGTTTCGAATTCGTGTTGGTACTTCAGCTCCGCGTATCCCCAACGATCGTTGGCCACCAGGCGATCGTCGTTGAAGATGGCATCGAAGCAAGCGGTGGGCATGTGCTTCTGGCGGTCGGAGAAAGCGCCGGCGAAACTGAAATCGCCAAAGGCCAGACTGGCGAACAGCTTGGCGGCCTGGTCCCGGTCGGCGTTCTCGGCCCAACCGTTGTTCGCGGCGAAGCGGTTCGCGCTGATCCGTTGGTCGAACTCGGGATAGTACAGACTTTCATGGCCCGCGCTGTCGTACCACGAGGCCGAGAGGAGCACCTCGGTCTCGTTGTCGAACTTCTGGCCGAAGCTCAGGCGGCCGTAGTAAGTGTCGAAGCTGGCGACCTCGCCGGAGACCTCGAATCCGTTGAGCTGTCGCCCGCGTTTGGTGATGACGTTGACCACGCCGAGGAAGGCGCTTTCGCCGTAGAGCGAGGAACTGGGGCCCCGGATGACCTCCACGCGGTCGATCAGGTCCACGTCGGGCACGGCCTCAGTGCCGAGGAGAAAAGCGCCGTAGAGGTTCTCGTTGAGGCGGTGGCCGTCCACCAGGAGCAACACGCGGGAGTTGTAGTCGCCGGGCCGCTGGAACCCGCGGATCCCCAGATAGGAGTAAGTGCGATCGTACGGCACATAGACGCCGCGCACGCTCTGCAACACGCCGGCCAGGGTGCGCAGGCCGAGCTTCCGGATGTCGTCCGAGGTGACGATCGAGACCGAGGCCGGAGCGCGGCTGATGGACTGCTCGTATTTCGAGGCGGTGTAGACCCGGTCGACGTTGAGTTCGAGCAACTCCTCGAAGCTCAGGGACATCACGTTTGTGGTGGCCTCGGCCGCAGGCGCTCCCCCTGTGGGATCGGATGCCGCCCGAGTGTGCAGCAGGGATAGGCCGAATCCCAGGAGGGCCGCGAGGCTCCGGGTCAGGAGCGCAAAAGCGCCTCGGCGTGCGGCGGTCGGTGCCACCTTCGCCGGGCATCCCGGCTGATCAATCGCTGCCCTTGTGTTCATTCATCATCGGCGCCGACGCACGCCGCTCCGATGCGGTATGGCCGGGCCACCCAGTTTCTTGGCCCTCCGGAGCCCGGATGCTGTGACTCCATCGCTATAACGGCCACCCGCGGCCCCAACTTGAGTGCGATGACCAATCCAAACCGTTGACACCACGGGAGTAGCCGACGTCATTCCGCTTGCGGAGAGACTCGTCCGCCGCCTGCGCCAACTCGAGGGCAGGGCGGCTACCATGCAATGCCGTAGTCTTCACCGTGATTGCTCGCGCCGCCCCAGAAGGTGACGTGTTCCTGGTCGAACCAAATGGCCGTGATGGGGCCCGAACTCCTCTTCTGGAAGTCGAGGCGGTAGCCCATGCGCTCCAGTTCGGTGCGCACCCAGGAGGGAGTCTCCTCGTTGAGAGTGAGGCGACCTGGCTGGACGGCGTGCTGATCAAACGAGCTGCGCATCTGGTAGCTGGTGAAGTTCGCCGCCTCGGAGGCTTCCTGGACGGTCATGCCGAACTCGGCCATGTTCAGAAAGAACTGGAGGAGGTTCTGGTCCTGGGTGTCGCCGCCCTGTACGGAGAAACAGAGGAACGGTTTGCCGTCCTTGAGGGCGAGCGACGGGGTGAGGGTCACGCGCGGGCGTTTGCCGGGGGCGACGACGTTGTAGGGGTTGTCGGCGGGATCGAGGACGAAGCTCTGCAGGCGTTGGCTCATCCCCATGCCGGTGTGACCGGCGATGCAGACCGGGATCCAACCGCCGCTCGGCGTCACGGAGATTGCCCACCCCTGGTCGTCGGCCGCCTGAATGGAGGTGGTGCCGGCCCGGAAAGCGGCGTCCCTTCGCTCGAGAGACCCGGTGGTGGCGGCTTCCTGGTTGGGGCGAACGTTGGACCAAGCCTGCAGCAACGCCGGGAAGGGATTCGTCTGACCCTGAAACGGATAGGGATCGCCGGGGCGCAGATCCGGCTGGTTCTTCGCCCAGTCGACGAGCTTGAGCCGCTCCCCGGCGTAGGCCTTCGAGAGCAGCCCGCGCACAGGTTCCTCGGGCGGGAAATCCGGGTCGCCGTAGTAGAAATCACGATCGGCGAATGCGAGATTCATTACCTGGTAGAGCGTGTGAACATAGCGGGCGCTGTTGTAGCCCATGGCCTTGACGTCGAGTGGCTCCAGCAGGTTCAGGCACTGCAGCAGGGCTGGTCCCTGGGTCCAGGTGGTGAGCTTGTAGACCGCAATGCCCCGGTAAGTGGTCTGCACCGGTTCCTCGATCTTCACCTTCCACCCGGCCAGGTCCTCCACGCGGTGCAAACCACCTTGCTCCGCAGAGCTGCGACACCACTCCGCGGCGATGTCGCCCCGGTAGAACCGGTCGTATGCCGCGTAGATCGCCTGCCGCCGATCCTTCCCCTCGCGCCGCGCCTGGTCCTCCGCGTCCACCAACTTCTGCAAAGTCGCCAGCAGATCCAACTGGCAGAAGATCTCGCCCGGTTGAGGAGCTTCGCGGCCATCGCCGACGTGGGGAAGCAGGACCGCCTTCGAATAGGGCCACAGCTTCAGCTTGCCTTGGTCTTTCTCAATCTTGCGGACGAGTTCCGCCTCGATGGGGTAGCCCTCGGCCATCTGCATCGCCGGCTCGAGGACGTCCTTCAAGCTCAACGAACCGAACTCGGCGAGCATCACCATCAGACCGCCCGGATTGCCGGGGGTGACGGCGGCGAGCGGTCCTTCCGAGGGCGGGTAGCGCAGTCCTTTCGACCGGAAGAACTCGGGCGTGGCGCCGGTGGGAGCTACGCCCAGCGCATTGATCCCGACCACGTTTCTGGTCCGCGGATCGAAGATCAACGCCTGCGTCTCGCCACCCCAGCCGACATCGTCGTGCATCGTGCAAACGACGGCGAGCATGGCGCAAGCGGCGTCGACGGCATTACCCCGGCGCTCGAACATCCGAGCGCCGGCCGTGGCCCCCAGGGGTTTGCCGGTGATCGCGATCCAGTGGCGTCCGTGGAGAACCGGCTTGTGAGTCGCGGCCAGCAGGTGGGAGGCGGCGAACGACACCGCCGCCAGCCAGGCGATCAGGCCGAACCGTGCTCTGGAGGCCGCGATCATGATTGGCGCTGTGGGCGGAGGGCCCGCGGTCGAAAAGGGTGAAGGTCGCAGATTCCCATGCTACGGAGCGCTGATGGGGAAAAGCCGTTTCAGTTCCTCGCTGCCGGGGCGGCGGCCGTATTCGCACAGCTCGAAGGCTTCGGCGTGACGGATCCTCTCGGCGGCGTCGGCGCCGTAGAACTCCTTCAGCTTCTCGCGCCAGCGGTTGGCGAGGTTCTGGTTGCGTCGGGCGAAGTTGCTCCGGATCTCCTGCCGTCGCTGCTGCTGCTTCTGCGGATCGGAGGGAATCAGCTCGGCAGAGCCGTTGGCGCCCCCCTCGTAGAACTGCGAGTCCATGACCAGCAGGGCGTCGAGCTTCTTCTCCAGCACGGAATCGATGGCGACGACGACGTCAGCGGCGAAGGGATTGGGTTTCTGGAAGCCGTCGGGGAAGTAGAAGAAGGCCGGGTTCCGCTTCAGGGGCGGCACGTCGGGACAGAAGAAGGGGACCGTGACCATGTAGGCGGCGTCCTGGACGAGCACGCTCGTGTAGCGGTGGTCCGGATGATAGTCGTTGGGGCGGTGGGCGATGACGATGTCCGCCTGCCATTCGCGGATGAGGCGGACGATGGTGCGCCGATTCTCGAGACTAGGGAGGACTTCGCCGTCGTGGATGTCGAGTACTTCGCTCGTGACGCCGAGCATCTCGTCGGCTTTGCGGGCTTCCATCGTGCGGCGTTGGGCGAGGGGACCGCCGGCCTCGCGCCAATGGCCGATGTCGCCGTTGCTGACGGAGACGAACTTCACCTTGTGTCCCTGGGCGGCCCAGAGGGCGCCGGAGCCGCCCGCCTGGATCTCGCAGTCATCCGGGTGGGCCCCGAAACAGATGATGCGGAGCGGGGCGTCGCTACCGACGAGGATGGGAGGCCAGGTAAACGAGCCAAGCACGATCAGGGAAGAGATGATTGTCTTCATGGAACACGGATCGCAGTTTCACTTCTTCTGTCGTTTTGTCAGTAGGAAGTCAACCGGGGACTGTGATGGCTGGGGAGTAAACCATCCGGGCTTCTGGCGCGGCCGCAGACGTCAGCCCGCGCCGTACCAAGTTCGTGTTGCATATGCGATATGGAATTGGCAATGAGATCCCGCCTTCCAAAGAAGCCCTTCACCCATTGTCTGCGCCGACTGAGGTTGGCGGTTGCGACGGACGAGGCAGCGGCGGACGTCAGTGCGCGCATGCTGGCGGTGCACCTCTTGCAGGCGGCCGTTCGTCCGCGCGCCTTCATCGTTGGTTTGCCAGGGGAAGCGGAATGCGGTAAGGCTGTGGGGCATGAACCGCATCTGCTGGCTTGGCGTGGTCTGGTTGGTGGCACTTCTGGGGACGAGCTGCGAATCCACGGACACCGGGCGTGTCCGGTTTGCGACGATCAACGGCACGGTCACAAGCCGTCCGCCGATGGTGGTGCCGGCGAACGCGGTGGTAGAGGTGCAGTTGCTGGCGATTGAAGGCGGGGCGTCGGTGAAGCGTGGGGTTGCCTCGGCGTCGCTATCGAATCCCGGGGAGATGCCGATCAAGTTCCAACTGAGCTATCCCGTCGGCGCATATCGTGCCGGCACGCAGCACGCCGTCGAGGCGCGGATTCTGGTGAACGGCCAGCCGTGGATGGTGACCGAGACGGTCAACCACTTCATGGCGGATGGACGGATCGTTGGGGCCGAGGTGACGGTGAGGCCGACGCGGTGAGAGGCGAGGTCGAGATCCGGCGTGCGTCTTCCCCGGGCTTGCGGCGGAGTCGATTGTGGTCCTTCCTTTACGCAGTCTCATTCACTCCGGACCCGATAGAATCGCTGGCCGGTCGCGGGGGCCGGATCGGTCAGCACTTTGACCGTGCCATCGCCGGCCACGCCCGGCAGCGTGATCCACTCGAGATCCGTCAAGGCATCCTTGTACTCGAGCACGTAGTTTCGACCGCTGGCGGTGGCGACGGAGACACCAAACTCGGTGCCGCCGCTCACGAAGCCCGGATTGGTCAACCACACCTCCGTCGACGGTGTGGAACCGAACGTCACCTGGTCCAGCCAACCCGCATTGGCGCCGTGGGTGCCGGAACCGTCGCGCGCATAACGCCAAGTCAACGTGTGCGCGCCCTCGGGAACCTCGAGCGTCTGCTGTGCCCAATCTGCTTCGCCGGAGATCCTCGCCTGTTCCGCCTCGTCGAGCAGGAACACCAGGGCATCATAGGTTGCTTCCGATGAGACCTTCCAGAAGAACGTGAGTGCGCCCGGCCCATTCACGGTGGTCTGGAGGACGGACGATTGGCCGTGACCGGTGTCGCCGGTCCGGCCCGCCGCCACGCCGTCGTGTGTGGTGACCATTTCCGGGAACCAGTGCGCATCGCCACTTGTGGTCCACGCCAGCTCGGGCTTGTTCAATGCCTCCTCCAGCCGTGGTGCGGCGACGAAACCGATCTGGTCCAGCCAGGCAGCGTCGGAGCCCAGGTTGATGCTGCCGTCTTTGCGGTACTGCCAGCGCAACGTGTGCACCCCGGGACGGATGACGTAAGTCTGGTTGGTCCAGTCGACCTCCGTGGCGATCCGATTCCACTCCACATCGTCAATCAGGAAGAGCAGGGGATCGGCGTACTCGGAGGAGACCTTCCAGGAAAACGTCAGCGTCCCGGGCCCAGTGACCGCGCTGTGCAACAGGGAGTCTTGCCCGTGGGTGATCGGACCGCTCTGGAGGGCGTCCGTCCCGTCGCGGGTGAACTCGTTCTGACCGAACCACGGCTGCGGACCGGAGGTCGTCCACGGCAGGGCCGCGGTGTCGGCGGCCTCCGTGAGACTGAAGATGCCGACCGGAGCATAGGTGACCTGGTCCAGCCAGGCCGCATCCTGCCCGTCGGTTCTGCTGCTGTCTTTGCTGTAGCGCCAGCTCAAGGTGTGGACACCCCAGGGGAGGTGAAATGTCCGGTTCGTCCAGTCGACCTCACCGCCGATCGAATCCCACGACACTCCGTTGACCAGGAAGTGCAGACGATCGCAACACCCCTCCGATGAAATCTTCCAGTCGAACGACACCACTCCGGGACCGCTCACTAGCGTCTCGACGGTCGTGCTCTGGCCGTCGCCGATGTAGCCGCTCCGGCCCGCGCTGAGGCCGTCCGCACTCACGTTCTCCTGGCCAAACCAGAGGGCATCGCCCATTGTCTCGAGCGGCAACGGCATCGCGTCCAGGGCCGTTTCCAGATCGGTAACGCGCAAGGGCGTGAACCCCACCTGATCGAGAGCGGCCGTATCCAGGCCCACGCTCGCGCTCCCGTCTTTGGCATATTGCCAGCGCAGGACGTGAGTTCCCCACGGCAGATGCAGCGTCCGCTCCGTCCAAACCGCGTCGCCGCCGATCGAATCCACAGACACTCCATTGACCAACAGGGTCAGGCGATCGCAGCAGCCCTCCGACGACGCCATCCAGAAGAAAGACAGGTCGCCGGGGCCGAAGACTGCCGTTTCGATGTAGCTGCTCATGTTGTGGCCAATGGCGCCGCTGCGTGCTGCGCTCACTCCGTCGTGCGTGAGGTCCGGTTGCGCCGACCAGGGGGCGTCGCCGCCGGTCGTCCACGCGCCGGTGTCGAAGTTGAGCGCCTGGGCGAAGGCGGAATCGGTGTGAACGGTCAACCGTGCCGGATGGCTCGAGATCTTGCCATCGCCGTTGCCGACGATGAGGGAGTACGAGCCGGTCTCGGCGGCCGTGACACCGGTGATCGTCAGGATGGGCGTGGCGGCCCCGGTAAAGACACCGCCATCGGCCAGGTCCTGGTGGTCTCGTTGCCACCGATACGTCAGGGGCAGGTCGCCCGTCGCCCCGCCGGAGAACGTCACGGTCTCTCCCGAGACCGCGGACCGTGCCGCTGGATGGTTGGTCACCACCGGGAGCGCGACGTTCACCAGGAGCTGAACCGGTTCGGCAGCGGTCGTCAAACCGGCCTGGGTGACGACCACCTCGTAGGTCCCAGCGTCCTGGGGGAGCGCCGGGCTGATCCCGAGTTGAGCCCCGCTGACGCCGCTGATCCGGTCCGTGTCCGACAGGGCGGCGCCGCTTTTGGTCCAGCGATACGAGAGATTCGTCTGGCCCATGGCGTCGACGCGGAACGCCGCCACCTCGCCGGACTTCAGGGACAGCGACCGGGGTTGGTTGACGATGAGGGGTGGGGCGAAGACCACGGTCAGAGACAAATGGCCGGTCACCGCGCCGACCGCATTCGTGGCGGCCAGGGTGACATCGAACAGGCCGCTCTGGGTGGGGATGCCACTGATCAGACCGCTGGTTGTGCTCACGGAGACTCCGGGCGGCAAGCCCGTCGCATCAAAGCCGGTGGGATCGCCGGTGGCGGTGATTTGGTAGCTGAAGGCGTAGCCGTTCGAGGCGACAGCACTGGTGGGGCTGGTGATGACCGGTAGCTCGGCGGCCGACGACGCAGCGCCGGTCAGCAGGACCAGAAGAACGAGACTGCCGGCTTTGGCCAGACAGCGAGACGAAGTGTATCGGTTCATAGTCATTTCCCTTTGGGTTTGCTGCTCCTGCCAACGGAAGCCTGCTCAGATGGCGGAGGCAGGTTCAAGGTCAAAACAGCCTGGGCGAAGGCGGTATGGTTGGGCCAGTGGAAGGCGGGCCTTCAGCACCGGGATCATCCGCCATTGCACGCCGGAGCGGCATTCAACGACGAGCGCTGTCGACGACCAACTCCGTGTTGCATATGCAACACGGGAGTGGTACGGGTCCCCCCTTACGCCCCGGTTCGGGTCAGACCAGGGCATCCACCTTCAGGGAGGCTGCCAGTACGATCGGCAGTGGCGGTCATGATCTCCGACTCCAATCGCAGAGGGCCGCGGCGCCTTTGGCCTGGCCCTGGATGGCAACAAGCCCAAGCCCCCCTCGGGGGACTGGTCCTCGCCGATGGGGTCGGATCGTAGGTGCCACTTCGGATGGCACCCGGGGCGGCGAGCGATGGTTGACTGGCTCGCAACGCACGTGTCAGAGTAGCCACACCGCCTGCGAGCTAATGGAGTGAACGAACGCCAGAGGAATCGCGCTATGCAACTGAGGGGGACCGCTTTCTTCCACGGTGTCGTGTGGCTGATGGTCGTGCTGACGGTGCGCATCGGCTTTGCCCAAGCTGGTCCGCCAGTCCTGGTCACGACACCCGGAGTCTTGGTGCCATCGCCACCGCTGGACCGCGACGTCCCGTTGTTCGCTGGCGACCGCGAAGCCGATCGTGCGGTCGCGGAACCACCCGCGCCGGCTGGCCCCCCGGTCCAGGGAGGCGGTGGTGCCGACTGGCTCACCGCCACGGCGGACGCGGACTACGAGGACCGGTTCGTTCAAGAGAAGCTCGCGGAGATCGGTCCCGGGGTAACCAACGCGTTCCAGTTCGTGCGCGACCACATCGGCTATGAAGCGTATGGCGGCTCGCTGCGGGGCGCCCGCGGCACTTTATGGTCAGCGGCGGGCAACAGCCTCGACCAGACCAGCCTGTTGATCGCCCTGCTGCGCGGGCAGGGCATCGGGGCGCGGTACGTGCAGGGCACGCTCCACACGAACGACGCCCAGGTGCTGATCCGATCGATGTTCAATCCGGTCGTTGCCGCCGATGCGGTGGGTTACATCCCGGAACGTTTTCCGATCTCCGACCCGGAAACCGACCCGGGCCTGCTGCGCGGGGCGGTGGACCACTGGTGGGTCGAGCTGGAGGACGGCACACCATTGGATCCGTGCTTTGCCGACTCCGCGGCGGGCCAGGCGCGCGGGACACCGGTGGACACGTTCTTCGAAGCGCCGGAGGAGTGGCGGCACACGGTTGTGGTGCGGCTCAAGGCGGAACTGCACAACCCGCTTTCGCAATACACCTGCCAGACCCCCTTGGAGGTGGCGTTCTCAACACCAGAGGTCTATGGGAAATCGATCACGCTGGGCCACTTCGTCAGTGTCTATCAGCCGCCAGCCCTGATCGGCGGCTACAAGACTTACACCTACTCGCCCTACCTGATAGTGGACGACAACGACGCGGATTGGGGGAACAATCACCTGATCCGCGGCGCGGACTACCAGGAGTTCTTCACGTCCTTCCTGCCGTTGGCGAACTCGACCCTCACCCGGCTGACGCTCGAATTCGAGGTTCGCGATCCGGGCAAGGCGCCGGACATTCGCACGCGGGATATCCTCGACCGCGTCGGTATCGCGGCTCGGCGTGGCCTCGCCCAGCCGAATGCGGTGGACACCGGCCAACCGGCGATCACGGAGTACGACGTGGCGACCGTGAACATACTCCCGGGTTGGTATCGTCCGCCCGCGATCGTCCCGCAAGGGCAAAGCTTGACCAATCTGCAGGCGGGCGCTGCAGCCCTGGAGGCCGCGGTAACCGCGATCGCTGCCAAGGATCCAACCCGCATCACCGCAACCGAAACCGCCACGGTTCAGGAATACTCACGTCTGCTGCGCGCGCTCCAAGCCGTGAATGCTCAGTTCCTCAACGCGGCTTTTCTGATCGATGCGGACCATTGGATTCGGCTCAACGAGCCCCGTTACCTGGTTCGAGCCTGGTTCGACTCCCCACGATTGGTTCTGACGCAGATGCGCATCCACAACGGGGCAGGTGGTGGAGAGACGCGCGGCGCATTGAGTCTGGACATCCGCAAGGATGACATGGCGGTTTTCCCTTACCCCGGCCAGAACAGCCGGGTGAGCTTCTCGTTCAACATGGCGCGCGGCTTGGACGTGAGCCTGGTCGAGCACCTGCTCTTCGAACGCCTGGTGAATTCCACCGCGAACGTGCGAGCTCCAAAGCCGTCGGCCGTGGCCGTATTTCGGGCGGCCAAAGAGCAGGGGATACCCATCAGAGTGCTGCAGGGAACAGCCGACATCCAGCGGCTTGAGGAATTGACGATCACGCCGGAAGCCAAGGCCCGTATTACTGCCAGTCTCCAGGCGAACCAGGCGGTGAATGTCCCTTCGCGAATGGTGGATCTGAACGGGCAACCCGCGATCGCCTGGTACGAGTTGGATGCGGTGACCGGCCAGTTATACGCGGTGGCGGAAGACGGCGGCCGCCAGGAGATGATCGAATTCGCACTGATTTCGGTCCTGATTCTCGCTGCCTCTTTGCTGACGCTGACGCTTTTCGGGAATCGGATTACCGAGTTCTTTCAGCCAGCCGAGGTGGATCGAATGATGGCGGACCCTTCTTCTGCGTTCACTGGAGAGCAATCCTACCGGGACAGCGGACTCGAGATGATGCCTGATGCCGGTCTGTCGGCAACATTCGTGCTGCACAACGATGGGAGTGCCGACCTCACCTTGCCCCATGGCGAGAGCATTCAGCTTTCGGCGGATGTCATGGACCTCACCGGGCACACCATCCAGGCCACCGATGGCAATGGCAGCGTGGTGCGTTGGCTGGGGTTGCGGAAGGAAATCACCCACTGGCTCAACCCCGGCTCCTCACCGCTCGACGGCATGGTAGCTGCCGGTGCCGATTTCGCCGTCGAGACCATCGCTGAACCCGCTATGGCGGTCGCACATGGTGAGCACAGTGTTCCCTCCGCGTACCGCCTGGCGATTGCCAACGCCGGGCTGGCCGATCCGGGGACTCTCACCGGCTATCGGAATCGGACGAACGAGTCGTTTCTGTTCCAGGTGACCGGCAATACGACCAATCGCATCTGGGGCACGGACACGTACACGGACACGTCGCCACTGGCGACCGCAGCGGTGCATGCCGGCGTGCTCACAAACGGCCAGACTGGCACGGTGAAGGTAACGGTGCTGCCCAGCCAGGGTTCTTACCCCGGCAGCTACCGCAACGGCGTGAACTCGATCACCTACAGCGCGTGGAACACTGGTAGCTACCGGTTCGAGACGCTCCATTCCGTCATCGATGCCTCCGACTTCCATCTCAGTGGCCAGGCGCCGTCGGGCTGGAACCTGCTGTTTGCCCGCAAGAACGTCACGATTCCTCCCGGGGTCAGCGGCGAGGTCAGTGCGTTTCTCCAACTGGCGGAAACGAACATGCTCCCTTCTCCAGGCGCGGCGGTGGACTTCACGCTGGTGGTGAGCGGCGGACGCAGCGACCCGACCGCGGTGGCGACGCAACCGGTCCATTTCGTCATGCCGGAAATCCATGGCCTGGAGGTAACGGGCACGCCGGAGACGATTTACTCTTCACCAAACGGCACGAACGCCGTCGAACTGGCGTTGCGGAACACGGGCAACGTGAACGAAATGGTCACGCTCACCCTGCCGCTGCCCGTGGGTTTCAACCTGAGCGGCCTTGCTTCGCCCGTCACGCTCGGACCAGGGACTACGGTCACGCAGACCGTCACCTTTGCCGCCCAGAACGTGGCGGTGGACACCGATCATTACACGACGTTGGTGGCGCAGTTCGGGCCGACCAATGAACTGACGAAGAAGGTCGAGTTTCATGTCCACGTGGCGGTGCCGGGGGCGCTGGAGGCGCTGCAGGCGGCAAATGATGCCCGAGCCTGCGGGCACGAGGCGTTGGCCGGCACGCTCGATGCGCTGGGGAAGGCCATGAGCCAGCTCTACGGCGCCCCCACCAACGCTGCCCAGCGCAGCCGCGTGCTCGCGAATCTCGCCGCGCTGGTGGGCGGACTGGACGATCCGCTGCTCGTGCCGTTTGGTTCGGGTCTGATTGCCGCTCATGACCAACTCGCCTCCGCGGCGGACGATCAAGTGACGGCTGCGCTCGAAGCGTTGGGTGTCCAGATGCGCGGGTTTGCGGAGTTCCTCCAGGTGCTGGCGCAGCACGACTTTGAACTCGTGCTGCAGCCGAACACCGCCGACGCCCAGCCGGAGACTGCCACGGCGTTCGGCCTTTGTCTGCAGAACAGGGGGACGCAGACGACAACCTATCGCATTGAGTTGAGCGGCGTGCCGGAGAGCATCGCGGGAGGGCTGACGCGGACGAACATCACGCTGTTGCCAGGCCAGGCCACGAGTCCGACCCTGGCGGGTGTGGACCACGTCGCGGTGGCGTTGACCCAGCCGACAAACCAACTGACGGCCTTTGACTTCGAGGTTTCCGTGACGGCGGAGGAGGCGCCGCAGATCACGCGGGACACGGTGGGGTCCTTCATCGCGCGCGAGGAATTGGTGCAGGTGCTGGAGGTCGGGACCGACCCGGCATTCGTGGAGCCGAGATGGGAACAGACACAGATGGGCACTTTCACCGGTGGCGATCCGGGAGAAGGATTGGATTTGGAGGGGGAGTTTCTCTACGCCGTGAACGTGGGCTTGGATGCATCCAACGCGTTGGTGCAGGACGCCCAATTCACCTCGGAAACCGTAGCCGGTGTAATCGTCACGGCAGCCAGCAGCTATACGTTTGCGCCGGGCTTCGGCGATTCCACTGCCGACAACGAGCTGGAGAAGGTGATGTCCAAGTTCCACTACGCGCCGCCTGCCTCGCCGATCCGGGTGTCGTTGGGCGGATTGCAGCCGGGTCGCTTCTACAAGCTCCAGCTCCTGTTCTGCGAAGACAACCAGACCTACCGCCCTTTCGATGTGCTGGTTGAGGATTGTGTGATCGCCGACAATTTCAGTCCCGGCGCCTACACCGGCGGGGTGCGCACGGACCGAGGCGCGGTGATCACGCACGAGTTCCAAGCCGGGGACACGAACCTGCATATTGCCCTCGACGGATCCCAGGTCGACGGCGATGCCCAGTACACCACGCTCTACGGTTTGACCTTGGAGGCGCTGTCGGCACCGGAAGTGCAGGTGACGGCGCGCGTCCTGAATGCGGTCAATGCGGACCGTGCGGTCCGGTCCGGCTTCGCCGTGAAGGACGCCTCCGGCGCGACGGTATACGAGAGTGTCCCGCTGCCTTTCACGCTGAGTGTCCTGGCCAACGTAGAAGACTGGAGACTGGGCAGCTTCGATCCCAGCGGGTTGGCCCCGGGTGTCTACCAGATCGAGATGTGGATTGCCGAGGTGGACGGCGCCCCGATGGCCGGCGGTGCTGGCACGGGGACATTCCTCCTCGGCTCGCCGATTGCGGCTGAGCTGACGTGCGGTTCCACCCATGTGCCCCCTGGCGCGAGCATCGCAGACCTGACGTTGAGAGTGGCGAGCCAGGTGGATTTCGGCACGAATGGCGTCAACCTCATCGGGCTGCGCGAGACGCCGGGCACCGCGCAGTTCCTGGCGCTGGCCCAAGGCATGGCCTACGTGGGTGGGAACCAAAGCGGCGATCTCATCAACGTGGCCAACCCGTGGAATCCGATCCTCGCGGGTCGGTTCGCCACGAACAACAGCGCGACGGCAATGGCCGGCGAGTGGTTGCTCCGGCGGGATGGCTTCGGACTGAACGTGTACGGATTGGACGATCCCATCAGGCCGCAGCGGGTGGGCATTTGTGGCGGGGGCTTCTCAGGTGTCACCTTTCCTACTTACTTCTCCACCCACGCGAACTGGGCTTTCGCGAATTCGCTGATCTTCGGGTGGCAGGGTTCCACGATGCTCTTTGTGCGCGGGGATATGGCGTCCTACGACGTGACCAACCCGACCAATCCCGTGCCCTTGGGCTTGCTGTTCAACACGCCCCACAGTTCCTATGGGAGCTATGTGGGCAGTGATTACTTCATTGGTCAACCCGGCGCGAAAGACGGAATCGTTCTGCTCCCCAGCTCGACGGGCAAGAATGCTGCGACCGGCGGCACCGGCCGGTTGATCTTCGCCGATGCGCGCGTCCCCGGGCAGGTGACGACCAACGGCGAGTTTCTGGTCGAGGGAACGTGTGTCCTGACCGCGGTGGCCGTCAGCGGCAACCGCGCGCTGGTCCTCGGTAACACGGCCGGCTTCACGATGATGTCGGGTCAGCCGGCATTGGCGGGTGAGGCGACCGCCAGCGTGCTCGACGTCACCGATCCCCTGCATCCGTTGGTCATCGGAGCGACCCAGACGCTGCCGGGAGTCGATCCGACGGTGCGCTGGGCACTTCAGGCCTGCGCGGGGCCGGGTGGATTGTTCTTCGTGAGCAACGTGACTCGGGACGACCAGCCCGAGCTCTGGGTGTTGGACACGGGCAATCCCTCCGACATCCAGACGCTCGCTCTGGAAGCGCCCGGCCCCGTCAAGTTCGCGGAATTCAAGGATGGACTGCTCTACACCGCTGGCGGATCCGGCATCGGCATCTACGATCTGGGCGGATTGCTGGGG
>CAYSPU010000026.1:33039-33724 GCA_964432995.1 uncultured Verrucomicrobiota bacterium
CCCGTTGTGGCCAGAGTCGAAGTGCCGAAAGAGGCGAATACAAGCGTGGTGAGCGGTTCGTTCGACGTGGCGCCGGACGAGGTCGTCCCCGGCGCCGCAGCAGATACACTGGTCTGGCGGTTCAACTTGTCGCGCGATCTCCGGGAGCGCGAGATTCATTGGCAACTGGGCGTAACCAATCTCGGCTCCGGAGAATCGCGGGAGGTGACACTCGGCGGCGAGGTTCAGTTCGCGGCCTGGGGCACGACGTCCAGCGTGGCGCTGGCGCCGGTCCGGGTGACGGGCCGGAAGTTGTTGCATCTGGAGCCCGCCGTGCAATCCGTACGGCCCGCTCAAGCGGCGTCCTACGCGGTCGTCATCACGAATCCAACGCCGGCGGTGCTGCACTTGGATCTGGGGGTGCATGGTGTGCCGACGGAATGGACTCAGATAGCTTCTGCTGTGTCCGTGATGCCGGGAAGCTCCACCAACGTGACGGTCGTGCTGACGACGGAAACCGGAGCGGCGTTGGGCGACCGCAGCTTCCGGGTGGAGGCTGCTTCCGAGGGGGAACCCTTGGATGCGGCGGGAGGACTCCTGAGCGTTGTCGGCCAACCGTCCGCGGTGACCGCGGCGCACGGTTTGATTGTGTCGCTGGATCCGATGTCCGCGGCGGCCGGGTCGGGCACGCCGGCCCGCATCAAGG
>CAYSPU010000027.1:0-16212 GCA_964432995.1 uncultured Verrucomicrobiota bacterium
ATGAACCGTAGCGCCGACATTCCTGTCGGCGTCATGCCGGCTGGAAAGCCGGCGCCACACAGTTACCCCGAAAACAGGCAGGGCGCGACTCCGAGGAGGACTCGCGAGCGGGCTCCGAGGAGGACTCGCGAGCGGGCTCCGAGGAGGACTCGCGAGCGGGCCTCCGGGCGCGCCGGAAGAACGTGCCAGCTTGGATGTTCTTCCGGCGCCCTCGGAGAGGGCGCCCTACCTTTCATGCGAAGCGGTATTCCGGAATGGAAAAGGGGATTCACGGGCCCGCGACGCATCGGACGGTTGGATGTCATTGCTTTCCGGCATCACCGCTCGCGGTCAGATCAGCGCCGCCACCCCGCTGGCCGGCGGCGGCACCGGCGGCGCCGTCCCCAACCGATAGCCCGCTTCTCTCACTTCCTTCGGAGTCAAATCGAGTTCGGACTCGTTGAGGGCGAAGTCCCATTTCACGGTCTTCCCGGTGTAGGCGCTCATCCGCCCCATGATCGCGGTCAGGGTGGCCTCGGCCACCTGTCGTCCTTCGTTCAGCGGCTTGCCCTCGCGAACGCTGCGAATCAGATCGGCGTGCTCCTGCTCGTAGGGATTCGGGTTGGCCCCTTCCCATCGCCAGGCATTTGCCCCCTCGATGCGCCCCGCAAACGCGCGTCCCTTGCTGCCGATGATTCCCTCCATGACACGGCTTTCCGCATCGGCATTCCCCAGGCCGATCTGGCGGGCCATGCTGAGCAGGATCGCCCCGTTGCGATAGCGGTATCGAACGGCGAAATGATCGTAGATGTTCCCATACTGCGGCTCGGTCCGCCACTGGCGGCCGCCCACCGCCAACGCCTCGAGCGGCGGCTCGCCGATCGCCCAATTGGCCACGTCGAGATTGTGGACGTGCTGCTCGACAATGTGGTCGCCGCTGAGCCAGGAGTAGAAGTACCAGTTGCGCAGCATGTACTCCATGTCGCTCCACCCCGGCTGCCGCTCGTGGTAGAAACCGTAGGTCCGCACGCACGGCCCGTTCCAGTAGACCTCCCCCGCCACCACCTCGCCGATCGCACCGTCCCGCACTCGTTTCATCACCTCCACGTAACTGTTCTCGTGCCGGCGCTGGGTGCCGGCCACGATCGCCACCCCCTTCTCCGCCGCGAGCTTCGACGACTCCATCACCGACCGGATCCCGACCGGGTCCACGGCCACCGGTTTCTCCATGAACACGTTCTTTCCGGCCTCGACCGCCGCCTTCAACTGGGCAGGGCGGAAGTGCGGTGGCCCCGCCAGAATCACGAGATTCACATCGCCGGCCATCACCCGCCGGAACGCGTCGAATCCCGTGAAACAGGAGGCCCGGGTCGCGGTCACCGCCTCGGCGCTCCCCCTTCCCTTCCAGTTCGCGTTGTCCTTCAGCCACGCCAGGCAGCCGTTCACCCGGTCCTCGAAGACGTCCCCCAGGGCGACGATCTCGACGCCGGGGCTCGAGCGCACGCAGTCCATGGCGGCGCCTGTGCCCCGCGCGCCACACCCGATCACGCCGACCCGGATCTTGTCGGAACCGGCGGCGAACACCGGTCCCACCGAGGTCACGAGCGCGCCCGTGGCCGTGGCGGCCGTTTTCAGAAAGTCACGACGAGTAACGTTGGGGCAAGAAGTGGTCTTCATGGTTTCTGGTTGTTGCTGACACGCAACTGCTCTCGCGGCGCCCTCGGAGAGGTCGCCCTACCTTCCGAATCATGGAAGCTGCCATGCTCGGCGTCAGAATCCGGTACTGAGTCAGAGTCCCGAGTCCGCACGATGATAGGCGGGCGCCGG
Organism: uncultured Verrucomicrobiota bacterium; assembly: GCA_964432995.1. Taxonomy (GTDB): domain Bacteria; phylum Verrucomicrobiota; class Verrucomicrobiia; order Limisphaerales; family JAHDYP01; genus CAYSPU01. The sequence continues at coordinate 1,807 of CAYSPU010000027.1, forward strand.
ACGCTGGCAAGTCTGCCGAATCAGAGTTCGATCCACTGACCGGTCTCCGCCGAGCGCACCGCGGCATCCATCACCGTCTGGGCCAGCGCCCCCTCCCGGAAACTCGGCACACAGGGGCGCCCACTGCGGATCGCATCGACAAACTCCCACGCCTGGTCGTAGCGGAACGCGACCAGCGGATCGCCGTGCGACGGATCCCGAGGCGAACCGGGCCACGTCCAAAACTCCCGCGGCACGTCGATCGTCTCGAACCCCGGTCCGCCGGCGCGCCCGGTCCGAAGGTGGTTCCAGTCGCCGGTGGTGAACGCGAACGAACGCTCGCTGCCGTTGATCTCGACCGCATCGAGGCTGCGCCAGCTTTCGTTCCGCCCGCTGGCCAGCTTGCTGCTCTCCAGCACCCCGGTCGCGCCACCAAGGAAATCCGCCAGGATCGCCACCCAATCGTCCGTGTCGTTGGGCTGCCCGCCCCGCACCGGCGTCAGGGTCCGCGTGTTCGCCACCAACCTCCGGATTGGCCCCACCAGGTGGTGCGCAAAGTCAATCCGGTGACTCAGCATGTCCCCCAGCTCTCCGGTTCCCGCCAGCTTCCGCACCTGGCGCCAGCCCAGACCGCGCGCTCCCCAGTCCTGCAGACGACAGGACCGATAGTGGTATGGCTGCCCCAGGTCGCCCCGTCGCACCAGGTGATGGAGATACCGCATCGCCGGCACAAACCGATAGGTGAACGCCGTCATGTGCCGCACCCCCGCGCGGTCCGCCGCTTCCGCCATCGCCCAGGCGTCTGCCGCCTGCAGCGCCAGCGGTTTCTCGCAGAGCACATGCTTCCCGTGGGCAACCGCCTCCAACGCGATCGCCGGGTGGACAGCGTTGGGGGTGGCGATGATCACCGCATCCACATCGTCACGCGGAACGACTTCGCGGTAATCGGCCGTGGCGATGGTCACTCCTGTTTGCTGGCGGGCGCGCTCGAGCGTGGCCGGATCGGTGTCGCACACCGCCACCAGCCGGGTCTCCGGACACAGCGCCAAGCCCGGCAAATGGTTCTGCAGGGTGATGCCGCCGCAACCGACAATGGCAAACCGCAAGGCGCCCATGTCAGCCAATCTTCTCCCACAAGGTGATCTGCACCGGCTCCGACAACAGATCGTTCGCCTTCGCCAGAAAAGCGGTCAGGTGCGGCCGCCCCAGGTGATCCTCGAGGTGCTGCTTGCTCGACCAGTTCTCGTGAAACAGAAAGAAGCCCTCGTTGTCGACGGCGGCATGCAAGTCGTAGTTCAGGCAACCCGGTTCCTGGCGGGTGATGGGGATGAGTTGCAGCAACTCGGAGCGGAGCGCAGCTTCCTGCCCAGGCTTGGCGCGAAGGAGGGCGACCACGGTGACGGGCGGTGTGTTCATGGCGCGTAGTATGTCGGAAAACCCTAGCCAAGGAAAGACCCTGGTTTCGAGGGATTCGTTGACGTCGGTTCGCCCTTTCCATTTCCATGAATCGCCCTACCCAGTCTGGGATACCACCTCGCATAAGAACGGTCGCTGCGTTCCTTTCCCACCCACAGCGGCACCGCAGCGCCGCACTCCAGCACGCTCCCACGCCGTCGAACGCGCCGCCGGACCGCGCCGGCGTCTTGGAGTGCGCTGCTGCCGCAGCGCTTTCCCTTTGCCTGACCCTTTCCGTGCGCCGTTTTCTGGGTAACCGTGGCGCCGATATTCCTGTCGGTGTCATGCCGGCTGGAAAGCCGGCGCTACGGAGTTCATGGGCCCAGGGCGCATGGGACGGTTGGAAGTGGCAGCTCTCCATGCACACTTTTCACACAGCCCCTGGAGCATCGGCGGTGTCGAGCGAAGTTCGAACGTTGAACACTGAACGCCGAACATTGAACCGCAGGCTTCAGTTCGAAGTTCGAACTTCGAAGTTGGGTGTTCGATGTTCGAATGCTCGATGTCGGATGTCCCGGAGCCGCGCCTAAGCCGGCAGTGCAACTCCAGCGCGTGCCCTCGAGACTCGCCCGTAGCACGGCCACAGCGATCGGGCGCGGATTTGGCTGGATCCCGCCGCCGAGGCGGGATCTTCCCGGAGCCGACAGAGCGCCCGTCCGCAAGGGCGAATACCGAGCTGCGACGGGGGACGACCGAACCCCCAGCGCCACTTCCGCGAGGATCCGGGGATGTTGTCCCCTCTTGCCCGCACGCCGGACATCGTTACTCTCTCACGCGTGCAACGCGTTTGTGTCTTCTGCGGTTCGAGCACCGGTCACCGACCCGAATACGCCCGCGCCGCGCAGGCGCTGGGCAGGGTGCTGGCCCAACGCCACCTCGTCCTCGTCAACGGCGGCGGGCATATCGGCCTCATGGGCGTCATGGCCGATGCCGCCCTCGCCGCCGGCGGCCAGGTCATCGGCGTCATTCCGCAAGCCCTCGTCGATCGCGAATTGGCGCACCGCGGCCTGACCGAGCTGCGCGTTGTCGATTCCATGCACGCCCGCAAGGCCCTGATGGCCGAGCTCTCCGACGCGTGCATCGCCCTCCCGGGCGGTTACGGAACGCTGGACGAACTCTGCGAGGTGCTGACCTGGACGCAGTTGGGGCTGCAATCCAAACCGTGTGGGCTCCTGAACGTGGCGGGCTTCTTCGATCCGTTCCTGGCTCACGTCGAGCGCGCGATGGCCGAGGGCTTCATTCGCCCGCGAGACCGGGGTCTGCTCCGCGTGGCGGAAGAGCCGGAAGACCTGCTGGACCAGCTCACGGTAGCCGCCGACGTGAGTCGGCGCTAAAGGCCGGGAGGCCGGCACGGCGGCACATCGGCACGGCGGCAGGTCGGCTGATGCGCTGCGGCTTCGCAGTTGTCGTAGCCGACGCAATTCAACGCCGGATTGCCACCCCACCCGCGCTCCGTCAGACTCCGCTCATGCCAGACGTCCACCGCCACCCCCACCGCGTCACCTACGCCGAGTGCACCATCGGCAATCATGTCTACTACGCGCGCTATCTGGATCTGCTCGAGGAGGCCAGGGGCGCGTTCTTTCGGTCGATCGGACACCCTCTGCTTGCGCTCGAAGAGCAGGATGTGATCTTCCCAGTCGTCGAATGCCACATCCGCTACCTGGCGCCCGCGCGTTACGATGATGAACTGGTCATCGAGACCCGGGTGACCGACCTGGGGCGGGTGCGTGTGACGTTCGGCCACCGCATTCTCAACGCTGCGGGCGAGGTGCTCCTGGAAGCCACCACGGAACACGCCTGCGCTCACCGAACGCAGAAGCTGCGAAGAGTTCCCGAGGAACTGCGAGGCCTCCTCGACAAGGCCCGAAGCGAGCCGGCAGCAGGAGCCGCTTCGCCGCACCCCGCCCTTCAGGTGCCGGGTTCGAAGCGCAGACTCACCCACTGACAAACGACCGCGTCGCCGGGGCCCCGCCCTGAGCCACCCGGGCCCGGCCGTTGGCGGCCAGGTGCTCGAGCAGCCAATACACGGTCTCCACCGCCTCGGGGACATCCGCCTTCCGCGCCAGTTCGGCCGCCGTTTGTGGTTGCGTCGAGAGCGCCGCCGCGACCCGCGTCTGCAACTGCAGCACCGATGCCGCGGCCTTCTTCCCCGCTTCCACTCCCGGCTGATGATAGGCGTTGATGCCGACCAGCGTGGCGTAGTAACCAACCGCGCGCTCGAACAGCGCGACCAGCGCCCCGACGCTGCGCGCGTCCACGCGCTCGACGGTGATCGTCATCGATTCCCGGCCGCTCTCGAACAGCGCGGCGCGTGTGCCGAGCAGGAACCCGTGCAGGTAATCCCCGCTGGTGACCCCGGCATCCACCTCGAGAGAACTGCCACCAGACTCGAGCACGCGCACGAAGGTGACGAAGAAGTTGGGAACGCCATCGCGCAACTGCTGGACGTAGGCGTGCTGGTCGGTCGAACCCTTGTTCCCGTAGACCGTGATGCCTTGGTCCACCCGGCGCCCCTCGAGGTCGAGCCGTTTCCCGATCGATTCCATGACCAACTGTTGCAGGTATCGGCTGAAGAGCAGCAGGCGGTCCTTGTACGGCAGCACCACCATGTCCTTCGCGCCCTTGCCGCCCGTGGCGTGCAACCACATCAACGCCAGCAGCGCCGCCGGGTTCTTGGTGATGTCCCGCACCCGCGTGGCCGCGTCGCATGCCGCCGCCCCTGCCAGCAAACCGTCGATGTCCAGCCCCTGCAGGGCGGCCGGCAGCAGCCCGACCGCGGACGTCTCGCTGGTGCGCCCGCCGACCCAATCGAACATTTCGAAGCGCGCCATCCAGTTCTGTGACGCCGCCAGCTTGTCCATCGCGGATCCTGGCATCGTGATGGCCACGGCATGCCGGGCGAAGTCGAGTCCGGCCTGGCGATACGCTTCCGCCACCATGACCATCCCGTTCCGGGTCTCGGGCGTGCCGCCGCTCTTGCTCGTCACCACGCAGAGCGTCTCCCCGAGCCGACCCGCCAGTTGCGCCAGCACCCGCTCGATCCCGTCGGGATCCGTGTTGTCGATGAAGAAGACGGGCAACCGATCCGTCGCCGGATGTCCGAGCGCGTCGGCCACGAACATGGGGCCCAGTGCCGAGCCGCCAATGCCAATCGACAGCACCCGCGTGAACCGCGGGGCGGCCGGCGGTCGCACCCTGCCGCTGTGAACGTCGGCGGCGAACTCACGAACCGCCTGCTGACCCTTGCGGATCGCGGTAGCCAGCTCGGGGGTCGGGGCCAGGTCCGGCGCCCGCAGCCAGTAATGGCCCACCATCCGTTTCTCGTCGGGATTGGCGATTGCCCCCCGCTCGAGCGCCTCCATCGCGTCCCACGCGCGGTTTATGGCGTCGGCGGTGCGGGCGAGGAAATCGTCGGGGAATAGCATCCGGCTGACGTCCAGCGTCAGGCCCACGGACGGCACGGTGCAGAGGTGTTTCTGGTAGCGATCCCAAAGAGTCGGTGCGTTCATGGCGGTCACAGTCCGGCGGCGCAGCCGGGTGGTTCTGGTCCGCTCCGCCGCCAGGGCCCAAACGGATTAGCGGGTCCCCGCTTCCCGGTCAATGCTGTTGGCGCATGCTGTTGGCGCAGGCAGTGTGGCGGGAACCGATCGCAACGGATTGACACGGATGTGAGCCAGAGCGGAGAAGAGGGGAGGCGACGTGGGGCTGGTGGGTTCCTCTCCGTTTTGGCCACAAGAATCGAACAACCTCCACGTAGGAACCGTGAAGGACTGCTGCGGTCCGACACCGCTTCGATCGCCTCCGCCTACCGGTCGACGAACATGGCGCCGGCGGCGCTGCGCTGCCAGACGAAGTCGTAGACGCGACCGGCGACCGACTCCGTGTCTTCCTCGGAGAACGGCGGACGCGGCAGGGAACCGCAAAGGTTGTCCAGGATGAACATCTTCACGTCGGCTTGCGTCTGGGTGTTCTTCGTCCAATTGGGCATGGGCCGCAGGTGGGTCCTGAGAGCCGAGAGAAGGTCCCGGCTGGCCAGCTTGAGCCGCTCCCGGTCGGCTTTACGAATGGTGTCCTTGAAGAGCATCTGGAAAAGGGCGTATTCGTCCTCGCTCAATCCCTCTTCAGCGGCCCGCTTCTGCTCGGCGTCCAGGCCCTTGCTGAGGTCCACCAAGCGCGCAAAGGTCTCCTCGATAGTGACCCGGTCCTTCTCCCGGTTGTAGTCCGCAATGATCTCCTGGTACTTCTTGTAGTAGTCCATCCGTTGCGGATTCTGCGCGAGCATCTGGGCGAGTTTCTTCTCGACCACGTCGCGGATGTCCCGGAGAGCACAGGCTTTCCGCTTCACCTTCTTCGCGAACTCGTCACGGAGCTTGGCGAAATCGATCCGGCTCATGTCAAAGAGCTTGGCATCCATCTGGTCGTCACCGGGCTCCTGCGCGTGGATGGCCTCGCTAACGATGTCCTGAAGCTCCTTCAGCAACTCGGTGATCTCGGCGGTGTCGCGTCGCTCCTGAAGCTTCTTGTAGATGGTCTCGATGTTGTCGTGGCGGAGCGCATACTGGAGGGCGCACGGCTCCATGAGCAGAGCTCTGAACCGGGAAAAGACCTCCCGCGCCATGATCTCAAAGCGGCGTTTGGTTTCGTCGGATGTGTAGAGGGCGTTGGTCGCGTCGGCAATGGCCGCGATACGGGTGAAGCCTCTCGCCCCTTCGAGGCGCGCCGTGTCGAAACCGAGGTTCTTCAGGTGGCTTTCCACTGCTCCGAGCGCCTGGAGGAAGGCCGCCAGGTAGTCCTCGATCGGTGTTACGATGTCGCCGCCACCAGCACCACCGCCGGGATCCTCGTCGTCGCCGAGGGCGTATTGGGCAAGAGCTTCGCGCAGGCTCTTGAGCATGCCGTTGTAGTCCACGATCACGCCCTCCGTCTTGCCCGGATAGACGCGGTTGGCGCGGGCGATGGCCTGCATGAGCGTGTGCGCCTTCATGGGCTTGTCCAAGTAGAGCGTTTGCAGGCACTCGACATCGAAGCCGGTCAACCACATGGCACAGACGATGGCGACGCGGAACGGATGGTCCGGCTCTTTGAAGGCATCCTCCACGCCCAGCCGCCTGCCATCAGCCGTTTCAAAGCCGTTCTTCATCACCACGCGGTGGGGGATGATGTCGAAATCCCATTTCTTGAAGTCGCGCACCTCGTTTTGGGCTTCGCTGATGATGATCTCGATGATCGTGCTCTCCATCCATTGAGCCTGGCCGCGGAGCCATTCCATTTCCTTGGTGAGGGCCTCGCGCCGGCTTTCTTCGACGGCAGATTCGAGTTCCGACCGCTTGAAGAGGGCATAGCCCCGGACTTTGGCCAGCTTCGCCTTCCAGAGGGGAACCATCCGCTGGTGCATCCGGGCGCAGGTGACTTTGTCGATGCAGACCATCATGGATTTGCCGCACTGCCAACGGGTGGCACAATGCTCGACGAAATCCTCTGCGAGTTTGTCCAGGCGGTCGCCAGCGGTGATCACCTCGTAGTCCTGGCCGAGCAATTTCTCCAACAGAGCCTCTTTGTCCGGCTCCAGGTCGGCTCTGGCGATGGCCGCGGCGATGCGATCGTTCAGATCGAGCCGGGCGATGCCGAGTTTCTCGCCGCGATTCTCATACACCAACTTCACCGTGGAATTGTCTTCCTCGGATCGTCTGAAGTCGTAGCGCGAGATGTAGCCGCCGAAGATGCGCCTGGTCAGGTGGTCGTGCTTGAACAGCGGGGTGCCCGTGAAACCGATGAACGAGGCGTTGGGCAGGGCCAACCGCATGTTCCGGGCGAACTTTCCGGCCTGCGTCCGGTGCGCCTCATCCGAAATGACGATGATGTCGTCGCGCGTGCTGTACGGCTCCCTCGGGTCCACGTCCTGGTTGAACTTGTGGATGAGGCAGAAGATGAACCGGTGGTTCTCCTTCAGCAATGCCTTCAGTTCCTTGCCGGAGCTGGCGCGCGGGGTTTTCTCGTCCGCGATGCCGCAGCCCACAAACGTGCGGAAAATCTGGTCATCCAGGTCCTCGCGGTCGGTCGCGATGACGAAGGTGAAGTTGCCGGGGATATGGCGGCGCACCTTCTCGGCGAACATGACCATGGAGTAGGACTTGCCGCTGCCCTGCGTATGCCAGAACACGCCCAACCGGCCGAGGTCTGGATGGGCGCGCTCGATGACCGCTAGTCTGCCAAGGTGTTCTTCCTCCAGCGGCCGTGATGGCGGGGCGAGAGCTTCTGCGGCCGGCTCGCCTTTGCTGGGCTTTGGCTCCTGGCGTATCTCGACGACGCGGTATTGCAGACGCCGCTCGGGTGGAATCTCGCGCTTCAGTTCCTCCTGCCGCCGCACCGAGGCCACGGCGTTGTTGACGCCGAGGACCTGATGGTTGCGGGCAACGATCTTCCGCGTGCCGCCGGGTTTGCTGTCATCAAACAGGATGAAATTCTCGACGATGTCAAGGAGGCGATCCTTGGCGAGCATGCCGTCGAGCAACACTTGGGCGTCTACGCGGCCTCTGTCCTTTTCCTCGATTCGTTTCCATTCGGTGAAGTGCTCCCACTCGCTGGTAATGGAGCCGTAGCGGGCCCGGTCGCCATTGCTGACCACGAGGAAGGCGTTGTGGTGGAAGGCGTGGCTGATGCTGGTTTCGCTGAGATAGTCGGTGAGGTTGTTGTCGAACCCCGTCCGCATGTTCAGATACACCGCCTTGAGTTCAATGAAGACAAGCGGTAGGCCGTTGACGAAACACACCAGATCGGCGCGGCGGTTGTAGTGGGGCACGCGCAAGCCCTGGATCTTCAATTCCCGGACAGCGAGGAACCGGTTGTTGGGGGTGCCATCTGGACCGTTGCCGTTGCCGAAATCGATCACCTGGGCGCGGGCGTATTTGGTCTCGCCACCGGCGTCGCGCCACTCCACCGGGACGCCGTTGCGGATGAAGTCCGAATACTCCCGGTTGTGCTGGAGGAGCGAACGGGCGAAGTCCACTCGGGTCAGCCTCTCGACCGCTTGCTCGCGGGCTGAGTCCGGCAGTTCGGGGTTGAGGCGTTTTGAGGCCGCACGCAGATCGCGCGCGAGGACGACCTCGCGTTCGCTGGCGCGCCCGAGAGTGCCCGTCGGGCCGAAGGTCTCCTCGTTGTGCGCGAAGACGCTCTCCCAGCCGAGGACATTCTGCAGATGGTCGGCAAAGGTCTTCTGCACCAGCCGGTCTTCATTGTTGATGTCGGTGATCATGGCGCGATTACAGGAGGTTGGCCTGTCGTTCGTGCGGAATGGGCAAGACGCCGATGATCACCCACGGGTTGGGCGCGCGGAAATGAAACTGCTGGGTTGTGCCAAGAAAGAAGTGTAGGTCGGTCTGGAGGAACTGACCCACGTATTTCACACGCACCTTTTCCAGCGCTGTGGCCTCATCGTTGCCGTGCCGCCGCATGCACTTCCAGAACAGTGCCCCAATCTCCCAATCCAGGATCTGCAGCTTCGATTTGGTCCCGTCGGAATCCTCAAACTCGTAGGAGAAGCTGTAGGGCAGCTTCGGAATCACCTGGAATGTCCGGCGCCACGCCTCTTCCGCGAACAGCTCGCCCTGTTTCGTCTGGCTTCGCATCTCCTCCACCTTGGCGGGATCCCACTCCCGGTCCTCCTCCTCCCAGAGAAAGCGCGCGATGCGGGCCGGCTTGAAGACCGCCAGGGAAAGCGCGTTCGCCTTCGCCCCCTCGATGAGCTGCTGCAGGCTGGTGTAAACCTTGGCGGTTTCCAGCAAGAGCCGGCGACGCTCCCGCCAGCTCTCCCTGGTGTCCATGTGCCCGACCGGACGAAGCTGCTTCATGTCGGCCGGGTGACGCGTTTCCGGGCGGGGATCGCTCCGTCCCCGAACCAGATCACATTCTACCCAGTCAAACTTCCTGTACTGCTCTGTCTCCTCCAAGCGGCGAAAGGGTACCGGGTAGATCCGCACCCACGAGCCGTCCTGGCGCACGCCGGCAGTGCAGACGGTCTCGCCGTACTTGCGCGAGAGCGTCGGGTAGGTTTTTACCGTGATGAGAACGCGCTCCTTCCCCATGCCGCCTCCCGGCTACAAGTTTACTGCATGCAGTTCCTTCCCGTAGGTCTGCTCCAGCGCCTCTGCCACGCAATGCCGGTGGCACTGATGCGGCAGCTTCTCGAAACACGTCAATGCCACCCGCTCGCCGTCTTGGATCCAGCCGCGGATTTTCCCCAGTGCTGCGTTCTGCTTCGGCAGGCTCTCGCGCTCATACGCCGCGAAGAGCGCGTCATAGTCCGCCTGCGTCTTCAACTCCCGCCGTTTGCCCGACGCGATGCCCAACTCCGGCAGGTGCTCGTAGCGGATGCCCACGCCCTCGCACGCCTTGGCCAGCGTTTTCTTGGAAAAGCCATACTTGTGGCTGAACGCATTCCGGCGCACATCGCACAACAGCGTCACCCCGTCCTGGATCAGCCGGTTCAGGTAACCTTCCAGCGTGCGACCCTCGTAGCCGATGGTACACAGGCCCGGCCGGGTCGGCGCCGGACGCGCCGCCGCCACCGCCATCAAGGCCGGCTTGTCGCTGGCGAGCACCCGCCCCGCCATCTCGCTTCGCGTGGCGAAATACGGGTGCCGCCGATACGCCTCCGCCACCAATGCGTCGCCACGCAACTTCGCGTGCGCCTTCGCAAACCGGTCCATGCCCAGTCGCACCCGGCTGTCCACCTTCGCCGCCGTCCGGCCTGCCGGCGTCAACGTCCATGACCGCTCCTCGTCCGCCAGGAGGCCCTGCTCGATCAGCCGTCGCTTGTCCGCATACGAGGTGAAGGCAAAGCCACCGAACCGGTAGGGCACGAACTCGTAAGTGGGCGACTCCTCGACCTCCCGGCAGTAAAGGAACAGCAGCTTCTGGAAATCTAGACCGCCGACCTCGCCGCCGAGGGCGTCCACCAGCGCGAGCAGGCGTTTCTGGCGTTCGAAGAGCATGGGTCAGGGTAACGGCTACGGGTTCACACTCCAATCTCCCCGCTCATCAGCCGCGGCAGCAAAAGGCCGCCGACGAGGACGACGTCGCGTTCGCTGGCGCGACCCAGTGTTCCAGCCGGGCCGAGGACTTCCTCGTTGAAGGTATAGGTGCTTTCCCAGCCGTGGACACCGCGCAGTTGATCGGCAAACGTCTTCTGGACCAGCCGGTCTTCGCCATTGATGTCCGTGATCATGGCCTCGTTCGCGATCAATCCCCACTGGCACGCCGCAGCTTGCGAGGCGGGACCGATGCCGGCCGCCGCTATCCGGCGAGCAGTCTGAAATCGTCGCCGGACATGGGCGTGTAACCAGCAGGCCATTGGCCTCGGAATTCGATGAGCACCCGTTGCTTGGACGGCGCGGGAATCGGGTTCACCTTCACGACCTCCGCCTCCATCTTGGATGGCGAGCGTGCGATGGCGTTGATGAGATCACCCACCAAGTAGCGCGGCGTCCACCCGATCATGTGGTAATCACGGGTCTGCACCTGGACGGCGAGGAACGTGGCGGGATTGTTGATCTCCACACAGGCCACCAATTGCTCGCCGGGCTGCAGCCGGTCCAACCGTGCCAGGGCGTCAGGATTGACGTGGCGCCAGCCGTGGAGAAAAAACCGACACCGAAAGGACCCGTCCTCCCGCCGCTCGATCTTGGGGAACACCTCGAAGCTGTCGGTTGCGCGGTAGCCGCCGTCCACCGAGAGAATCTCAATCGGGTCGGCCTGCTCGGGCAGGTCCAGTTGCCGCAGGTATTCCTGGAAATCCCGACGCCCAGGCGTCAAGACACGGTTCTGAAACAGGGGGAACAGGTCCGACGCCTCGTAGTTGCGGTGGAGATCAGGAAAATCCACCAGCGGCTCGAATCCGCTGACCTGGCAGGCGCGCTCGGCGCCGTGCAGGTAGCCGAACCGGTAGGTTGCCCCGGCTTGCCGGACATCCAGACGCCCCACCGGGAACCACTGACGCGTACGCGCCTTGTCCTGCCAGGCTAGGAAGAGCGTTTTCGTATTCATGGTGTCAATCGTTTCAACTGCTCCAGGTTATAGCAAACCAGTTCCAGTGCAAAACCCCGAGCTAAGCCAGACATCCAATCATCCGGAACGCGAGCGATGATGGCAGCCGCCTTGGGCTTGTCGAGCCGCTTCAGCTTCTCCAAGGCCGGTCTGAACAGCCCCGGATGCGCCGCCACGGCACGCCGCACCAACTCCAACGGGCTGACGCCCCGCTTGTCCGTCTGCGCCCAGTAGATGGCGCCCGGCGCCTTCTCCGCGTAGGCGCCCACCCGCTTTTCGCTGAGGATCAAGCGCCGGCACTTGCCGTCGCTTTCGTCCAGCAACTCGCGGCCCAAGGAGGACGCATGGTCGAAGGTCGGTGCCAACACCCCCTGCCACTTGTCGCCAACCCGCTTTCTTAGGATCCCCCAATTCTCGTGGTGTCGGTCCGTGTTGCCGATCACGGCATCGAGCACGAGATAGCTGGCGAACTGTGTTTTCGCACGTTCCGCGCCTTCCGACTTCAAGTACAGCCGTTTGAGGGCGAGGAAGATGTTGGCCAGCGTGTGGTCCGGCTGGCGGAACTTGCGCGCGGGATCGTAGCCAAGGACTTTGCCCGCCAGAATCTGGTTGCCGTGAAAGAGGTTGCGGCCGTCGCGCGCGAACGATTCCGTGGCCGAGCCCCGGTGGCCCTGAAACACCGCTAGCTCCACCTTGGCGTGGAGAATGTCCAGGCATGCCGCCAGCTCCGCCGCGATCTTCTCCGCCCAGTGCTGACCCGTGTTCGGCTGGGGGAACTTGAACAGCCACTCTGACTCTCCTTCTTTGGCGCGGTACCAGAACTTCTCCTTGCTGCCCATGCCTTCCGGCTCCAGCACCCATTCGGGCCGAATCTCAAAAACGCTGTAGGCCGTGTCTGGCATCAGGTTTGGGCCTCGATCTCCCCGCTCATCAGGCGCGGCAGCAGCAGGTCGCAAACGTGGCTGCCCTCGCGGTCGCTGGCGCGCGCCAGCGAACCAGCCGCACTGAGATCCTCTTCGTTGAACGCGCAAATGCTCTCCCAGCCGAGGACATCGCACAGATGGGCGCCAACGTCTTCTGAACGAATCGGTCTTCCCTATTGATGTCCGTGATCATGGAGCGCTTGTTACATGAGCAGGAAAGAGGGCTCCTTCGCACGCTTGTGAGGTGCACCCCTATAGCCGCGGATTGGTCCATCCTGGGAGACCTTGATCCCGAGTCCCAGCCGGCTGAGCTCCTGAGCCGCAGCCAGGCGGCCACCCCCGGAACTGCCTCCTTTGATTCTTAGAATCGCTCCCACGGCAAGAACTCTGCCGCGGTGACTCATCAAAGTGGCGCCGTCAATCGCCAGAAGCTCTTGTCTGAACCGCCGGTCGAGTGAATTGAAGTGCTTCCGACCAATCATCGCGCGGAGGGCCTTTGTCTTGGGTGAAACAGCCGGTCGCAGATAGTCGCCTTTCTTGGTGGCAATCCGCTTCCAGCGGGTTCGCAGGTTCGCGCTCGTCACGAGGCCGATGGCCGCTCCGGTGCGAGCAAATGACGCATCGAGTGCGCTCTCGTAAATTGCCCGACGCAGTCTGGGGTTGTTTTTCGGGGCCTTCATCTGGGTGAGCGCGGGTGTGTGTGCGAGAAAGCTCCAGTCTCCGCGTCGCTTGACGAAGATCAACTGTTGGTCCCGGAAGATAAGAATTTCACCGGATCTGTTGAGTGCCATCGCGATGCGACCGCTCTTTGCCCAGTGGGCGATGGCAGCGTGGCGGTACGGGGCGAAGGTTGGAGCGACGCGGGGGCGTGGGAGTGGTGCGTAGCCCTTAACCATGCCGTCGTAGTCGGAAAGGAGCATCGTGTCGGTGCCGTTACTAAGAACTGCGCAGAAATCTTCACGCCTGATTTTGTCAAGATGAACGCTGCTATTGGACGGGCGGGCGACGAAGCCGATGGCGGCGGAGATGGGGCGACCTTCGTACGAGCGGGTCGCCCATGCGGCAAACTGGTCGAGGGCCATGAGAACGGCTGCCTCTTGGGAGACGCGTGTACAGACTGATTTCGCGATGACCCGGCGCTTAGCTGCGTCCAAGAGGTCTGCTCGGTGCTCGGCGGTGGTGCGTTCGGGGAATTGGGAGAAGAGGTCGGCAAACGAGGACATCACCTTGAATTCAGTTACGGCTGCGTCCTGGTCTGCGGCGAACGGCTGACTGCGCGCAATGACCAGCCTGTAAGCGGACTGCTGCGATGGCTTGATCGCGATTCGACATTGGTTCCGCCGGGCTACGAGTTGCCGTTGTCCGGCTGCTGGCTCAGCGCGGCGCTCGATGGACGCGCCTGGAAAGAACGGCAAGAGGTGCTCAGAGACAATGGAGCGGAAGTCCCGTTTGGCTATCATGGCATCGTTCTCGGGGTTGTGGGTTGATTCATACGGCGATGTCTCCGCTCATCAGCCGCGGCAACAACATGTCGCGCGCGGTGCGGAGCTTTTGGCTCTGTAGCTGCAAGACCTCGCGCTGGTCAATCAGCGGCTCAACAAACTCGCGGAAGTTGCGCTGAAGGCGCGGAGGCGGAACCAGAATCTCCGCACCCGCGAGAACTCTTGCGTTCGCATTGGGTTGCGCCGCGCCGCCAACTCGTGACTGGACGTAGCTCTTGTAAGCTTCCGACTCGACGAACACCCCAACCATCAAGTTGTCGGCGTCGGCCCCCAGTCGCAGCCGAACGAGGTATGATGCGAACACCGCTTCCGGATGCCGTTTGTGCAATCGCTTAGCGTAGCCGACCGTTGCGCCAGTGCGGGCAACGACGATGTCCCCTTCCCGAAGGCGGAACTTCTCCAACCGCTCCTCCTCAATCGGGCAATGCGGGACGGCACTCCAATCAATGAAGTCCGGGACAATATCGGTGATCCGAAGAAACTTCGGGCCAACTTCTTCGTGC
>CAYSPU010000027.1:16222-22680 GCA_964432995.1 uncultured Verrucomicrobiota bacterium
CACTTGCCGTGTAACCGTAGTCAATGGATTCGCAGAGCACCGCCAAAGGCTTGCGTTCCCAGCCTTCCGGGACTCCGTTGATGACGCGGGTGTGTTCGTGGCCAGGGAAGCGGAGGCGGTCGAACCATTCCTCATACAGCAAGCGCGCCGCCTTTTCCAACAGCCCCATCCGTCGCCGGTTGTTCTCCATCGCCTCGTCGTAGGCGGAGAGGATTGATGCTATAGCCTGCTGCTGTTCGCGAGATTTCGGGACAAGAAACTGAATGTCCTCGAACTTCGACTTGCTGACAATCGGTGTAGCGGCTCCGCCTCCCAAGCCCCTCACGACATCGACGTTGTGGCAAAGCAGATAGTAAATGAACTTCGGATCGGAATCTCTATTGGCGACGACCGAATTGATTTGCTGGTTTGTCAGGCACTCTGACGGTGCGAGTGCACACTTTCCAATCGTTGCCCCAATGCACGTGAACATCACTGTGTCAGCCGGAATGAACTGATTGGGGAGAGCCGCGTTTGCTGAGTCAGTGACTGTGCGTTCTGTGCTTCGGCAGTAGTAATGGTTGTATTCGAGGTCGCTCGGCGTTACGAACGGGTATTCTCCTCCAAAGAACTCTTGGCGACTCGTCGGCGGCGTCTTGCCAGTCACAACGCGGCCCAATTGGGAGATTCGCTTCAGCTCGAGAGTCATACCCCCAACTCCTCGAAGTTCTTCTGAATTGTCTCGGCCAGTTCCACGGCCTCGGCGTTCAGTGCGGCGAGTTCCTCGTGGATATCCGTGATGGCCTGCTCGAAGTCGAAGCCCTCGTCCACTTCGGCCGGAGCGACGCCGACATAGCGGCCGGGGGTGAGGCTCCAGTCGGTGGCGGCGATGTCGGCCCGCGTGACGACTTTGACGAGGCCGGGCACGGGCTGCATCTCCGCCTTGGGGAAGCGGTCGTGCAGCCAGGCGATGTGCCGGTGGAAATATGAGGCGAGTTTCAGTTGTTCGACCGCACCGCGTCTGGCGGCATCGAGGTTTTTCACCAATCGGCGGACCTCGCGTGAATTGAAGCCCGCCTCACCCTCACCCCGGCCCTCTCCCAGGGGGAGAGGGAGATCGGCGGCCAGAGTGGCGAGGCGTGGCTCCCCTCTCCCGGTGGGAGAGGGGCTGGGGGTGAGGGTGCTGGCGGTAGCGGCAACGCGCGACGCCAGCTTGTAGAGGAGGTCCACCTGCTTAATGAGCCCCTTGGCCCGCTCGGCGACGGGGTCGAAGGCCTTGCGGGCGGCGTGCTGCTGTTCGTTGGTGGCGGGCGGGTTTTTGCCGGTCTTCTTCTCGAAGGCCGCGAGGTCGGCGAGCAGCGCCTTGGCGTCGTCGGCGCAGGCTTTCCGCGCCTCGCCGAGTTCAGTCAGCGTGTCGGTGAGGGCTTTCACCTCCTCAGTGTCCAAGTCGCGTTGCCCCTCACCCCGGCCCTCTCCCCGCTCGTTCCTCGCGGGGCGAGGGAGCGATTCACGAACCGCCTTGGCCAGGGCGGCGAACGGGGCATCGAGGGCCGCGAGCGCGGTGTCGAATGCGGTGATTGTCTCCGGTACGGCCGCGCACTCGGCGGCGTGGCGCTTGAAGTAATCTCGCACCAGGGCGAGGAAGCGGTCGCGCTGGCCGCGGTAGAGCCAGACGATGGCGGTGAGGTTGCGCATCTGCTCGGGCGTGAACTCGTGGACCTTGCGCGAGCCCTTCATGAGTTGGCCGAGGCTGCGGGCGTCCAGCATGAGCACAGTGTCCGGCCCCCTCACCCCGGCCCTCTCCCCCGATGGGGGAGAGGGAGTCGAGGACTTGCTGCGGGCAAAAAACCAGAGCTCGCAGGGAACCGTCCTGGTGTAGAAGAAGCCGCTGCGGATGGAGATCATCACGTCCACGTCGCCCGTTTCCACGATCTTCTGGCGGACGATCTTCTCGTCGTTCCCGGCGCTGGACGCCTGCGACGACATCACGAAGCCGGCGCGGCCTGTGTCGCTCAGGTAGCTCCAGAAATAGGAAATCCAGAGGTAGTTGCCGTTGGACACTTTCTTGGCCTTGTTGACGCCGGGGAGACCGAACGGCAGACGCGGGTCTTTCGCGATGCGCTCCGCATCCACGAGGTCCACGTTGAAGGGCGGATTGGCCATGACGAAGTCGCACTTACCGGCCAGGTTGTGCTCGTCCTGGTAGTAGGTGATGGCCTCGGCGATTCTGCCCTCCAGCCCGTGGACGGCGAGGTTCATCTTGGCGATGCGGATGGTGTCACGGTTTTTCTCCTGGCCGTAGAACACGACCTTGCGTGAGGTGTCCCCGCCGGTGTTCTCAATGAAGTGGCTGGATTGAACGAACATGCCGCCCGAGCCGCAGGCCGGATCAAAGACTGTGCCGTGGTCCGGCTCGATGACGTTGACGATGGTCTGGACGAGGGACGACGGGGTGAAGAACTCGCCGTTGTCGTGGGCCTTCTGGATGGAAAACTTGGCGAGGAAGTACTCGTAGATGCGCCCGAACACATCACCGGTAGCGCGCTTGATCTGCTCACTGTTGAACAGGCGCATCAGGTCTTCGAGGACCTTCGGTTCGAAGATGCCGTAGTCTTTCGGCAGCACGCCCTGGAGCGGCTCGAAGTCCGCCTCGATGGCGGTCATGGCCTCCGTGACAAGCTTTGGCAGGCCGGCAGGATCCACGCTGGCTTGGTCCATGATGGAATCGTAGCGGGCCGATTCGGGCAGCCAGAGAGCCCGGCGGCGGATGTAGTCGGCCGGCTGGACTTTCCGTTTGGGCATCCGACCGGCCGCCTGGTCGTCCGCGATCTGCTTCGCGGCGGCATCGAAACGGTTGGCGGCGTGGCGGAGGAAGATCACGCCCAGGACGGGCATGAAGTAGTCGCTCGACGTCAGTTTGGAATTGGCGCGGAGATTATCGGCGGCTTCCCAGAGGTCGGATTCGAACTGCGGAAGGTTATCCATTGGACATCTGAAGGTGGAGAGCTCAGTTGCTGAAGCAGAACCCCGTGGCTTGGACCTGAGTGCCATCGGGCATGGTGTACGGTGTCGTACCAAAGTTCACAGTGACGTTCACGCCGTTGGCAAAGGCCGTCTGCTGGACGCTCCGATCCTTCGTCAGGAAACGGTGATCGGTCATTTCCTGGTAGCCGACCCGGCGCACATGGGGGCAGGTGTTGGTGTAACTCTGCGCGAAGCGGGCCTGCTCCTGTTCCCAGAGCCGCCGGTCGAACATGAACATGGGCGGCACGCCGTACAGCACGTTGAAGAGGTCGCGCTTGTCCCAGAGCGCCGGCAGCTTGTTGTTGTAGTCGCCCCAATACCATTGCGCCACCACACAGTCGTGATAGACCAGTTCCCAGAGCGGGAGGCGATAGGCGTGGCCGAGCTGGAACTTGGCGACGGCCTCCGGGACGTTGGTCCAGATCTGGCTCATCCGCCGGCCGGCGTCCGGTACCCGATACGGTCCCAGGCTCAACATGCCCTCGAAGTAATGGACGAACGGCACCGCCGCGTCGTGCCCCGTCTCGCATCCCGCGACCAGGTGTTGGTCTTCGGAGACGTAGCGGAGCAGCTCCATCTTCCATTTCCGGCTCTCGGTCCGCGTCATCGGATGCTCCGGGTGATAGCACTCGTGCCAGGGAGCCGCGGTGGTCGTGTCGATGAACCGGCAGCGGTAGGGATGGGTGGCGAGTTCGGCGGGAATGCGTTCACGAGCATAGCGTAGGGCCTGGCGATCGCAGATGACGCCGCAAGGGACCATCGATCCGTCCCGGGTTTCGACGCCCCACCCCTTGATCCACTCCCCGCGGCGGTTGAAGATGATGTCCTGCGGCCAGGCGTTGGTGGTCCAATCCGAGTGAATCCACTGGAGGCGGGCGAAGTTCGTGGGGGCCATGACGTCCTGGTAGATGTCATAGCGGCTGGTGAGCACGCCGAGGTCGTTGAGGGTTTTCAGGTTCTCCGGGGATTGACGGTTGCTCCACAGGATGCGCTCGATGCCGGCAGCCTGCAGTTCGCGCACGAGGGGCACCGCGTTCCGGTCCCAGCACCAGACGTTCACCGCCCCAACGAGCAGGTCCACGTTGGGGTTGGACTGGCGCTTCTCCTCGAGGGTCTTGAGCAAGCCCGTCTGCCGGGCGTAGGCCCGGTACCGTTTGGCCATGGCCACGTGCCCGCCATGATCCAGAAACACGTAGCGCAGCCTGCGGGTCTCGCCGAACTGGCCCCGCTGCGCTTCCCACTCGGGCACAATGACCAGTCGTCCTTCCAAGCGATCGACGCGAATCGAGGCGTCGTCCGGCGTCTCGAGGATGGCCATGGCCCCGTTCGTGCCGTCGGTCACGCCAAAGAAGGCCATGCAGATGCCGTGGCCGCCGTAGGCAATCAGATGGAGCGGCGAAATGGTGGGGTCGTCCACGGGATAGGAGATGCCTTCGTTCATGGGGACGACCAGGTAGTCGCCGGGTTCGCCGAGGAACGGGTGGGGGAAGCGGAGGTTGGCGGGCATGTCACCGGGAGCGGACACTTCGACCAACAGCTCGGGCCGGTCGCCCTCGAGCTGGAGCACCGCGGCGACGTCAAGGCCGCTGCCGCCATGGAGGAAGTCACACCGCAGGCGGCCGTCACGCACCGTGGCATTCTTGACGAAGCAGTCGCCGGAAAAGGGCCTCTGCGTCCATTGCCGTCCGGCGGGGAGCTGTTGGACCGACAGCGTGGCCTCGGCCGTGTGAAAGGTGACCTCGACGGCGCGGTTGCGGAGCGTGAGTGTCGGCGGCAGGTCGCTTGGGCGCGCCGCCAGGACGTTGCCTCCGCGAGTTGCCGCGTAGTCGTCCACCCAGATCGTGGCCGGACCGTATCCGATCAAGCGGGGCTGGGCTCGGGCGACGTGGGCCGGGACGACGACGCGGCTGCGCAAGTGTTGCCAATCGGGACCTGCGGAAGCGGTGCGCTCGCCGTAGGCCCACGCGACGACCTTGCCCTGGGCGTCCCAGGTCGAGACGCACAAGGTGGCCGAGCCGCCACCCTGCACGCGGACCCAGCACTCGAGTTCCACGAGGTCCCCCGGCTGGACCTCGAGGCGCAGGTCTGGTTCGAGGCTCCAGTCCTCGGCGCCGCGGTGTTCGAGGCGCAGGGCGGCCCGGCCGCCGCGGACGCATTCGCTGTCGGGCGCCGCGGCGATCCCTTGCGCCGCGCGGGCCCATGTCCGCCAACCGTCCAGGCCGGACTCGAACCCGCCGTTGCGGACCACGTGATCAGCCGCCGCCGCCAGAGCAAATGAGACCATGAGGACGAGGGAGAGCACATATCCGTGCATGAGCATGCCGTGGAAGCCGGAGCCGTAGGCGCCAAAGTCCGTCGGCGCTGAATCCCGCTTGTTTGAAGGGAAAGTGCGCGGACTGACGGCCGCGGCCGAGAGGTTCATGGCAAGCCGCCACATCCAAGGAGAGGATGCGCGTTGGGGCGATGAACCGCCAAGCCCTGAGGTAGGGACGCCCGGCTCGGGCGTCCGCCAAGCACGTGCACCTCTCTGGGCAACTGGCGGACGGCCGAGGCCGTGCGAACCCCTCACCCGGCTACGCCACCCTCTCCCCCTCGGAGGGGGAGAGGGACGGGGCGAGGAGGGCAGACGCATGGCAGGGTTCATGGAAAGGCCGCACCTCCAGAGTCTGGACGCGCGCTGGGTCCGCGCGGATTCCTGGCAGAGCGCCGAACAATGGCGTGGTGAGAATGTGGCACACGACGAGGAGAACACCCACCATGGCTGGGGAGCGAAGGATGGCAGATCCGCTGCACAGCCGGAGACTACCACGCCGCCAGCGGGCGATCCAACCCCTCTCCGATTGTGACCTTGTCGCCCCATTCCCTGACGGGTAGCTTGCCGCACGTGCGCCTCCGGTGAGAGCAGCCGGTCCGGTGAAGAAGAAGCGCCAACAGCCGAAGAAGAAGGCCGCCCCGGTGACGCCGGGGCGTTCGCGCCTCCCCCTCGTGGTCGGGGCCGGCATCGTGCTGCTCATCGCCACCCTCCTGGGCGTCTGGTCGTCGCGGCGACCGCGGGTTGACCTGGATGCAGTGCTGACCGCCTACGCGGCGCGGAGCGACCCGGGCGGTCTGGAGATCGTCTACCCGCCGGACGAGGCGCTGTTCCCACCGGAGATTGCGCCTCCGACATGTCGTTGGCGCGACACGAACGCCGCCGTGGACACCTGGCTGGTCGTCGTCGAGCCGGTACCGCCCGCCGCGCGCATGTGTTTCGTGTCCGAGCGCCCCGAGTGGACGCCGGCACCCGCAGACTGGGAGGAGATCAAACGGCGGTCGACGGATCAGCCGGTTGCCCTGGCGGTGCAGGGATTCCGCAGCGCTTCCCCGCGCCAGATTCTCACCGGGGCACGGGTTCGCCTCCGGACGTCGCGGGATCCGGTGGGAGCCCCGATTTTCTACCGCGAGGTGAACTTGCC
>CAYSPU010000027.1:22690-32402 GCA_964432995.1 uncultured Verrucomicrobiota bacterium
AAGGATCCGTCGCGGATCCGCTGGCGTTTCGGGGCCATCGACTCCCTGCAGCCCCCCCGGGTGGTGCTGGAGAAACTGCCAGTGTGTGGCAACTGCCACTCGTTCTCCCAGGACGGCAAGGTCCTGGGAATGGACGTGGACTACGCCAACGACAAGGGCTCGTACGTGATCACGTCGGTGGCGAAGGAGATGGCGCTCGCCACAAGCGATATCATCTCCTGGGGCGACTTCCGCCGCGAGGACGGCCAGCAGACGTATGGTTTCCTCTCCCAGGTCTCTCCCGACGGCCAGCGCGTCGTCAGCACCGTCAAGGACAAGTCGGTCTTCGTGGCGCGGCCGAACCTGGCGTTTTCCCAGTTGTTCTTTCCGCTCCAGGGGATTCTGACCGTATACGACCGGAACCGGCGGACCTTCCAGGCGTTGCCAGGCGCGGACGACCCGGCCTACGTGCAGAGCAACCCGGTGTGGAGTCCGGACGGGCGGCACATTGTCTTCGCCCGGGCGCCGGCGTATCAGCTCCGGGCGGCACACGGCGAGGGCCGGGTGTTGTTCACCCCGGAGGAATGCGCCGAGTTCACCCAGGAGCGAAAGCCATTCCCCTACGATCTCTATCGCGTCCCCTACAATGACGGTCGTGGGGGCACCCCGGAGCCGCTGCCCGGCGCGTCGCACAACGGACGCAGCAATTACTTCCCCCGCTATTCGCCCGACGGCCGCTGGATCGTCTTCTGCCAGGCCCAGAACTACATGTTGCTGCAGCCCGACAGCGAGCTCTACATCATTCCCGCCGAGGGGGGCGAACCGCGTCGGTTGCGGGCCAACACCGCCCGCATGAACTCGTGGCACAGTTGGTCGCCCAACGGCCGCTGGCTGGTCTTCTCGAGCAAGGCCTACTCGGATTACACCCAGCTCTGCCTGACGCACGTGGACGCCGATGGGAACACGACCCCGGCGGTGGTGCTCTCCCACTTCACCGCCCCCGATCGCGCCGCAAACATCCCCGAGTTCGTCAACACCGCGCCTGGGGCGATCGTGCGCATCCGCGATCAATTCCTCAACGACCTGTCCCTGGCACGGGCGGCTTATGGGCTGGAAAAGGGCGGCGAGATCGACGCCGGCATCGAGAAGTATCGTCAGGCCCTGGCCCTCAACCCCGGGAACGTCCACGCGCACCAGCGGCTCGGATTCCTGTTGTTCAACCGGAAAAAGGAATTCGACGCCGGACTGGCCCACACGCGGGAGGCGCTGCGGCTGAATCCGCAAGACGGTTGCGCGCACTTCGACCTCGGCATGGCTTCCCTCTATCTCCATCGCTTCGACGAGGCCGCGCCCCACCTGGCCAGTGCCGCGCGCCTGATGCCGGATGGCTTTGGCCAGGATTACCCGGCCGATTTCATGCATCTCACCTTGGGCATCGCCCTCCTCTGCACGGCCCAATACGCCGAAGCCGAAGCCGCGCTCCAGAAAGCGATCGCTCTCGCGCCGCGAAATGCCTCCGCCCACTACCACCTGGCGATCGCCCTGGCGCACCAGGACGCCATCGAACGCTGTCTCGCCCAACTCCGGGAAGCCACTGCCCTCGCTCCGCAGATCGACACTTCGCCCGAGCTCCACGATTTGCTGGCCACACACTACGCTCGCCAGGGGCGATTCCCCGAGGCCACTCGGGAGGTCCGCCAAGCCCTCGATCTGGCGACACAAGCCGGCCGCGACGACCTCGCGCGCGAACTCGCCCGGCGCCTCGCCGAATACGAAGCCAGGTAACCGCTCCCGGCGACAGGGGCAGAAGCACGAATGACACGAATGCAGAGGTAGCGGCGGCAGCCTCGCGCCTTCCATCCGCGTCCATCGGCGTCATCCGCGGTCAAACCACCGCACCCATCCGCGTTCATCCGCCATCCGCGGTTAGCCCCTCCGTTTCCGTCCGCCCATCCGCGGCGGTAGAATCGCAAGAACGATCAAGCTATTGCCGGCGGTTTCGGTTACATGTGGACCATGCCATCGGTGCTGGCACCACGAGAGACCACCTTGCGCGACTACAAGGAGCGTCTGCTGCGGGTCCTCGTGCACATCCAGCAGCGGCTGGACGAGCCCTTGCCGCTCGCGGAGCTGGCGCAACTGGCCTGTCTCTCGCCCTACCACTTCCACCGCGTGTTCACCGGCATGCTGGGCGAGTCCGTCGCCAGCCACATCCGCCGGCTGCGGCTCGAACGGGCCGCCACGAACTTGAAGCTCAGCAACCAGCCGATCGTCCAGATCGCCCTGGCCGCCGGATACGAGACGCACGAGGCTTTCACTCGAGCGTTCCGCATGGCCTTCGGCGTCTCCCCCACCCAATACCGCCGGCGACTCGAAGCCCGCGCGCTCGTGCCGGCACCGTCCGGCGTCCACTACCAGAACACCGCACCACTGCGGCGCTTCCGCGCCCTGCGACCAGGAGAAAGAACCATGAAAGTGACCATCAAGCATCTCGAACCAAAACGGGTGGCGTTCATGCGCCACATCGGGCCTTATCACGACGTCGGCCGGACCTGGGACAAGTTCTGCACCTTCCTCGGCAAGGAAGGACTGCTTGGGGGCGAGGCCCAGTTCTTCGGCATCAGCCACGATGACCCCGACGTGACTCCGCGGGACAAGCTGCGCTACGACGCCTGCCTGACGGTCGACGAGAAGTTCCGCCCTCAAGGCGAGATCGGTGTCCAAGTCACTCCGGGCGGCGAATACGCCGTGCTGACGCATTTCGGTCCTTACGACAAACTGAACGAGAGCTACGCGCAGTTGCTGGGTCAGTGGCTGCCGCGGAGCGGGCGCAGCCTGAGCTCAACGCCGTGCCTCGAGGTCTACTTGAACTCGCCGGAGAACACCGCGCCCCAAGACCTGATCACCGACATCTACGCGCCGCTCGAGCCGCGCCCTTGAGCCGCTACCTATCCCCAAATCCCAAATCCCAAGTCCCCAACCCGCAATCGCAAGTCTGCATCAGATCCCAAATCCAGAATCCCACATCCGAGATCGCATGAAGCCACTCCCCAAGATCGACCTCGCCAAACTGTACAAGGCCGACTACGTCGCGCCGAAGAAGCCGGTGTTGCTGAAGCTCAAGCCCGCGCGTTACCTGGCCATCGCCGGTCAGGGGGCACCCGGTGGTGACCGGTTCACCGCCGGCATCGGCGCGCTGTATGCCATGGCGTTCACCATCAAGATGACGCGGAAGTTTGCCGGGAAACAGGATTACACCGTCAGTCGACTCGAGGGCCAGTGGTTCTTTGCCGGCGATCCCGCGAAGGTCCCGCCGGATCAGTGGCAATGGAAGCTCCTCATCCGCACGCCGGATTTCATCCGGCCGCTGGACCTGAAACAAGCCGTCGCCACGCTCCAGAAGAAGGGCAAGGCTCCGGAAGCGAAGCAAGTGACGATCGAGACCCTGGACGAAGGGACGTGCGTCCAGATGCTGCATGTGGGGCCCTACGATCGCGAGGGCGAAACCGTCGAGAAGATGTGCGCCTTCGCGCAGGAGCACGGATTCCGCATGGTCGGCCCGCATCACGAAATCTATGTCTCCGATCCGCGTCGTGTGCCGCCGGAGAAGCTCAAGACCATCCTCCGCCAACCGGTGATCGCCCAGTAGACTCGGCGACCGCGGGGGCAGAAGCCAGAAGTCAGAAGTCAGAAGTCGGACGACATTGGTCTTCCGTGCCTCTGGCTGCGGGTCAAGACGACCCGCGGTCCGGAAAGGTGGGTCGGCCCACAGGGATCGCTAGACGATCGAACGCGCGTCCGGTTGAGGACCGCGGCTCATCCCCGGCCCGCCGTAGCCATGGCGGAGGCGGCTCGAGCCGCAGATGAGGGTTCGGGCCTGCGCACTTATGCGGCTCTCCCCCCCTCGGATTGGTGCGGAGGTGCACGGATCGGGAAGACGGTCCTCCGGCGGGGTCCGCTTTCATCTCCTTTCCCTCCTTTGGGTCTTTTGCGCCGTTTGTGTCATTCCTCATCCCTTGGCTCCGAAGCCACGAATGACCGGAACGGCACAACGCGCCGGACTTCCCATCCCCTCCCCTCCGCTGGTAGGCTCGCCGCGTCGGAGTGAACGAACCATTGGCCGTGCGCCAGCAGCGACCTGAGAAGCACAATGACACCGTCCCCGTATTCATCCCCAATGCCGAGCCTGACCGACTCGTTCCAGCATCTCTCCCCTGCCCCCCGAACTCGGGACCCGATCCGGCGCCGCCACTTTCCGATCGTCCGCAGATGGTTCTGGCTTGCCGCGCTGGTGGCGAACGGCCTCACGCTGCCGGTGGCCGCCCAATTGCTCATCAACGAGGTCTGCTACGACAACTCGATGGTGGCGGACGAGAACGGCGACACCAGCTCCGACTGGATCGAGCTCTACAACGCGGGTTCGAGCAGCGTCAACGTCTACAACTACGCCGTGGGCGACGCCAACCCGTTCGAGCCCGCCAAGGGCGTCGTCTTGCCCAACTACACGATTCCCCCGGGCGGATTCCTGTTGGTCTTCGCCAGCGCCGACCTGCCCGAATACACCGTCTGGACCAATGCCCCAGACAACTCCTTGATCCCGGCCAACGCGACCTGGAAGTACTCCGCCCCCGCGAGTGCACCCCCGGCGACGTGGAACACGACGAGCTATGACGACACGAGTTGGGCGTCCGGCATTGCCCCGCTCGGCTACAACGATCCCAAGCTGGACATGGACTGTGCCACCGTGCTCGGTTACGGAAGCGATCCGGCCAACCGCCATCCCACCGCGTACTTCCGCAAGTCGTTCCGGGTCGTCAATCCCACCGTGATCACCAACCTCGTCGTTCGAGCGCGCATCAACGACGGCATGATCGTCTACCTGAATGGCGCCGAAGTGTTGCGCCAGAACATGCCCGGCGGCGCCCCCGACTACAGCACGCTGGCCCCGCTGGGAACGCCGACCACGTGGTGGACGACGAACGCGCTGTCGCCGACGCTACTCGTCCAGGGGACCAATGTCCTCGCCGTCGAGGTTCATCAGGCCTCCGTCTCGAGCGCCGACCTCATCATGGATCTGATCGTTACGGCCCAGGTCAGCGAACAGGTGCCGATCGTCCACGGTCAGTTCGGGCTGAGCAAGGACGGCGAGACGGTCCACCTCTTCAACAGCACGGTGTTGCGCATCCACAAGTTCGATTCGCCGGGGTACGAGATCGGCGAAGACCGCTCCTACGGCCTCGCCGCCGACGGCGTCACCACTTCCCTGAAAGTGTTCGGGAAACCGACCCCGGGCTTCTCCAATACGACCTCCGCAGAGAAGTACTCGGAAACGCTGACCACGCAGAAACCGTCCTTCTCCGTCCCGCCCGGGGTCTACGAGGACAGCCAAAGCGTCGTCCTCACCACCGCCACCGCGGGCTACCGCGTCTTCTACACCCTGGACGGCAGCGATCCGCGGGAGGCGACGACCTTTGTCTACAGCGGCAACCCGGTCTCCGTCACCGCCGCGGCTCCCGCCACCTCCGGCCTGGCGTGGATCCGCACCAGCCCCATCGAGATTACCAACAACGTCCCGGCGGCGAACTGGCTCGCCCCCGTGGGCATGGTCGCCAAGGCGGTCGTGATCCGCGCCATCGCGGTCTCGGCCGACAGCAAATACTGCTCTCCCGAAACGCGGGGCACGTACTTCATCGGTTCCCAGTTCACGAATCGCGCGCTGCCGATCATGTCGCTCATCACCGACGCGGACAACCTGTTCGGCTTCACCTCCGGCATCTATGTGCCGGGCAAGTGCTACGCCGATTCGCCCGAAGGTTACGGCGACAATAAGTGGGGCAAGCCCTACGCCAATTACCACCAGGAAAGCGTCGCCGCCGAATGGGAGCGCCCGGTCCAACTCGAGCTGTTCGAGACCGGTCAGGCGACCGCCGCGTTCTCGCAACGCCTGGGCGTCACCATGCACGGTGGCGGCACCCGGGCGATCCCCCAGAAAGCCCTCTACCTCATGGCCCGCCTGGGCGAATACGGCGCGGACCGCGTGGACTACCCGTTATTCCCGGACGAGGCCGCGACGGCGTACAAGCGGTTCCTCCTCCGCAGCAGCGGCAACGACTGGTACGGACCCGACGCGGGCGGCGTCGCCACCATGCTCAAGGACGCGGTGTTTCACCGCATGGTCAAAGGGTTGGACATCTCGGTGATGGCCTACCGACCGACCGTCGCCTACCTCAACGGCGAATACTGGGGCATCCACAACCTGCGCGAGAGCTTCGACAAACACTACCTCGCCACCCGCTACGGTCTCGAGGCCGACAACTGCGACCTGCTGATGCACGAAGAGGATCCGCTCGACAACGACAAGGTCCACATCGAGCGCATCGACGGCGACACCTATGCGGACGAGGACTACGAGGCGCTGATCGACTGGATCCAGGCCAACCCCCTCAACCAGGCCGCGAATTACCTCCAGGTGCAGACCTCGATGGATGTCACCAATTACGCCGATTACATCATCGCGGAGACCTTCTTCGCCAATACCGACTGGCCGATCAACAACTGCGATTTCTGGCGGGCCCACACCAACCAGGTGGCCACCTGCGGCAAGTACGGCGACACCCGCTGGCGCTGGATGCTCTACGACCTGGACGTGGCCGGACTCGAGGGGCCGAACTTCGACATGTTCGCTTATCTCTCGTCGAGCAAGATGACGGGCGGCAGCGAGCCCGGCTTCCTCATCAACCAACTGTGGAGCAACATGGAGTTCCGCAACTATTTCGTCACCCGCTACGCGAACCTGCTCAACACCAGCTTCCGGCCGGAACGGCTCGCGGGAATCATCGCGGCGGCCGCCGACGCGATCGCCCCGGAAATCGAGACGCACTTCCGTCGCTGGGGCCGCACCCACACCCAGGCGCGGTGGCTCCAGGCCGTCGACAGCGCCCTGGTCCAGTACACCGCCACGCGTCACCGCGTCTCGTGGAACCACCTGAACGAGTTCTTTGCCCTCGGCGGGACGGGCCCGCTCACCGTGCGCAACCAGGAGGCCAACGGCACCGGCGGGAGTTTCACCGTCAACGGTGTGGCGATCGAAACCAGCACCGAAGGCGTGACCAACCGGGCGGCGTGGACCGGCACCTTCTTCCGCAGCCTGCCCGTGCCCGTGCAGGCGTTGCCGGACGCCGGCTATGTCTTCGACGGCTGGGCGGACACCGCCATCACCAACCCGACACCCAGTGTGTTCGTAGGCGATACGCCAGTCACGTTGGTCGCCCGGTTCCGACTCGCCTCCGCCCCGCCCCATACCCCGACCGGCTACGAACAGTGGCAACTGGCCAATTACACGGAAGCCGAGATTCTCACCGGCGCAGCCGCGACCACGGCTGTGCCCGCCGGTTGCGCCGGACTGAGCAACTTCGAGCTCTACGCCTTTGGCATGAACCGGACCGACGGCCTGACCGACGAGCAGCGGTTGGCCCGCGCCTCGCTCACCATCTCACACCAGGACAACGCGCTGTGGCTGGGTTACACGCGCCTGAATGACAGCTACACCGACCTCCGCTACACCCTGAAGGTCGCCTCGCAACTCGACGATCCGGTCGCCTGGACCGACGCGGTCGTCGGGGTCGATCTCGACACCGCGTCGGTCACCAACGTCCTCGACGCTGCCTCCTGGTTTTATCAGGTCCGGCTCCTCGAGGCATCGGCCGACCGCGCGGCCCGTTTCTTCCAACTGGAAGCCACCTCGCAGTAGCCCGCGAAAGCGCACAGACACCGCGTCGTTCACCGCCTCGGATTCCGCGCCGACCAACACCCGCGCGTCTCGAAGAGGAGAGCCGCGAAAAAGCGCAGAAGGCGCAAAAGCCTGAGGGAAAGACCGCGGTCAAACCCTCCGTTCCGATCAGCGCCCATCGGCGTCATCCGCGCTTCCCCCAACAGGCTGCCTATCCGTGGAGGGCGTCGGCGACGATTTGCTGCGCTTCGGCGATGATGGCGCGGAGGTGGGTTTCGCCCTGGAAACTCTCCGCGTAGAGCTTGTAAAGATTCTCCGTGCCGGAGGGGCGCGCCGCAAACCAGCCGTTCTCGGTGACGACCTTCAAACCACCGATGGGCTGTTGGTTGCCCGGAGCATGGGTGAGCTTGGCGGTGATCCGTTCGCCGGCCATCATTGTGGCTTGCACCGAGTCAGCCGTGAGCTTCTGGAACGCGGCCTTCTGCTCGGGTGTGGCAGGGGCATCGATGCGCTGGTAGCAGGGCGCGCCGAAGCGGGCGGTCAGTTCGCGGTAGAGCACGCCGGGGTCCTTCCCGGTCACCGCCGTGATTTCGGCCGCCAGCAAACCCAGGATCAGACCGTCCTTGTCCGTCGACCACGCGGTGCCATCGCGCCGCAGGAAGCTCGCGCCCGCGCTCTCTTCGCCGCCAAAACAGACCGAGCCATCATGCAATCCGGGCGCGAAGTATTTGAACCCGACGGGGACCTCCATCAGCGGGCGTCCCAACGCGGCCACCACCCGGTCGATGAGACTGCTGCTGACGGCGGTCTTGCCGATCCTGGCCTGTGCGGACCACTGCGGCCGGTGCCCGACCAAGTACTGGACGGCTACCGCGAGGTAATGGTTGGGATTCAGCAAACCGGCGCTCGGCGTCACAATGCCGTGACGATCGGAATCCGGGTCGTTGCCAAACGCCACCTGGAACCCGTCTTTCAGGCCAATCAACCCAGCCATGGCGTGCGGGCTTGAACAATCCATCCGGATCTTCCCGTCGTGATCACACGTCATGAAGGCGAACGTCGGGTCAACGGTCGGGTTGACAACCGTCAGGTCCAGACCGTGGATCCGCCGCACCGGTTCCCAGTAATGCACCGCCGCGCCTCCGAGGGGGTCGACGCCGATCTTCACGCCGGCCGAGCGGATCGCGGCCAGGTCGACCACACGGTCGAGTTCCTCGACATAGGGCAACAGGAAATCATGGGCGTGCGTCGTCGCGGCCCGTAGAGCCGACTCGCAGCTCACCCGCTTGACACCATGGTTCCGCTCCGCGAGGAGGGCATTGGCGCGATCCTGAATCCAGCCGGTCGCGTCGGTGTCCGCGGGGCCCCCGTGCGGCGGGTTGTACTTGATGCCGCCGTCGGCCGGCGGGTTGTGGGAAGGGGTGATGACAAGCCCATCTGCCAATGCCCGTGGATGCGCGCGGTTGTGAACGAGGATGGCCCGGGAAATCGCCGGTGTCGGCGTGAAACCGTCGTCCTTCTGCAGAAAGGTCTCGGTCCCGTTGGCGGCGAGGACCTCTAGGGCGGTGCGCTGGGCGACCGTGGACAGCGCATGGGTGTCGCGCCCGAGGAACAGCGGGCCCCGAATGCCTTCGTGTTGGCGGTATTCGCAGATGGCCTGGGTGATGGCGAGGATGTGGGCTTCCGTGAACGTCGCCTGGGTGCTCGAGCCGCGATGGCCACTGGTGCCGAAGCTCACCCGCTGGAGTGGGTTGGTCACATCGGGTTGTTGCTCGAAGTAGTCGCGTTCGAGACGCGCCAGATCGATTCGCAGCTCGGGCGGAACCGGTTTGCCTGCCAGGGGATGGAGCGCCATAGGTTGTTCTTGTTGGCAGGAAGGTTGGCGCGATCCCCGGCGACGTCAAGCCGGGGTTCGGCAGGCGGACGGGCTTGCGGATCTTCACCTGGGAGGAGCGCGACCGGCTTGCCGTGCCGTAGCCTTGGCGGAGGCAGGTCCCTCGGTCG
>CAYSPU010000028.1:0-32026 GCA_964432995.1 uncultured Verrucomicrobiota bacterium
GTGGTTGGGCGACCGGCCGCCCGCCAAGTTTGGGACCGCGGCTCGTCCTCGGCGCGCCGTAGTCCCGCGACGGCGGGACGGAGGCGGCTTGAGCCGCAGGCAATGGTGTGTGCGTCTTGCTGCGGGTCAAGAAGACCCGCGGTCCCGAAGGGCTCACGGTCGGAAGGTGAGCAGGTCGAGGAGTTGGACGCCGGTGCGGGCGAGTCCCCAACTATCGCCCTTTCTTTGGACGAGTCGGCGGCAGGCGCACTCGCGTTGGAGGGTCTCATTGACGTCGAGCAGTTCGTAGCGGGCGGTGGTGCGAAACGCCGACGCGTCGCGGGGGATCAGGCGAACAGGGACGCCGTTGAACTCGAGGTGGAGTTCGAAGCCCGCCACGGCGTGTGGTGGCAACGCGGAGGGTTCCACGAGGCAGGCGTACCGGTGGACCCAGGGGAAATCCGGGACGCGGACCAGCACGCGGCAGAGGGCCGGCTGGTTCCGAACGAAGCGCTGGAGGTTGAAGTTGGTGCCAAAGCGATGTGAGGAGAGCAGGATCAGACTGGGGTCCAGGGCAAGGAAGTTGCGTCCGTTCCACAGGCCATGGTCGTTGCGGACGCCCCCGGAAGTCTGGTGGTGCCAGGTGGGGAAGGCGTCGTTGACCAGGAGGTTGACTTCGAGGTGGAGGTGCGCCCGGTCCTTGCTGATCGGTTGGACGGTGTTGGCGGTGCGCCCCAGGCGGGCGAAGACTTCTCCGGCACGCAGCGGAAGACCCGGGGCGAGGCCGTCCCGCACTTCCGACAAGTGGGCGTACCACGAGTAGAACTCGATGCCGTCCCGCTGGTGGCGGAGGACGACGTAGATGCCGTAGTTGGAGAGGGAGGCTTTGGCGTTCACGTAAGCCACCACGCCGTCGGCGATGGCGGATACGGCATCGGTGGGTTCCCCACGGCGGTCGCGTTCGAGGGCGCGGATGTCGATGCCTTCGTGCATCTGTCGGCCTTGGGTGCGCACGCAGCCGAAGGTGCCGGAGAGCCAGGTCTTTCCCGCGGTGCCGACGTAGAAGCGTTCCTGGCCGCCGGGTTCGAAGAGGGCGCGGTTGGCGGTGGGCAGCAGGAGGGGTTGGGCTGGGAGCGGGAGGGTGCCGAGGAGGGCCAGCAGGAGTGCCGGGCTGGCGCGCGGTGTCCGACACCGCCTGGGGCCGAGCGTGTTCTCCCGTGCCACCGCCGAGATACGGTTCAGAAGACCCACGGCTGCGCGTTTTTGCGGGCGACATTCTTGAGCCCGAAGACGATGTCCTCCGCTTCCTGCCGGGTGGCGTCCGGGGTGAAAGTGAAGACGCCGTCGGTGATGCGGCGGCGGACCAGCGGGGCGGCGATCCACCGCTGCTCGGGCTTCTTCTTGGGGCCGAACTTCGCCAGGATGACGATATGCCGGCCGCGGGCCTCGGCGGAGACGGCGTCCAGGGCCATGCGGCCGTGGTCGTCATAGCCGACCTCGATGGCATACCCGCCTTGCGGGGTATCGATGAGTTCGGCGGACTGGACGTAGTCTTCGGTCAGGAAGGGGCGCCGGCTGAAGACGAAGCGGATGCCGGCGATGTTGGCTCCGGCGAGGTGGTTGGTTTCGATGAGGGTGGACGGGGACTCGACGTGGAGCCAGAGGGAAGTATGGAGGTCGCCCCGGCGGCGCTCCTCGGCGGTCTTGCATCCCCCGGCCAGACCGAGGATGGCCAGGGGCAGCAGGAGGAGCAAATAGGAGTTGAACCGTGGCCAGCGAGCACTCATATTGCGCCCTACACAAATCGATCGCCCCGCGAAAGTAAAGAGTCTATGAGCAGCCAATACAACAAGGTCGAAAAACGCCATCGCCGCCAACGCTGGATCAAGCGCCGGAAGGTGGCGGCCAAGGCGGCCAAGGCCAAGAAGCCCGCCAAAGAGGAGAAGGCCCCCGCGGCGGCCTAGGTCGGCGCTGCCCATATTCTTCGAGGCTGCCCGGAGAGATCGAGTGGCCTTGTTGTTGTACCCTCTGAAAAAAGCCCTTGCGTTCGACAGGAGCCGATCGTAATAGTTCGCAGTCACAGGCCCAATCGGCCTGGCCCACGTCGGTCGCATTCAAGACAGTTCGGGTCGGCCGTTTTTCCAGGTTTCGAGGTTCTGGTGGCTTTCGTGCCACATCGGGCGGGGGCCTTTCACGGTCAAGCACAGACAGTATGAGCAACAAGGCGAGCACCACGCCGGACTACGGTTCCGGGTTTCTTGAGATTGCGGAGAAAGGCTTCGGCTTCCTGCGGTCGGCGGACCACCATTTCCAGCCGAAACCGACGGACATCTTCGTCACGCCGGACACCATTAAGAAGCACTTCTTGCGGGAAGGGTGCCAGGTTTCCGGCACCCTCCAGCCCCCGCACCGCGGCAACAACCCCCAGTTGCGCGAGGTCGACAAGGTCAACGGCATGGCGTTCGCCGACTACGTCAAGGCGATGCGCTTCGAGAACCTGACGACGATCGATCCCCTCGAGAAATTCCGGCTGGAGACCACGCCCGACCAGCTCGAGATGCGCATCATCGATCTGGTGACGCCCATTGGGAAGGGGACCCGCGGCCTGATTGTGTCGCCGCCGCGCACGGGCAAGACGACCATTCTCAAGCAGATCGCCAACGCCGTCACCGCCAACCACCCCGAGGTGCACGTGCTCGTTCTGCTCATCGACGAACGGCCCGAGGAAGTCACCGACTTCCAGCGCTCCGTCAAGGCCGAGGTGGTCGCGTCTTCGAACGATCAGGACCTCGAAACCCACGTCCGCCTCTCCCGTTTCATGATCGAGCGCTGCCGCCGCATGGTCGAGGCCGGCAAGGACGTCTTCGTCCTCCTCGATTCCATCACCCGCGTCGCCCGCGCCTACAACAGCGTCCACGGCGGTAGCGGCCGCACCATGACTGGCGGCGTCGACGCTCGCGCCCTCGAGATTCCGCGCAAGATCTTCGCCGCCGCGCGCAAGATCGAGGAAGGCGGATCGCTCACGATCGTGGCCACCGCCCTGGTCGACACCGGTTCCCGGATGGACGAACTCATCTTCCAGGAGTTCAAGGGCACCGGGAACATGGAACTCATCCTGGATCGCAAGCTCTCCGACCGCCGCCTCTTCCCGGCCCTTGACATCCCGAAGAGCGGCACCCGCAAGGAGGAAAAGCTGTTTCCGGCGAAACACATCGAGGCCATCCGCAAACTCCGCCGGATGATGGTCGACCTCAACCCGGTCGAAGCCATGGAAACGCTCATCGGCGCCTTGCGGAAGCACAAGACGAACGAAGAGCTGCTCACCAAACTCACCCTGAGCCTGTAGCCCGCGCGCACCGCCCGGCCGGCTGCCAGCACAGCGCCGGATCCGGTCGTCCACCCCGTTACCCGGACGCGCGGGCGCCGACTCGGCCCCGCGTTTGACCGCGTCCTCCCGCCAACCCAAGCCCGCCGGCGAAGCCGCGCGGCCGCCTCTTACCCGGCCGCCGCTGCAACGGATGCTGCTGATCCATCAGGCCGTCCAGGAGGGCCAGTTCCCCAATTCAACCCGCCTGGCGGAGGAACTCGAGGTCAGCACGAAATCAATCCACCGCGACGTCGAGTTCATGCGGGATCGCCTGCAGCTCCCGATCGCGTTCGACCGCCGGCGCAACGGCTACCGGTACACGGAGGAAGTCACCGCGTTCCCCACGCTGCACATCAGCGAAGGCGAGTTGCTCGCCCTCCTCGTGGCGGAGAAGGCGCTGCAGCAATACCGCGGGACCAACTTGGAGAAACCGCTGCTCAGCGCCTTGCGAAAAATGGCGGCCACCCTGCCCGAGACCGTCTCCCTCAACCTCGCCGAGTGGGAGCAAACCATCTCCTTCCGCACCAGCGCCGAACCGCTGCTGAATCTGCAAACGTTCGAAGTCCTGGCGCGCGCGACGACCCGGCGCCAGCAACTGGAACTCACCTACCGCAAGCCCGGTCAGCGCCAAACCGAACGTCGCGTGGTGGATCCGTATCACCTGGCCAACATCAACGGCGAGTGGTTCCTCTTCGCCTACTGCCATCTGCGCCGCGACCTCCGCACCTTCGCCCCGGCCCGCATCCTCTCCGTCCGCCCCACCGGCCGCAGCTTCACGCGTCCCCGGCGTTTCTCCCTCGAGCAGCGCCTGCGCGACAGCTTCGGCGTCGTCACCGGCCACGGCGAGCATCAGGTCGTCATCCGCTTCCACGAGGGGGTGGCCGACTTCATCCGCGAGAAACGGTGGCACCCCTCGCAACAGTTGCTCGAGCTCTCCGACGGCGGAGTCGAGCTCCGGCTCCGGCTGTCCAGCCTGGCCGAAGTCCAGCGCTGGGTCTTGAGCTGGGGCGGTCATGCGGTTCCCGTGGCCCCGCCCGCGCTGGTCCGGTTCGTGCAGGATGCCGCCCGCCGCCTCGGCAAAAGCCTCGCCGGCTCCACGGCGCGCTGAAGCTGACGCCCCCTGACCGGCCCTTTCGGGACCGCGTCCCGCGGCCGCGGGATCGACCCGCAGCAGAACGCACACACCCCTGACTGCGGCTCCAGACGAGCCGCGGTCCCAAACGCCGGCCCGTGATCGCCCCACCACACCGCGCGCGAACCGGCCCTTCCGGACCGCGGGTCTTCTCGACCCGCAGCCGAGAGCACTCGGCGCGAACTGGTGCATCCCCAGGTTGTCGGTGGGCGGCCAGCACCGTCTGGCCGCTCCCAGAACCAGTTTCCCCACGCTGAGCCGGCATCGGTGGTGCCCGCCCACCGACGCGGACTGGTGACCGACAACCTCCAGATGCACTGACGCGAACTGGCGTCGTTCACACCCTTGCAGCGCAGTAGCGTGGCCTGGAGAACCAGGATGCGCCGTGCGCCGGCTGCAGGCTACTGCTGGATGAGCCGGAAGAAGGTCGCGGCGCCCGACACGGGCTCCTCATGGCTGCTGGCGCCCATCGTATCGGGAACCTCCCGCCACTCGCCCGGGGCGAGAGTGGAGGCGCGTTGCAGATGGACGTTGGTCGCCCCGCTCCAGGTCAGCACCACCTCCGAGCCATGCCAGGCAGCGTGCAACGAGCGCGCGAAGATCCCTTCCGCGCGCGGGCCGCCGAGCGCGGCGATTTCCCCGGCACTCAACGTGCGGTCCGTGAAAGCGATGCTGC
Organism: uncultured Verrucomicrobiota bacterium; assembly: GCA_964432995.1. Taxonomy (GTDB): domain Bacteria; phylum Verrucomicrobiota; class Verrucomicrobiia; order Limisphaerales; family JAHDYP01; genus CAYSPU01. Next base: position 5,155 of record CAYSPU010000028.1, read on the forward strand.
TGACGTGGAGTGCGTGGGTGTAGGTGCCCGAGGTGTCCCCCTCGTTGAAGAGGAGCAGGTCCGGACCGGCATCCAGATTCGAGTAGAGGGAGAACCGCCCGTCGAGCAGCGAAGCGCCCGTTCGATGTCGGACCTGCAGCCCGTTGCAGTAAAAGGTCACGATTCCCGCACCCAAGTCCGCCGCGAAGGCGAGACGGTGCCAGGCGTTAGCCACGACGGTGCCGGCGCTGCTGTAGCCGAGTTCACCGATTCCCAGGCGGCCGGTCGCGTCGACATACCAGTCGGCATCGTTGGCGTTTTGCGGATTGGTGTTGAACAACGCCGTCCACCCCAACTGCTCGGGAAGGAGCACGTCGAGAATCATGGTGAACTGGTTGATGTAGCCGCCACCGCCGTTGGGACCGCTGTCGGTGAAGGTGAGATGATAACCGTGCGCCAGGGACGAAAACGCCGGCACACTCAGGTAACCGGACGGGCGCCCCCCCACATGCGGGACGCCAGCCCCGTCGGTCGTGCCGAAGGTCGTCAGACTCGCCGTGGCGGTATCCGCCTCGGACAACGCCCCCCGACCGAGCGCGGGCTCGAGGTTCGCCCGTTCAAAAGTCCATTCGTAGAGGGTGCTCGCGTTCGGGTCGACGGTGGTGAACGTCCACACTGCGCCCGTGACGACGCCGCTGGGGGTCAGTTCATCCACCCGCCAGAAGTAGGTGGCGTTCGTCGACAACGGGCCCGGATCAAACGACGCCACGGCTTGGGTGGCGACGAGATCGCCGGGGTGGGTCAGGCCGAAACGCACCACATGGGCCGTGGCGTTCGAGCCGGGCAGCCAGGAGAGGTAGAGATTGGTCGCCACTCTGGTGGCCCCCGAACTCGGGAATGGGCGCGTTGCCCCGGCGCCGGGAATCGGCGGCGTGAGCTGAAACTGGCTCCATACCGCCCGATGGTCGGAAGGCCAGGGGCTGAGGTTGTTGCGCGCATCCAGTTCGGACGAGGCCACGGGGGTGACTCCGTCCTCCGCGGAGAAATACACGAAGTCGATACGATCGAACGTGTCGTCTGCGGCGGAACCGTCCGGGGTCCAGGTGACTCCCGGTTCGTCGAAGGCAAACGCTGGCGGGAAGGTGCGGTTGGCCGGGTGCAGGAGGCGATAGGAATCGAGCCAGCCGGCCGCGTGCACCGCGGTCGAGACCGGCCACGGCACCGCCGCGTAATCCACATGCGACGGGGCGTTGAAATCTCCCGTCAGAAAACACGGTTCGTCCAGGGCGAGGTAGGGTGCCGCCATTGCCAGGAGACTGGTCATCTGCGGCAGCCGCGTTGCCACCTCGAGGTCGATCACGGCGTCCACCGACTGGCCGTCGCGGAGAAAGTAAGGACCGTAGGGGTAGGGCGCGAGATGACAGTTGAACAAATGAATGCGCTGACCGGGGGTGAGCTCGATGGTGGCCCCGTTCTGCACCTCGCTGGTGCCAAGCCCTGCCGTCCCTCGAATCGGATACCGGCTGAGGATGGGCAGACCGGGCAGAGTGTGGAAACCCAGGCTGGTCGCCACCTGCGATATCGCCGCCGGCGAACTCGCAATCTCCTGCAGGCCCACGACGTCGGCACCCGACCGGCGAATGGCTTCGGTGATGTTGCCCAACCCCCGCTGGCCGGCCACCAGGACGTTGAACGACAGCACGCTCAAATTCGTGACCGGCTGCGCCCAGGCCGTGACCGAAACCAAGAGCAGCCAGAATCCGCAGCAGAACGCCCACACTCTCGGCGGCGCGAGGAGCACCGCGGTCCGGAACCGGACGGGCCGGCGATCGCCCAGCCACACCCGCACGGCAGCCTGCTCTTCCGGACCGCGTCCCGCGGCCACGGGATTGACCCGCAGCAAAGCGCGCACACCGTTGGCTGCGGCTCGAGAACAGCCGCGGCCCGGCGACCGACCAGCCACACCCGCACGGCAGCGCGCCCTTCCGGACCGCGGGTCTTCTCGACCCGCAGCAGAACGCACACACCCTTTGCTGCGGCTCCAGACGAGCCGCGGTCCGGAGGCAGCGTCCAGCAGCGCTCGGGGAAACGGGGCGACGGTTGCCCTGAGAACTGGCACGGCGCGATTCCGAGCAGGCTCCGAGCAGGACTCGCGAGCAGGCTCCGAGCAGGACTCGCGAGCAGGTCTCCGCATCCCGCCGGAAACGAGTGGTGCATTGGCCTGGTCTTCGCGGCGCTCCCGCAGGCGCGGGATCGCCCTACCTTTCATGCGAAGTGGTATCCCAAAATGGGAAGGGAGATTCATGGTGTAGATGGTGTGTCTGTCTCAGTGGCCAGGTGGCGCAGTTGTCTTCTTGGCGGCCCGCTGCTTCCCGCGGCACGACGTTCGATTGGCTTGGCCAGGTCAAGCCTCCGCAGGAACTCCGGAATCTCGCGTCGCCCGGCGCGCCGGTAGTCGCCTCCCAGGCTGTCGGCCACGCGTTTGGCCGGTTGGCCACGGACGTCGACGAGGTAACGGAACAACTCCTCGGCCAACCGATCCAACGCGATGGCGTGCTGCCGGCCCAGCCGCCGATAGAGCCAGTCGCTCCACGCCAGAAAGGCCGCAAATGGCGACGAGGCCTCCGACCACAAGCGCGGGGTCGTTTCGACGAAGTTGCCGCTGTTGGCGATGAGGTCCCAGTATCGGGCGAAGCGTCGGAGCCGCTGCATCGTCGCGAAGTCAATCAGATGGTTGCACAAGAGATCGTAGGGTGGCTCGGCTCGGTAGACCATACCCCACTCCGCGTCGTGGCGACCCAGGGTCGTGCCCCGGAGCCGCTTGAGCAGGCCCACCTGGATTTCCTGTGGATTCCATTGCACCAGCCGATCGAAACCGCGCGCGAAACCCTCGATGCTCTCGCCGGGCAATCCGAGAATCAGATCAGCATGAACATGCACTCCGGTCTCCTCCCGGAGAAACCGGAAGTTCTCTTCCGCCGCGGCATTGTCCTGACGACGCCGAATGCGCTCGCCAACGTCCGAATCGAGCGTCTGCAAGCCTACCTCGAACTGCAGTGAACCGGCCGGGAACCGCCGGACTCGCTCCCGCAACACCCTCGGGAAGTGGTCGGGGATCATCTCGAAATGCAAAAACAAACCCGGCGTCCAATGATTCAGAAAGAAGTCCAGAATCGCCACGCTCCTTCCGATCTCCAGGTTGAATGTCCGGTCCACAAACTTGAACCGCCGCAGGCCCCGCTCGAGCAGTCCCTCGAATTCCTTCAGCAATGGTTCGAGGGGAAAGGCACGCACCGGAACATCGAGCGATGACAGGCAGAATTCGCAGTGAAACGGGCACCCCCTCGAGGATTCCACGTACACCATGCGCTGGGCTAGGTCCTCATCCCGATACAACCTGTAGGGGAGTCGCAGCGCACCCGGATCCGGGGGCGCCGCCACAATCAGTTTCCCCGCCGGCCGTTGCCCCGTGAGCAGCGCACGGCACAAATCCGCGAACTCCAGATCGGCCTCGCCCGCGATCACGTAGTCAGCCATCCCTGCGAGCTCCTGCCCGTCCGTCTCGTGGCTGACCTCGGGTCCCCCCAACACCACGTCGACCTCGGGCCGCACACGCTTCAGCAGCGAAACCACCGCCCTCGTCTCCAGAACGTTCCAAATGTAGACCCCAAGACCGACGATCCGCGGGATTCGGCTCAGGATCTGCTCCACGACCTCGAGTGGTTGCTGGTGAATGTCGCCCTCCCACAGTGCCGCGCGCGGCTCCAGTTCCTGCAGGTTCGCCAGCAAATACCGCAGCCCCAAAGCGCAATGAGGGTACTTGGCATTCAGCGTCGTCAGAACAATGTCCGCCATGGTCTCTGCCCCGTCTTGAGCCTCACGAACTCTAGCCGGGGGACCGCGTGCTGGGAAAGGTCAAAGGAAGGTCCGACTTGCTGGCCGGCTCGTCTGGTCAGAGCAACCACCGGCTTGCGCGACCGGACAACGCCGGATCGCCGTCTGCGCCGGGCGCCGACATCCCCGCCGCCTCTTGTGGCGCGGCAACGTCGCTGTCCGCGCGCGCGTCTGAAGGTCGGAGAGAGAGCTGGCCGCTCCCTCCTTCGGTTGCGTCGGCCGAGGGCGGCGAGTGCCGACCAGATCGGTCTCCGGACTCACGAACGCCGGCGACTGTGGCGCCCGCGTCCCCTTGAATCATGCAGGAGATGTGAAGGTCACCAGCGTGCGGCATCCCGCTGACATCCGGCCCCCCTTCCGGGGCCACCTCGTGGCGGCAGGTTACTGGCGGACTTGGCCTTGCAGAAGAACAAGGGATTTTGCCATGCCAGAATTTGCTTGCCATTCACGCGCAAATTATTAGGGTCTGCGTCAACCTTCATGGGAAGATGAAAAACATGCAACCTAATCTGACTCAGCGGTTGAGCGCTCTGGCCCTGGCTGGCCTGGCTACGATCCTTATCGCGTCGTCCGCCTTCGCGCAGTTCTCGTTGACGAACCCCGCGGGGATCGCCATCAACGACCAGTCCACGGCCACCCCATTTCCATCGACAGTCGGAGTGTCGAATGTCGTGGGGACAATTGAAAAGGTTACTGTTACCCTCAATAATATCAATCACCGCTACCCGGATGACATCGACGTCCTCCTCGTGGGCCCGCTTGGCGACCAGGTTCTGCTCTGGAGTGACGCCGGCGGTGGTGGCGACCTCGGCGGAGTCACCCTCACGTTCGATAGCGCCGAGTCGGCAAGCCTGCCCGACGACACGCAGATCGCCTCGGGCGCTTACAAGCCCACCAATTACGAGGATTTGTTCGACGCCGTCGGCGCCCTCGGCGGCGCGCCATGGTCAACGGACCTCGGCGACTTTGCCGACAGCGACCCGAATGGCACTTGGTCCCTCTACGTCGTTGATGACGGCTTTGTCGACGGTGGCACTATCGCCTCGTGGACGCTGACCCTCGCCACCACGCCGGTCATCACCACCACCAACACGACCAGCATCACCACGGCCGAGGACACGCCGGCCTCGTGGAACGTCGTGGTCAACGACAGCAGCACCGACCCCGGCACCCTGGCCGTCACCGCCACTTCGTCCGACCAGAACGTCGTCACCAACACCGCGATCAGCGTCACGGGCAGCGGCGTCAACCGCACCATCACGGTTACGCCCAAGCTGAACGTTGACTCGGGATCGTCCGATATCACCGTGTCCGTCAGCGACGGGCGCGCGACCGCCTCCCTGGTGTTCACCGTAACGGTCACCCCGGTCAATGACGCCCCTTCCATCGTCTCCCTCAGCACCAACGCCATCTACACTACCGCCGGCGTCCTCTCCGGACCCATAACGGTGGTTGTAGACGACGTCGATGGCAGCGAGGACAACGTGCTCTTGGGCGCCTTCTCATCGAATCCGGCGGTCGTGGACCATGACAACGTATTCTTCAGCGGAACCGGCGCCACCCGCACCGTCACCGTGGCACCCACCGGCGCCGCCACCGGCACGGCCACCATCACCCTGGGAGTGACGGATGGCAGCGCCACCAACCTCACCGCCGCTACGTTCACCATCCAGATCAACCCCGTGTCCCACGCAGTTGCCGCGAACACCAACGCCATCACGATCAACGACATCGACGTCGCCACTCCCTATCCTTCCACGATTCCGGTCGCCAACGTCTCCGGCACGGTCGGCAGCATTACCGCGGTCCTCGCTGACGTGAATCACACCTGGCCGGAAGACATTGGCGTCCTCCTGGTCGGCCCTGGCGGCGAGAAATCAGTCCTCATGCGCCGGGCGGGCGGCGGGAATGCCTTGGTCAATGGCCGCCTCACCTTCAGCGCTACTGGAGCCGCTTTGCCCGACGAAACCCAGATTGCGACCGGCGCCTACCAACCCGCCGACTACGGCACCGGCGACTTCACCGCGCCTGCTCCTGGCGGACCTTACACGGCCGACCTCGGCGTGTTCGACGGCACGAATCCCAACGGGACTTGGTCCCTCTACGTCTATGACATGTTCGGCGACGAAGTCGGCATCATCAACAGCGGTTGGCTCCTCAATATCTACCCGAAGCCGACCATCTCCAACCTGGTGACGACAACCAACACCCTGGAAGACACGCCGCTCACCATCGCCTTCAATGTCGGTGACTACGACGGCTCGGTGACCAACGTCACTGCGGTTCCGGCGGGCGGGGCGCCCTTCACGGCGTCGACCACGCTGGCCGGCAACAACGCCTCCGTCACCGTGTCACCCCTGGCGAACGCCACAGGTACCAGCACCCTCCTCGTCACCGCCCAGGACAGCAGCGGCTTCACCGTGAGCCAAACCGTCACCGTCGAAGTCGTCCCGGTCAACGATGCCCCCACGATCTCCGTCATCCAGAAGCAGGATACGACGGCCGGTGTTCCCGTGGGCCCCGTGGCCTTCACAATTGGCGATGTCGAAACCGACCCTGCCAGCCTCACGGTCGAGGCCGGCACCAGCAACGCCAAAGTCCTGCCGCGTAGCAGCATCGTCCTCGGCGGCTCTGGCGCCGACCGCACCGTCACCCTGTTCCCGGTGGAGATCGTCGGCGGGGTCGCCGATGTGACCATCACCGTGAGCGACGGAGCGCTGAGCGCCAGCCGGACCTTCACTCTGACCGTGGCCGCGCCGGCCAACCCGATGTATGAGCAGAAGGAGTTGATTACCCTCAACGACAACGCGACCGCCACTCCCTATCCGAGCACCCTCAACGTCAGCGGCTTGCTCGGCAACGTCGCCTCCATCAAAGTCAAACTGCTGGGATTCAGTCATCCCGCACCCGATGAAGTCGACATCCTCCTCCAAGGGCCGACCGGCAAGAGTGTCTTGCTCCTGAGCGACGCGGGCGGAACCACGGCCGTTACCGATGCCCAACTGATCTTCGACGACGACGGCGATGCCCCGGTGGCCGACGCCGGTCCCTTGGTCTCGGGGATCTACCAGATCTCCAACTACGAGGACGTCGACACCCTCCCGGGAACCACCAATCAACCTCCCAGCGCGTCGCTCACGGACGCATTCGCAGGCACCAATCCCAACGGGACCTGGTCTCTGTATGTCGTCGATGACACCGAGGGGAACCGCGGCGCGACCATCAGCGGCGGCTGGCAACTGAGCATTGTCACCAGTCCCAACATCACGGCGGTGGACAGCCCGCAGACCACGCGCGAAGACGAGACCAAGGAAGTGCGCGTGACCATCGGTGACGCCCAGCCAGGGGTTGAGGTCACGCTGACGGCGCAGACCAACGCCTTCCCAACGGCGAACCTGATTAGCAGCATCGGGGGCACCGGCGTCGGAAGCGGCGGCAGCCGTACCCTCAGCATCGTCCCCACGGCCAACGTCTCCGGCACCAACACCATCACGCTCGTAGCCTCCAGCGTCCTGGGTTCCTCGACGAACTCGTTCGTCTTCATCGTTACCCCGGTCGACGACCAGCCGATCATCTCCGCCATTGGCGACCTGAGCATTCCGGCTGGCATGACCTCCGACCCCATCGACTTCACGGTTAGCGATGTCGAGGGCGCCGCGGTCACGGTCACGGCAACATCCTCGGACCAAACGCTGGTCCCGAATGCGAATATCGTTCTGGGCGGCAGCGGTGAGAACCGATCGCTGACCATCACCCCGGTCGGGATCCTCTATGGTCAAACGACCATCACGGTCACCGCCAGCGACGGCACCAGCACCCCGTCCACGGAGACCTTCGTGCTGACGGTCACCCGCAACCTGGCCTATGCGGCCGGCGCCGTCACCATCCGCGATAACGGGATCGCCGAGCCCTATCCCTCCACCGTGAACGTCGAGGGTGTCTCGGGACTCGTTAGCCGTGTCAGCGTCACCTTGCTTGGTTTCAGCCATCCGTATCCGGAAGATGTCGACATGCTGCTCGTCGCTCCCGATAACACTGCGGTGATGCTGCTCAGCGACGCCGGTGGCGGGACGGCCGCCTCGGGCCTGCGCATCACGCTCCGGGACGATGGCGATACGCTGGGCGCGGGAGATCCGTTGGCCAACGGAGTTTTCCAACCGGCCGACTTCGAACTCGGCGACAGCATTCCGTCAGCCCCCGTCGGGCCGTATACGGCCGATCTGGACGAGTTTGTGGGAACCGCGCCGAATGGCCAGTGGAAGCTGTACATTGTGGATGACACGTTCCCGGATGCCGGCAGCCTCGCCGGGTGGTATTTGATCCTCGAAACCAGCCCGACCATCGCGGTCGCCGGTACCGTTACGACTGCGGAAGATACGCCGGTCACCGTGAACTTCAGCGTGGCCGACTCCGACACGGCGATGACCAACCTCGTCGTGACCGCTTACACGAACAACAGCCCCACGCTCGACCTCGTCAGCAACATCCCGGCGGGTGGACTCGCCCTGCCGGCAGCCTCCACCGCTGACCGCAGCTTCGTGATCACCAACGCCGCCAACCTCAGCGGCACCAATACTGTGCGCCTGACCGTCACCGACGGTGCGACGCTCAACGAGGTGTCGTTCCAGTTGCGTGTCACTCCGGTCGACGACCCGCCGACCGTCGCCACGGCCACCAACGCCATCACGATCGCCGAGGATGCCTCCGTGACCGTCAACTACACCATCGCGGACGTTGATTCCACGGTCGGCCCGACCAATGTCGTGGTGACCTCGTCGAATCCTGCGCTGGTTCCGAACAGCACGAACAACATCGTCGTCGGCGGAAGCGGTGGGGACGTCACGGTTGCCGTGACGCCGGCCGCCAACCAGTTCGGTGAAACCGTGCTGACCTTTACCGTCTCCGATGCGACCACGCCGGTCTCGCATCAGCTCACGCTGACCGTGACGCCGGTCAACGACGCGCCCACCATCTCCGCAATCCCCGCCGGGCAGTCCGTCCAGTCCGGTATGTCCACCACCAACATCGCCTTCACCGTCGGTGACGTGGAGACGCCAGCACGTGACATCGTGGTGACCGCAAGCTCGGGCAATCAGGCCTTGGTTCCCGACGGCAACCTCGTCCTGGGCGGCAGCGGCGCTGACCGCACCATTCAGGCGACGCCGATCGGTACGGCTACGGGCGACGTCGCGATCAGTCTGGTGGCGAATGACGGCACCGTCTCGGTGACCAACACCTTCACGCTGGCGGTCACGCCAGCTCCTGGCCAGAACTTCGCCAACACGACCCCGATCACCATTCGTGATAACGCCTCCGCGACGAACTATCCGTCCACCATCGAAGTGACGAGTATGGTCGGCACCGTGCACCGCGTCCTGGTGACGCTCGATGGGATCGCGCACACGGCTCCGGCGGACATCGACGTCCTGCTGGTGAGCCCGGGCGGGCAGAAGGTCGTTCTCATGTCCGATGTTGGCGGCCGCACGCCCGTCACGGGTGTCCGGCTGCGCTTCGATGACACCGCCCGCAGCCTCAGCGCCGACACCCCGCTGGTGACCGGCACCAACGCCCCGACCAACGTGGGTGCGGATGACGCATTCCCGAGCCCGGCCCCGGCCGGGCCATACGCGGCCGCGCTGTCCGCATTCGTGGGCTCCAATCCCAACGGCATCTGGTCGCTCTACGTCGTCGATGACACCGCGGGCGACGCCGGTCAGATCGCCCTGGGCTGGTCGCTCATGATCGAAACCGCGCCCACGATTGCCGCCGCGCCAACGTCCATCACCACCACCGAAGATACGACGGCTGATGTGACCTTGACGATCGGTGACATGACCGCCCCGGCGAACACGCTCGAGATCCTGGTGGCATCGACGAACACCGCACTGCTGCCTCCGGGCAACGTCACGTTCGCGGGCACCGGTGCCACGCGCACCGCCACCCTCCACCCGGTTACCAATGAATTCGGTGCCACGGAAGTCACCTTCACCGTCCGCCGGCCGACGGACGGGGCCAGCTCCAGCGTGAAGGTCCCGGTGACCTTCGCCGCGGTCAACGATCCGCCGATCATCTCACGCCTCATCCGGAAGGACACCTTTGAGGATACGCCTCTCTCCTTCAACTTCATCATAACGGATGTCGACACGGTCGCGACGAACATGACGCTGGGTGGCATCTCGTCCGACGGAGGTTTGATCGCCAACACCAACATCCTCTTCTTCGGCAGCACCAATTACGTCGACATGCTGCCGTCCAAGGATGTGCCCGTCACCCTGGTGCCGAATCCGGACCAGACGGGTGAGTGCGAAATCACGTTCGCCGTGCTCGACAAGGCCGGGCCGGTGACCGTCAGCAGCACCTTCGTGTTCGCTGTGGCCGAGTTCGACGATCCGCCGGTCGTCAGCACGATCGCCAACCAGGTGGCGCAGTCCGGTGGGTCGACCCCGCCCGCGCTGTTCACCGTCAGCGATCCTGACTCCAGCTCCGTGACCATCACGGCGGTCTCCTCGGATCAAGCCTATGTGAAGGACGCCAACATCGCGATCACCCCGGCCGGTGGCAGCCTGCCCGGTACGGCCACGAATGCGATCGTCGTCACCGCCGAGAGCGGGATCACCAACGAGGTGGAAGTCCTCATTGCCGTGTCGGTCAAGGATGCGGCCACCACCGTGGTCCAGACCTTCACAGTAACGGTGCGGCCGACGCGTGACCGCACCTTCGCCAACAACAGCCAGATCACGATCAACCCGGTCGACGCCGCCACTCCATATCCGTCGGTGATTGCCGTGGATGGAATGGCTGGCAACGTCAAGAAGGTCGTCGTCCGGCTGAACGAGTTTGCGCACCGCTATCCGAATGACGTCGACATGTTGCTGGTGAGCCCGGCCGGCCAGAAGGTGCTGCTCCTGAGCGACGCCGGCGGCTCCAGCTCCGTGACCAACGTCAACTTGGTGTTCGACGACGATGCAACGGGCTTCGTGCCGGCCAACAGCATGGCCTCAGGCACGTTCAAGCCGAGCAACAACGATGGCGCCACGGACGCCTTCCCGACCCCGGCTCCCGCGCCCGCCTACAGCACGAACCTGTCGGTGTTCCAGGGCTCCTCGCCCAACGGCGACTGGTCGCTGTATGTGGTGGATGATACCGCCACGGATGGCGGCGTCATCAAGACCGGTTGGAGTCTGACCATCACCACCGAGCCGAAGATCGAGGGCTTGGTAAACACTACCGTCGATGAGGATACGGTGGCGCGCGTTCCGTTCACGATTGCGGAGGAGTCCTTCGTCACCACCTAGTTCACCTTCACGGCCGCCTCCACCAACGCCGCCGTCGTCACCATCAATACCAACACGGTGGAGTTCACTGGTTCGGGCACCAACTGGACCGTGAACCTCACTCCCGTGGCAAACGCCTCGGGGGTGACCGAGATCACCATCACCGCCAAGAATTCCGACGATCAGACCGTCAGCGGGAAGTTCCAGCTCACGGTGACGGCGGTGAATGACCAACCGACCATTACTGAGGTGGCCGACATCACGCTCAACGCCGGAACCGCCAGCGGCGCGATCGCCTTCGACTATAGTGACGTGGAGACCCCGCGGAACCAACTGATCCTGACGAAGGTGTCGTCGAACCCGACGTTGATCCCGGAGAACAACATCGTGATCGTGGGCACGCAGATGCGGATCGTGCCCGTCGGTAGCCTGAGTGGCACCGCGGAGATCACCCTGACCGTGACCGACCTGGGTACACCGGCGGCCTCCAACAGCACGACCTTCCTGGTCACCGTGTTGCCGAGCGTCACGCCGTTGCTCGCCAACAGCACGCCGATCGTCATCAACCCGAGCGGCGCCGCCGGGCTCTACCCGTCGACCATCCTGGTGGACGGAGTCGAAGGCAGCGTCAGCAAGGTCACGGTGACGCTGGCTGACCTGAGCCATTCGTATCCGACGGACCTCGACATCCTCCTGGTTGGCCCGCAAGGGCAAACCGTGATGCTGATGAGCGATGCCGGCGGTGGCGGCGGCTCGAGCGCGCTCGCGCGCGTGCGGTTGACGTTTGACGACGCCGCGGCGGGCCTGCTGCCGGAGACGCCGATCAGTTCCGGCACCTACAAGCCCAGCAACTACGACACGGCGACCGACAACTTCACCGAACCGGCGCCGGCTGGTCCGTATGGCACCGCGCTCTCCGTCTTCAACGGAATCGATCCCAACGGAACCTGGTCGCTCTTCATCATGGATGACCAGGCGCCCGACGGCGGTTCCCTCGACGGCGGCTGGATCCTGAGCATCATCACCACCAGCCCGATCATCAATCCGATCGCGGACGTTACCACCGAGGAGGACGTGGCGACGGCCGTGACGCTGCAGTTCTCGGATTCCGACACCGCGGCGACGAACCTGGTCGTGGAAGCGACGGCCGCTGGCACCAACCTGCTGGCCCTCACGCTGGAGGGGGAAGGCTATGAGCGCACGCTGACTGTGACTCCGTTGCCGGACCAGAACGGCTCCGACGTCGTCACAGTAAGCGTCAGCGACGGCACAGTCACCAACACCGCCAGCTTCACGGTCACCGTGACCCCGGTCAATGATGCTCCCACCGTGAGCGAGTTGACCGACCAAACAACGCCCGCGAACCGCACGCTGCTCGTGCCGTTCACGGTTGCTGATGTCGACACCGACCTTGCCGACGTCACCGCTGAGGCCACCAGCTCGAACACCGGCCTCGGCACGGTGAGTGTCCTGGGCGAGGGCGCAGATCGTGAGCTGAGCTTCGTTCCGACCGATCCGCTGACCGGAAACACCATCATCACGTTGGTGGTTTCGGATGGCGAGTTCAGCGTTACGAACTCGCTGCTCGTCGAGGTTGTGGAGCCGGTGGTGATCGCCATCGACCCGCTCGTGACGGCCCAAGTGACCGACGAGAACGTGAACCTCGCGGTTCCGTTCACGATCGTGAACGCGGCGTCGGCTGAAGTGCAGGCCATCGGCACGGGCACGCCGGACACCCTGATTGCCGGGGTCGTGATCACCGGGACGGAGATGGAGCGGACGGCCGAGATCGCCCTGGTGCCCAATGCCTGGGGTTCCGGCTCCGTCACCCTTGTGGTCACGGACGCCTATGGCTCCTTCACCAACACGTTTGATCTCCTCGTGCGGGAGGTCAACGATCCGCCCACGATCGGAGCCATCGCCGACCAGGAGACGGACGAGAACGTGGACGTGACGGTCACGCTGAACGTGGCCGACGCCGACACGGACCGGACGAACCTGGTTCTGAGCGCCTCGTCCTCCAACACGAACTTGGTGGCCGGCGCAACGTTCGCCGATACCGGCACCGAGTTCACGGCCACCATCAATCTGGTGCCCAACGCCTACGGATTCGCCGCGGTCACCATCTCCGTCTTCGACGGCAAGACCACCGCGTCTTCGACATTCGCCCTCCTGGTGAACGACGTGAAACAGCCGCCGACACTCGCCGAGATCGACGACGTGCTCGTCGCCCCGGGCGCCGAGTCGGTGGCAGTCCCGCTGACGGTGGCCGACCCGGACACCGATCTCGCCGACTTGGTGATCACGGGAAGCAGTGACAACACCGCCGTGGTCAGCGGAGTCACGATCGAGGTCACCGAGACCAGTGCCACTGCGAACGTGGCCTTGGTGGCTGGAACGATGGGGGCGGCGAACGTCACCATCTCCGTAACCGACGGGACGACTCCCGTCGAGCAGACGTTCCTCGTCACCGTGGCGCGACCCGCCGAGGCCACCTACGGAATCGGCCTGAACTTCGGTGCCGATCGAACCAATGGCGACCTCGCGCCCACCGAGACCGCCGGTGTCACCGGGTTCCGCCAGGCCAACTGGAATAACCTGACCGGTGCCACGGGGACCAATACCAGCATCGTCGCCGACCAGATGGGGGTATCTGCCGAAACGGCCGTCACCGTTTCGTGGAGCTGCAATAACCTCTGGGCCTCGACGGGTGCGGGCGAAGAGAACAACGCCTTCGCGGCAGCCAGCGACAAGGTCCTGATGACTGGTTATCTGGACACTGGCAACTCGACCACGACCACCGTGGGGATCACCGGCCTGCCGACCGAACTGACCGGTGGCGACGGGTATGATGTCTACGTCTATACGCTGGGTGGCACCGCCGGACGCGGCGGTGGCTACCGGATCCTGGCCGGCGACGGCACAACGGCACTGAAGGATTGGGTGGATGCGCAGAGTGCGCAAAACCCGACGGACTTCACGGAAGCCGTTCCCGCCGCGGGAACATGGGCCGTGGGCACCTACATCAAGTTCAGCAACTTGAGCGCTGCGGACATCCAGGTGGTGGCGAGCACTGTCAGCCCGCACGGGTATAGCGGGACGCCGCGCGCACCGATCAACGCGATCCAGTTCGTGCCGTCCACCGGCGCTCCGCCGCCGGTATTCACCGAGTTCACCAGGAACACCGACGGATCCCTGACCATCAGTTGGACGGGCGGCGGCGTTCTGCAGGTCACGACCGACATCGGTTCCGGTATGTGGCAGACGGTCGACGGAGCGACAAGCCCGTACACCTTCACGCCGGAGGCGCCGATGATGTTCGGGCGTGTTCTCGCTCAGTAAGCCCTCTAGGCTCGTAGAATCACGAGAGACCGGACGCGAGTCCGGTCTCTCTTTTTTGATGTAGAGACTGGGGGATTCATGGAAGGGGAGCGCACGCGTCCCGCGTGCTCCTTCCGGCGTCCCGCCGGAAGGAATCGCGAACCTCCACGGCGCCCGGCGAGACGCCGGGCGTGGCAGGCGAGACGCCCGCGCTCCCCTGCCGACGGATGCAGCCTCGGTTACCGCGAAAGTGGGAGCGAGTTGTTCTGTACCAACATCCGCTGCTTTCATGCGGAGTCGTGGCCCGTAGGACTGCCGGATTCATGGAAAGGCTGCAACGCAGTGTTGCCAGCGGGGCTGAAGACTGGCATTTTGGACGCCAGCGCATATGAGAACGTCCATCGTCGTCCTCGCACTTTCCTCCGTGTGGCTATCCTCCTGCTCCTCGACCTCTCCGGAGGCGCGCTCCGAAGCGATGGTCCTGTTCAACGGCCGGAATCTGAATGGGTGGACCCACGTATTGGCGGATCCGGCCGTGTCACGCGACGCGGTGTGGACGGTCCGGGATGGGGTGCTGGTGTGTCGGGGCGAACCGCTCGGAGCCTTGTTGACAGAGGGGACGTTTGCCGACTTCCGCCTGGTCGTCGAATACCGCTGGGCCCCAGGCGCGAAGCCCGGCAATAGCGGCATCTTTTCCAGGGTCAACGGGGCGCCCCGCGCGCTGCCGCGTTGTGTCGAAGTCCAGTTGCAGCACGGCAACGCCGGGGACGTGCTGACTCTCCAGGGCATGAAGATGGACTCGACCCAGCCCCGTTACTTTCACGTCGAGAAGCACGCGGTCGCGGGCGACATCGACGGGGTCAAGAAGACGGAAAACGCCGAAGCCGAGGCGGGTCAGTGGAATCGCGTCGAGATTCTGGCCCGCGGCAGCACGTATTCGGTGTGGGTGAACGGCCGGAAAGTGAACGAAGTCACCGGCATCGAGCCGTTGCGCGGTCCCATCGGTCTCCAATCCGAGGGCGGCGAGATCCACTTCCGCCGGGCGGAGATCACACCTCTGCCCTGATCCGGAATCGACTCCGCCAGACGCACGGCGACCGCAGGGGGCGGCGACCCCACGCCGGGGGCTGCCCGCCGCCGGTTTCGACTGTTCCCCGCGGCCTGGCGTCGACGACGGAAGGCGGCCAACGAGGCGACGACTGCTCAACCCCCAAATCCGCGCCCAAGCCCAACATCGCGGCTCAAGCGCGTAGCACTCGAGGTTCGCCTGCAGCATGGCGACAGGGGCCGGGCGCGGATATGGCTGGATCCCGCTCCGTGGGCTGCTTCTCCATCGATTGTATAGGATCCCGCCTCCGAGGCGGGATCTTCCCGGAACCGACAGAACGCGCGTCCGCAGGGGCGGGAACCGCGCCACGACGGAGGACGAACGAAGCCCCAGCGCCACTTACGCGAGGATCCGGGCGACCTCTTGCCTCGTACCGCATCTGGGGCCATACTGCTTGTGGTCCATTGGTGTCAGATCCGAATTCCAGACTGCGAAGAGGATCGAGCATCGTCGATGCGGAAGGGCGGCGCTGCTCCGAGAGTTTATTCTTCGAGAAGGAAAGGCTATGAACCGGAGCATGCCCACGCATCTCCTCACGCGCTTTCGATTCCTGAACTGGCTCCTCATCGGGGTTTGGACCGGTTGTATCGCCGGTTCACTGCTGTGGAACCTGCAGCGGCTGGCGGACCGCAACATCGACTTGGCTCGCCTTACGGCGCAGGTCACCTTCGAGAACGACGTCCTCTACCGCCGGTGGTCCGCCCAGCAGGGCGGTGTCTACGTGCGCGCTTCCGCCGGCACCCCTCCGAATCCGTACCTCCAGGTCCCGGAGCGTGACGTGATCACCACCTCGGGCACGTCGCTCACGCTGGTGAACCCCGCCTACATGGCCCGCCAAGTCAACGCCCTTGCGGGGGGGACGGCGGGCAGCCGCGGGCACCTGACGAGCCTGAAGCCCATCCGTCCCGAGAATGCACCGGACCCCTGGGAAGCAGCCGCCTTGCGATCGCTTGAACGGGGTGGATCGGAGGTTAGCTCCGTCGAGCAGATGCCAGGCGGCGAGTACCTTCGGCTCATGCGCCCGTTTGTCACGGAGCGAAGCTGCCTGGTCTGCCATGCCGCCCAGGGCTACCGCGAGGGCGACATCCGCGGTGGCATCAGTGTCTCGGTGCCCATGGCGCCGCTGCGGGCCATTACGAAACCGATGACCGACCACCTCACCATGGTTCACGCTGGTCTGTGGCTGATCGGGTTGGCCGGCGTCGGCGTCTACTGGCGCAGTCTGGGCAAGGAGATCCTCGCCCGGGAGAGGGTGAGCGCGGACCTGCAGCGCGAAGTCGCAGAGCGCCGCTCGGCCGAGGGCCATTTGCGGGAAGCCAACGACCGTTACGAACTGGTCCTGGCGGGTGCCGAAGCCGGGCTGTGGGACTGGGACGTGCCCCGGCACAAGGTGGTCTTCTCGCCTCGATGGAAGGCCATGCGCGGTCTGGCCGAAGACGAGGTGAGCGATGCCGAGGAGGAGTGGAGCGAAGGCATACACCCCGAGGATGCCCCTCGGGTGACCGAGGCGGTGCAGGCACACTTCGCCGGCCGAACGCCGTTCTTCGCCGAGGAGTATCGCGTGCGGCGCAAGGACGGCTCGTGGATGTGGATCGCCGACCGCGGGCTCGCCCGGCGCGACGCGACCGGGCGGGTACTGCGCATGGCAGGATCCGAGACCGACATCACCGAGCGCAAGCGGGCGGAGGAGGCGCTGCGAGAAAGCGAGCGGCGCTATCGTGACCTCGTGGAGAATGCCAACAGCGCCATCATCCGCTGGCGACGCGATGGCACGGTGACCTTCTTCAATGAGTACGCGCAGCGGTTCTTCGGGTATTCCGCCGCCGAGGTGCTCGGCCGCCACGTCGGTATCATTGTGCCATCGCAGGAATCCACCGGTGCCGACTTGAGCGGACTGTGCCGGGAGATCGTCCTGCACCCCGATCGTTACACGAATAACGTCAACGAAAACGTCTGCCGCGATGGCCGACACGTGTGGATGACCTGGACGAACCGGCCCATCCTGGACGAGCACGGCGAGGTGGCGGAGATCCTCGCGGTCGGGTCGGACATTACCGTCCGCAAACAGGCCGAGGAGGCCCTCGCCAAGCAGCGTGAAGAGCTGGAACTGATTCTGGATTCGACGCCCGCGTGTATCTTCTACAAGGACGAGCAGAACCGGTTCGTGCGCGTGAATCGCGCTTTTGCGGACATCATGGGGCGCCCCAAGGAGGAGTTGGCGGGCTGCTCGATGTCTGAACTCTACCCGCGCGAACAGGCCGACGCCTACTGGAAGGACGACCAGGAGGTGATGGCGTCGGGCATGCCCAAACGCGAGATCGTGGAACCGATGCTCAGCCCGCAGGGCGAACGCTGGTTCCAAACGGACAAGGTTCCCTGCCGCGATGCCCAGGGCAGCGTCATCGGCGTCATTGGCTTCTCGCTGGACATCACCGAACGCCGGCGGGCCGAGGAGCGGCTTCGCCATTCCACCGCCGAGCTCCAGGCCGCCAATGCCTCCCTCCTCGAGTCGCGCCGCGCCGCCCTCAAGCTCATGGAAGACGCCCTGGCGGCTCGCCAATGCGCCGAGCAGGTCAGCGCGGAACTGCGCCAGGAGGTGGCGGAGCGCCGGCGGGCCGAGGATGCGCTGCGGGAGAGCGAGTCATTCCATCGCCAGACTCTCGAGTCAATTCCCGGGATGGTCTTCACCACGCGACCAGACGGCTATTGCGAGTATCAAAGCCAGCAGTGGGTCGATTTCACCGGGGTCCCCATGGCCGAGCACTTGGGGGATGGATGGAACCGGCTGTTGCATCCCGAAGACCGGCCACGGGCCTTTGCCGCCTGGCGCGACGCCGTCGAAGAGCGCGCGCCCTACGACATCGAGTACCGCGTCCGCCGTCGTGATGGCGCCTATGAGTGGTTCAAGGTGCGGGGCCGGCCGATTCGCGACGAGTCCGGGCAGATTGTCCGCTGGTTCGGCACGGCGCTCAACATTGATAGCCTGGTCAAGATGGAGGAGGCGCTGCGGCGCAGCGAACACCTCTACCGCGCCATCGGCGAGACCATCGACTACGGCATCTGGATCTGTGATCCGGACGGCCGCAACACTTATGCCAGCGAGAGCTTCCTCAAACTCGTCGGCCTCACCCAGGAACAGTGTTCGAGTTTTGGCTGGGGAGACGTGCTGCATCCGGACGATGCCGAGCGCACGGTCGCCGCGTGGAAGGAATGCGTGCGCGCCGGTGGAACGTGGGATGTGGAGCACCGGTATCGCGGCGCCGACGGCCGGTGGCATCCGATCTTGGCCCGGGGTGTTCCGGTGCGGGACGAGGAGGGCCGGGTCCTCTGTTGGGCGGGGATTAACCTCGACATCGGCCGGCTGAAACGCGCCGAGGAGCACCTGAAGGCCTCGCTGCGCGAGAAGGAGGTGCTGCTGCAGGAGGTGCATCACCGGGTGAAGAACAACCTGCAGGTCATCTCGAGTCTGATCAGCCTGCAGGCCGACGCTCTCGACGATCCGGTCCTGCACACGTCGCTGAACGACGTGCGCGACCGGGTGCGCACCATGGCCCTGGTGCACGAAAAGCTCTACCAGTCCGGGGACTTGGCCCGACTGGATTTCGCCGAATACGCCGCGAGTCTGCTGCACTACCTCTGGCGGGCCCACGGCGCCGCCGCCGCCAAGGCTCAGTTGATCCTGCGAACCCAGCCCGTGACCTTGCCGGTGGGTCTCGCCGTTTCGTGCGGGCTGATTCTCAATGAGTTGGCCGGCAATGCCCTCAAGCACGCCTTCCGCGGGCGTGCCGCCGGCGAGGTGACCGTGCGCCTGGAACGTGATCCGGAAAACCAGCGCGTTTGCCTGGGCGTCAGCGACGACGGGGTGGGTCTCCCTGCGGGTCTCGATGTGCGGCACTCCCCGTCGCTCGGTCTGCGGCTCGTGCAGATGCTGACCCAGCAGATCGGCGGGACGCTCGAGGTCGGCATCGGCCCCGGCGCCGAGTTCCGCATCACCTTTGTGCCCCTTGAGGGAAGCTGAGAAAAGACTTGGCTTTTCCGCCAATCTGCCACGTCCTGGAACCGTACTGATTGCGCATCCTGAGCCGTGAGTGTGCCATCCATCCTGATCGTCGAAGACGAAACCATCGTGGCGGCGGACTTGGCGAACAAGCTGCGGCGACTCGGTTACGCCGTCGCCGACGAGGTTGCCCGGGGCGAGGACGCTGTCGCCCTGGCTCGGCGGCAACCGCCGGACTTGGTGCTGATGGACATTCGTCTGGCCGGCGCCATGGACGGCGTCGCGGCCGCCGAGGAAATCCGGCGCGAGTGCGATCGGCCGGTCGTGTTTCTGACCGCCCACTCGGACGCGGCCACGCTGGAGCGCGCAAAGCTCGCCGAGCCGTTTGGATACATCGTCAAGCCTTTTGAAGAACGTGAGCTGCAGACCACGATCGAGATGGCGCTCTACAAGCACCAGACGGAGCGCCACGTGCGTGAACAGCGGGAGTGGTTCCGGGTGACGCTGGCCAGCATTGGCGACGCGGTGATCGCCTGCGACGAGCGGACCCGGGTTGCTTTCCTCAATCCGGTGGCGGAGTCGCTGACCGGATGGGCGACCAAGGACGCGCTGGGGCAACCGGTCGCGCGGGTGGTCCGGCTCGTTGGTGAGCTGACCCGTCAACCGTGTGATGATCCGGTCGGCGGCGCCCTTCGGGAGGCCTGCCGGGTAGACGTGCCGTCCGGAGCGGCCCTGCTCACGCAGGACGATCGCGCGATCCCGATCGAAGGTCGGGCGGCCCCGATTCTCGATGCCGCGAGCCGGGCGATTGGCGCGGTCCTGGTGTTTCAGGACGTCACGGAGAGGCGGCGTGTCGACGAGGCGCTGCGGTTCGCGGCGGAGCAGCGTCGCCTGGCGCTCGAAGCCGGTCACGTGGGAACCTGGGACTATGATTTCGTCGCTGGGACGGTGTTCTGGGACGAGACCTGCCGCACCATCTTCGGCGTTTCGTCCGGCGAGGAACTCGAGTACCCCAAAGTGATCGGAATCATGCACGCGGAGGATCGGGACCGCGTGGACCACGCGGTTCGAGCGGCGTTACGTCCCGACTCGAACGGCATCTACGAGGCGGAGTATCGCGTGGTTCATCCCGACGGCACTCAACGATGGGTGGCGGCGACCGGACAGGCCTTCTTCCAGGGGGAGGGGAAGGAGCGCAAGGCGGCGCGCTTCATCGGGACCGCGCGGGACGTTACCGAGTCGAAAGAGCACCAGGAAGCCCTCCAACGGGCGCACGACCAACTCGAACTCCGGGTCGAGCAGCGCACCCGCGAACTGCGGGAAACGGTCTCTCGTCTCGAGGCCGAAATGGCCGCCCGGAGCCGGACCGAGGCGGAGCTGCGCGAGTCGGAGGAGCGGTATCGGACTTTGTTCGCCTCGGCTCCGGTGGGCATTCTCGTCGACAACGCGGCGGGTCGGGTGCACGACGCCAATGCCGCCCTATGCGAGATGTTGGGGCTCACCCTAGCCGAGATCCGCGTTCTCAATGCGGTGACTCTTTACGTGAAACCGTCCGACCGGCGCCAATTGGTGCGCCGCGCACGGCAGGGGGGAGTGCGTGAGGACTTCGAGACCGTGCTCCAGCGCCAGGATGGCGCGCGGTTCCCCGCCGCCCTCCGGGTCAACCAGATTCAAACGCGTCATGGCAAAGTCCTGCTCACGATCGTGACCGACCTGACCCGCCGGAAGCGGGCCGAACACCACATCCAAGGAGTCGCCGCCCTGCACGAGTTGTTTCTCACCAAGAGTTCCCGGGCGGAGTACCTCGAGGCGTTGGTGGAGCTCCTCCGGCATTGGTGCGGCTGCGCCTGCGCCGGGGTGCGACTCGTCGACCGCGAAGGACGTCTGCCTTACGTGGCCGCGGTCGGCTACAGCCGCGCCTTTCTGAACGAGGAACAACGACTCTGCCTCCACGACGCCCCATTCCGTTGTCCCCGAGCCCAAAGGGCCGCCTGCGTCCTCCAGGACGCGCCCCGGGCAGCCATCGACGGTGCCGTTCCTCCCGTCGAGCGGCGCGCGCCCGCCGGGCCGTCGGGCGGGTTCCCGTGCGTGAAAGCCGGCTTCGCCAGCGTCGCGCAGGCTCCGATCCGGTGTCGCGGGCACGTCATTGGGACACTCCAAGTGGCCGACCGAGCGGAGGGCAAGTTCCTTCCGGAGACGCTCGAGTTCCTCAACTCCGCGGCTTCGCTGGTAGGCGAGGCACTGAATCGCTTCCAACTCGAGGCGGAACTGCGCGAAAGCGAGATGCGCTTCCGTTCCTTGTTCGAGCGTCATCAAGCGGTCATGCTGCTGGTCGAACCCGACTCGGGCGTGATTGTGAACGCCAACAAGGCCGCGGAGGAATTTTATGGCCACCCGCGGGCCCGGCTCTGCACCATGTCCATTCAGGAACTGAGCGTCAGGCCGCACGCCGCGGCGCCGCGACCGAGCCCCCGCACCGTCCACGGACTGGGCGCGCGTGTGATTCAGACGCACCGTCTGGCGAACGGCCAGATGCGCACGGTCGAGATCCACGCTTCTCCCATCACCGTGCAAAAGCGCACCCTGCTGTTCTCCATCCTGCATGACATCACGGAGCGGCGGCGGCTCGAACGGGAGGTGCTGGAAATCGGGGACCGCGAACGGCAACGCATTGGGCGGGATCTGCATGACTCGCTGGGAGGAGGCTTGAGCGGACTGGCGATGCTGAGCAAAGCCCTGGCACAAACGCTCCGGCCGCGGTCCGGCAAGGAGGCGGCGCTCGCCGAAGAAATCGTCGCCGGCATCAACGAGGCGGTCCGACGAACCAGAACGATCGCGCGCGGTCTCTCTCCGGTCGGACTCAGCGCCTTCGGTTTCGTCAACGGACTGGAGGAGCTGGCGCGCAACGTCGAGAAACGACACGAAGTTCGCTGTTGCGTCCGCGCCCCCCAGGATGTGATGTTCCAGGAGGATTTCGTGGCCTCGCACTTGTTCCAGATCGCGGAGGAAGCCGTCAACAACGCTGTCCGCCACGGGAACGCCCGTCACATCGAGATCACCCTTGCTCGGCGCCGGGATTGTCTGTCGCTGAGCATCCGCGACGATGGCATCGGGATGCCGAAGGATGTCGCCCGGTCCCCGGGCATGGGTTTGCGCACCATGCGGTATCGGGCTGACGTCCTGGGTGCCACCTTCGAAATCCAGGTGCCGCCCAAAGGAGGCACGGTCGTCTCCTGTGTGCTGCCAGCAATGAACGCAACCCGCCCCGAAGTCACCCCCAATCCGCCCCAACCATGAAGAAGACCAACGCCCAGCGGAAAGCGCAGGTGTTCCTGGTGGATGACCACCCCATTGTGCGGCGAGGACTCCATTTTCTGATTGGTTTGGAGCCGGACTTGGCCGTCTGCGGCGAAGCCGACAATCGGCCCGCCGCGCTGGATCAGATCGCCCGGCTCCAGCCCGAGGTGGTCGTAGTGGACCTGGCGCTCAAGAACAGCAGTGGCCTCGAGTTGGTGAAGGACCTGCGGGCCAGGTTCCCCAAGGTGAAGGTCTTGGTGTTCACCATGCATGATGAGCCGATCTACGCGGAACGCGTCCTGAAGGCTGGCGCACACGGCTACGTCACCAAGGAGGAAGGCGCCGAGAAGGCCATCGAAGCCATCCGCCAACTTCTCAAAGGCAAAGCCTACCTCACCGGACGCCTTGCGGAACGGATGCTGGAGAGCATGACTGGATTTGCCAAGTCCAAGACGGCTGGGACCCTCGAGTCGTTGAGCGATCGCGAATTGGAGGTGCTCGAACTCATCGGCGGCGGCTTGGGCTCCGCGGAAATCGCCCAGCGCCTCAAACTCAGCGTCAAGACCATCGAGTCCCACCGCGAGCATATCAAGGCCAAGCTCGGCCTCCAGCGCGCTACCGAACTCGTCCAGTACGCCTTCAACTGGGTCCACCGCGAAAGACACATCTGAGTTTCGGCGGCCAGGACACACCGGAGCGGTAATATGGGGGGATCCCCTATCGACTTCCGTCGCCGCGGGTGTGACGTTGGGAGTGTGTCCTTCAGCTCCTCACGGCCGAGCAGCGGAAAGGCCCGGCGGCTCCGGGTCGGCGCCCCCGTTCTCGCGCCGTGCGCTCCTCCCGCCTATGGCCGGCCGGACCGCCAATGAAAGGCCGACGCGGCGAATCTTCCTGGTGGAGGACCACCCCGGCGTGCGTCGCGGTTACGAGCTCCTCCTGAGCCTCGAGCCCGATCTGGTCGTCTGCGGTGAGGCGGCCAACGCGCGCCAGGCGCTTGCCCGGATCCTCGACTCGCGACCCGACCTCGCCATCGTGGACCTCGCCCTGGAGCGAAGCAATGGCCTGGATCTTATCGCCCATCTCCACGCCCAGTGCCCTCAGGTCCGAGTCCTCGTCGTCTCGATGCACGACGAAGCCGGGTGCATCCAAACCGCTCAGCGAGCCGGTGCCTCCGGTTACCTGACGAAGGACGAGTGCCCCGATGAGCTGATCCAAGCGGTTCGCAAGGTCCTTCAAGGCGGGCACTTCCTGAGCGCACGGGCCAGAGCCCGCCTCGGCGAACCGCACGATCCAGGGTACCCGGGACCCCAGCGGATTCAGGGTTCGTCCTAAGCCAGTCTCGGCAAATCCCCGATAGCACTCCGTTGGCGACGGCCCTATGGATGGGGACGACGCGGGCCTCCGGGGCGCCCGGGCCGCCGAAGCGACAACACGTGCGCCGGCCCCATGCCGATCGCGGCGGGCTACCGGCCTGTGGAATCCTGTGCCTACAACAAAACAACGTCAGACACCTCACTCTGCCTTGATGAACCCCCTCCCCCTCCCTCATGGAACCAAGATGCACCAGCCTGCCTGCCGCTCCCGGGACGACGGCAACTGGCTCACCATGGTTAGACTCCTCCTCGGCGGCTGCGTGTTCACCGTATTGATCGCGGTCGTGTTCCGCCCCGGAGGAGATTCGGACCTCGCCGCGACCAAGGCCGCCGCGTCTCCGGTGGCTCGGTCGGAACCCCGACGTCTTTCTTCCGGCGGTGCGTGGCCACGGAAGGCCGTGACTTCCGAAACCGACGTCTCCAGAACCTTGGCCAGCGGCGCGAAACAGCGAGGTAGCGTCGTCTCTGAGCCGGACGCCGCGCCGGCGCTCGAAGTCGCTCCGGAGGCGACGGCAGCTTTCAGCGGCCAACGCGGTGTTCTGACCGGTCCGGATCCGGTGACCTCGGGACGGCAACTGGATGGCCAATCTGCTCTGGACGTGGCCACGACGGCCCCCGAAGGGTACCCACCCGAACGAACCGGCGATCCTCGGGAAGCAAGCAGCGACACACCCACCGCCTCGTCCTCGCCCATTCCGCCGGTCTCGGCCGAGTCCGCGAAGGAATGGGGGATCGAAGTCGCCAGCCTCCGGCTCACCGCCGGCGGCAGTGCCCTCGATTTCCGCTACCGGATCATCGACCCGGAGAAGGCCGCCAGGGTCGGAAGCGAAGGCGGTCCTTCGTATCTTCTGGACGGGGAGGGCCGGCGGATTTCTCCCCGCAACGTCCAGCAGATCGGCGACTACTACTCGGCACGGCACCTCGACCAGCCAGGCAGGATCTACTCGACGTGGTTCGCCAACCAAGGTGGCGCTCTCGAGAGCGGCGATCTCGTCAGTGTGGTCATCGGCGATCTCCGCATCCCCGACGTCCGCGTCGAGTGACCGTGAACTCAGTTCCCCGTGGGAACCTCCGAAAACGGGATCTCGGGTTAGGGCTTTCCCCGATGCGAGGTTCAGCAGGTCCCCGATCGCACGCCTCTGTCGATTCGCCTACAAGAGAGATCGCTGCTGCCGGTATCGAGTGTGCCGGGCGATCCAGTCGGGTTGGATCGACGGATCCCGATCGAGGACCGGGGTTGGCGGCCGAAGAACGCTTGGGTATATGTCCAGACGGAGCAAGATCATCACGGTGCTGGTCCTGGTGTTGAACCTGGGCCTGCACTGGGCCCTCCTGCAGTCGGTCGCTTGGGTCTCCATGATCGTGCACTACTCCCAGAGTCGCCCCCTCCTTCAGGCGGTGGTCATGACCTTCGACGGTGACCATCCCTGCGCCCTCTGCAGCTACGTCTCCGAAGGCCGACAACGGGAGCGGGAGCAGCAGCAACACCAGTTCCCGATGCAGAAACTCGAATCGGTCGCCCTCGACCTCGCCCCGTTCCGATTCCTCACTCCGGAGTCCGAGTCCTTCCGGACCCCGGCCCCGCTTCCAGGGCGGCCTCCCGAGGCCCCGCCCTCGCCGCCGCCCCGCCTCGGGTAGCGCGGCTTCGCCGCCGCCACGTCCCCACCCGCCCCGCGAACGGAGATGGGTCGCCCGCGCGAGCTCATCCGGGGCCGGATTCCGGAGTTCAACCCATTGCGCCCTCGGCGCGCCAACCTGCAATCCCGATCCTATGAAACTGAAATGTCGAAACCTCGTCCCCAGCCTGCTGCTCGTTGCCCTGGGCGCCGGCAGCTACGCGCTCTGGCAACACCTCGTGCCCCCTGCTGTTCCCGCGACCGCTCGGAAAGTCCTCTTCTATCAGGACTCCATGCACCCCTGGATCAAGTCCGATCAACCCGGCAAGTGCACCATTTGTGCCATGGACCTCACTCCCATTCACGAGGGAGAACAGGCCTTTGGCCGGGAGGACGAGCCCGTCGTTACCCTGAGCTCCAGCAGCGTCACTGTCCTCAACGTGCAGGCGGACGAAGTGCGTCGCCGTCCCATCCGACGCACCTTGCGGGTCGCCGGCGTCCTTGAGGCCGACAGCACTCGCAAGACGGTGATCGCGGCGCCGGCTCCCGGTCGCATCGATGATGTCCTGGTGGCCTCGGCTGGCGTCGAGGTGCTGGCGGGCGAGGTCCTCGCCAGCTTCTACAGTCCCGACCTGACTTTCCAGACGCGTCGCTACATCTTCCGAGATCGCATCGGCGAGAAGACCAACACCGCGATGTCCATGCCGGCCGCACCCGGAGCCAGCAGCCGACACGCACCCAACCCTCTCCCTTCCCGCAGAGATCAGCCACTCGCCGCCCGCGAACGCGCCGAGCCCGATCCGTACTACAACGACTTGCTCGCCACGATCACGGGAACGGTCGTCGAACGCAACGTGTTCGACGGCCAGTACGTTGCCGAGGGCGACCGCCTCTTCACCATCGTCGACTGCTCCACGCTCTGGTTTCGGTTTGACGCCTACGAGCATCAGCTCCCCTGGCTCGAACCCGGGCAGCCGATTGAAATTGCCGTGCCCTCCCTCCCAGGCAGGGTG
>CAYSPU010000029.1:0-10058 GCA_964432995.1 uncultured Verrucomicrobiota bacterium
CGGGTAGTCCTTGTGCGGCCAGACCTTGGTGAGATCGAACGGGTTCCAGCGGTAGGTCTCGGCCTCGAGTTCGGGCATGATCTGCACGCAGAAACGCCACTTGGGGAACTCCCGGCGTTCGATGGCCTCGAACAGATCCCGCTGCGAGCTTTCCCGGCACTTGGCCACGACGGCCTCGGCCTCTTCGTTGGTCCAGAACCGGTGGCCCTGCAGCGTCTTGAAATGGAACTTCACCCAAAAGCGCTCGTCGTTCGCGTTCAGAAAGCTGTAGGTATGGCTGCCGTAGCCGTTGACGAAGCGGTAGCCCTGCGGCAATCCGCGGTCGGACATCAGGATCGTCACCTGGTGCAGCGACTCGGGCGAGAGCGACCAGAAGTCCCACGCCGCGGTGTTGCTGCGGAGGTTGGTCCGGGGATGGCGCTTCTGGGTGTGGATGAAGTCCGGGAACTTGTAGGGATCCCGGATGAAGAACACCGGGGTGTTGTTTCCCACCATGTCCCAGTTGCCCTCCTCGGTGTAGACCTTGAGGGCGAAGCCGCGGACGTCGCGTTCGGCGTCGGCGGCGCCGCGTTCGCCCGCGACCGTCGAGAACCGGAGGAAGCACGGCGTTTTGCGGCCGACGCGGCCGAAGGCGTGCGCCTTGGTATAGCGTGTGATGTCATGGGTGACGGTCAGGGTGCCGTAAGCCCCCGAGCCCTTGGCGTGGACGGTGCGTTCGGGGATGCGCTCGCGGTTCTGGTGCGCCAGCTTCTCGAGCAGTTGGTAATCCTGCAGGAGAAGCGGGCCGCGCGGACCGGCGGTGAGGGAGTTCTGGTTGTCGGCGATCGGGTTTCCCGCGGACGTGGTCAAGGTGGAGGCTGGCTTGCTCATGGTGTCGGTTGTTTTCGGAGATATAGCATGCCCCGGAGCGGATGACAGTTGAAATACTCGTTTCCATGGTGAGGCCGGGCCTCCAATGTTTGGACGCGCGTTGGTGCCATGAACCCGTGGAAGGTAGGGCGCGCTCTCCGCAGCGCGCCGAAAACAAGTGGTTCCAGCGCATACTCTTCCGGCGCCCTCGGAGAGGCCGCCCTACCTGACGGTTCATGGAAAGGGTTCCCTCACCCCTTGATGCGCAAACACTGTGTCGCCGCATTTCTTGGCAGAGTGCAGGACTGTCGAAGCCCGACGCTCTGCTAGCCGGCGGGGTGCTCCCGCAGCCGGCCATCTTCCATTTCGACGGTCCGGTCGAAGACATCGAGCGAACGATGATCGTGCGTGACGACCAAGACGGCGGCGCCCTGTTCGTGGGCGACCTTGGCGAACAGCTCCATGACCTGCCGACCCCGGTGGCTGTCCAGCGCGGCCGTCGGTTCATCTGCCAGGATGAGGCTCGGTTCGTTGGCCAGGGCGCGGGCGACCGCCACGCGCTGTTGTTGCCCTCCGGAGAGGGCATCGGGCAAGTTCCGGGCGCGATCCCCCACGCCCAGGTAGTCGAGCAGCTCGAGGGCGCGTCGGCGCGCGGCGCGCGGGGCAACGTCGTTGATTTCCATGGCCACCTGAACGTTTTCGGTGGCGTTGAGGAACGGAATCAGGTTGGCCTTCTGGAAGACGAAACCCAGGTGCCGCCGGCGAAAGGCGCGCAGATCAACGAGGGGGCGATCGGCTTCCAGGACCGGGGTGCCGCCGATGGTGATGCGACCGGTGGTGGGTGGATTGATCAGGCCGATGGCGGTCAGCAGGGTGGATTTGCCCGCGCCGCTGGGACCGAGGAGGGCGACCACCTCGCCACGCGCCACGGCGAGGTTGACATTGTCCATCGCCACCACTTCGGTGTTGCCGCTCCCGTAAACCTTGGTGAGGTTCCGGGCCTCGATGGCCGGCGTGGCGGTGTTGGCGGTGGCATTCGTCATGACAGCACCTTGTTGGGTTCGACGCGCAGGGCCTTGGCAATTCCCAGCAGGCTGGCCGTTACGGAGATCACCAGCACGATGCCGGCGAGTTGCAGGAGATCCGGGGTCTCGATCACCACCAGCCGCGGGAACCGCGGGAAGGCATACGTTCCCAACCAGTAGGCCAAGCCGTAACCCAGCGCGCCCATGAGCAGCGCTTGCTGCAGGATCAGCCCCACGATCACCCGGTTCCGCGCCCCCATGAGCTTGAGCATCGCGATGTCGTGAATCTTGTCCAGGGTGAGCGTGTAGACGATGAGCGCCATCAGGATGGTGGAAATGATGATGAGCAGAACCCGGAACAGACCCAACTGGCGTTTCGCCTTGTCCACCATGCCGCGCAGCATCAGGTCCACCTGCTGCTGCTTCGAATAGACCGTCACGTCAGGCCAACCCCCCATCGTTGCCGCGACGGCGCGCACGTCGGCTCCGGGTTTGACGGCGACCATCACCGCGCTGACCAGGGGCGGCCCCAGCGCGGGAATGTTGCCGGCCGGCCCGGCGCTGCGCTCCAGCAGCAGCGGCTGCACCTGGCCCAAGTCCATCCCCGCCGCGCGATTCCGACGCGCCTGTCGCTCCAAACGGAGGGCGTCGCCGGGCAGATCAAACTGGATCGCCTGCGCGTCGCTCGCCGTGAAGAAGGCCATCCCGTCTCCGCCGGAGCCCACCATGCCGCGAGTCAGGCCAACCACCTCGTAGACGTCGTTGCCCAACTCCACCTTCTCGCCCAATGCCAACCCGAGCGTCTCGTCGGCGAGCATCTCATAGTGCGCCTGCCGCAAAGGCCTCCCGGCCGTCAGCGGAATCCAGGCTCCGGTGTCCTCCGGCCAGGCCAGTCCCTGGACGACCAGGCGCATCGGCCGACCCCGAAATTCGCGCTGGATGGTGTGCGAAACGAACCGCCGCGCGCTGATCACGCCCGGAACCGCGCGCGCCCGATCCTCGAGGTCTACCGGCACTCGGGAGACTTCCGCAAACGGCCCCCGCGTCCCTCCCTGGACGATCCAGAGGTCCGACCCGATTCTCTCGACGAGAAGCGTCGCTTCGTGGATCAGCCCGCGGTAAATGCCGCCCATGCCCATGACGATCAGCAGCAGCAGACCAATGCCGACCGTTGTGAGGGCGAATCGCCCGAAGTGGTGACGGATGTCCTTGACCGCCAGATTCACGGCTGGCTCTCTCCCGGGTTCGACGCGGCTTTCCGCGCCTGCACGCGTCGGCCCTCGCGGAGTTCCTGTCGGGGAACGGCCGGTCGCAGGATCGTTTCCCCCGCCGAGAGGCCCCGCGTGATTTCCGCCTTTGCGCCGCTGTGCCGGCCCAAGGCAACCGTTCGCCAAGCAGCCTTCCCACGGTCGAGGACGAATACCCCGGGCTCACCCTCGCGCCACCGAACGAAGGAGTGCGGGACCGTCAGCGCCGCGGCGGCGCGCCCCGTTTCGATGAACACCTCGGCTCGCTGCCCCACCGCCCAGTTCGTCGGGAGTTCCGTCACCCGCACATCCACCAGGAACTCGCGCGTCTCGCGGTCGGTCTCGCGACCCAACCTCGCCACCGCACCGCGGTAGCTCCTGTTCGGCTCCGACCGGAATACCACGCGGGCCTCCTGGTTGGTGGCGAGGCTCGCGATGACCGTTTCGTCCACCCAGGCGGAAACCCAGATCTCGTTGGTCGCGATCAACTGCAGCAGCGCGCTTCCCGGAACGACCACCCCGCCGGGATCACGATCGCGGCGCACCACCAGCCCGTCATAGGGACTGAGAATCCGCGTGAAGGCGAGGCGCTCGTTCTGATACGCGAGATTCCGTTCCGCCGTCACCACCTGACTCTCGGCCTCGAGGATCGCCGCCTGAGCACGGCGCAGGTCCGCCGTGGCCACATTCAGTTGTTCGACGGCCTTGTCGAAATCCGCCTGCGAACTCACCTGGTTGGTCAGCAGCCCCATCACCCGCTGATGCTCCAGGCGTGCCTGGTGCTCGACCGCGCTGGCGCGGGCCTCGTCCACCCGGACCCGCTCGGCGAGCGCTTTGGCGGATGCCAAAGCGGCCTCGGCAACCTGCACTTGCCGCGACAGTTCGCCATCGTCCAGGCGCGCAAGCAACTGACCGGCCCGAACCGCGTCCCCCTGGTCCACGAGCACTTCCGCGAGGCGTTCCTGGATGCGGGGACTGATCGTGGTCTTCACACGGGCTTCCAAGGTGCCCGTTCCCATCACCTCCGCCACGAACGGACCGGAGACAACCTCGTGGGCCACCACGACGATCGGCGCGAACCGCACCCGAAAAACGACCAAACCGACAATCCCCAGCAGGAGCAGCCAGGGGCCAACCGCGCGCAACCAGCGACGAACCGGAACACGACTCATAGTGTGAGACTCCGAGCCGCGAAGCAGCAGAAGGTTACACGGGGTGTATTGCAGCGCTGCCCCCAGACTGCGGCTCTTGCCTGGCCCGCCGCAGCCTGGGCTAAGGCGACCACGCAGCCGGGGGCGCGTACGTTCTGCTGCGGGTCGAGAAGACCCGCGGTCGGGCGGAGCGCGACACGTCCCGGGTCGCAGCAGCGGCGAGCGGCCGGGAGGTGGTTGCAGGATCCGAAGAATGTCCGGCAGGTGTGGATGCTGCCCGCCGGGGACGGCGGGCGGTCCGGAGGACTCATCTGCGTGCGGGTGTGGTTGGGGCAATCGTCAGCCCGCAAGGACGCGGAAGGCGCCTCGTCTTTGCGCAGCGCAAGCCTGTCCGCAGGGGCGAAAACCGCGCGCCGACCGAGGACGACCGAACGGCCAGCGCCACTTGCGCGAGGATCCGGGTTTGACTTCACGGTGCGCATTTGGTGGACTACGGCACAACAACCACTCCAAGTGTTTATGAACCCTCGAAGTTGTGTCTCCCGCGGGATCGTCTCTTTGTTCACGCTGTGCATCGCCTGGAGCGTGCTCCTTCCAACTGCTCGAGCGCGGGTCTTGGATGACTTCAACGACAACACCAAGACGGCCTGGACCGATTTCACGTTTATGCCGGGCTTCGGCCTCCCGACGGAGGCCGGGGGGCAGTTCGAGTTCGTGCTGCCGCCGGCCGGCCAGGACATCTTCACCGCCAGCCAAAAGGTCAGCCAGGAACTCGAGCTGAAAGAAGGACGGACGATCGAACTGCGGGTGGACCTCGTCGGGGCGTCAGGTGAGGACGCCTTTGCGGTGCTGGGGTTCATTCCCACGGCCAACAGCCCCGGCACCTTGCAGGGTTATGCCATCGCCAAGGACCCCACGGACGTGCTGATCACCAAGGGCGTCCAGAAGTACTTCGTGGCCGACGACAACGACGCCACGGCGACCCTGGTGAACGAGAACGTCACCCTGGTGCTGAGCCTGACCGCCCGGGGCGGCAACGTGACGGTCACCGGCAGGATCCTGGACAAAGCCAACAACAACGCCGTGATCTGGGAGCGGACGGTGGTGGACACGCCAGCCGCGGACATGATGGAGGACGGGACCGACGACCCGGCGGCGCCCTGGATCACGACCGGATACTTCACCCTTTATTGCTACCAGCAGTTCAGCGCAGCCAGTGACTACATCGTCACCTACGACAACGCGGAGTACTACATCATGGACGAGGCAGTGGTCGATGACTTCAACGACAACACCAAGACGGCCTGGACCGATTTCACGTTCATGCCCGGTTTCGGCTTGCCGACCGAGACCGACGGTCGGTTCCACTTCGTGTTGCCGCCGGCCGGCCAGGACATCTTCACCGCCAGCCAGAAGGTCTCCCGCGAGATCGCGGTAACGGAAGGGGAACGCGTCGAGCTGCAGGTCGACTTGGTGGAGGCCTCGGGCGAAGACGCCTTTGCGGTGCTGGGGTTCATTCCCACGGCCAACAGCCCGGGCACCCTGCAGGGCTATGCCATCGCCAAGGACCCCACCGACGTCTTGATCACCAAGGGAATTCAGAAGTACTTCGTCGCGGACGATGACGACGCCACGGCGACCCTGGTGAACGAAAACGTCACCCTGGTGCTGAGTCTGACCGCCCGGAACGGCAACGTGATCGTCACCGGCCAGATCCTGGACAAGTCGAACAACAACGCCGTGATCTGGGAGCGGACCGTGATCGACACCCCGGCGGCGGACGTGATGGACGACGGGACCGATGACCCGGCGGCGCCGTATATCACGTCGGGCTACTTCACCCTCTATTGCTACCAGCAGTTCAGCGCAAACGCCGACTACGTTGTCACCTTCGACAATGCGGTCCTGCGAGCGCCGCCGGCCGAGGCCAACGTCGCTCCGTTGCTCCAGGACATTCAGCCGGCCCAGTTCGCCAACTTCCTGCCCGCCTCGACCCAGATCTCCTTCAAGGTGGTGGACGACGCCGATCTCGATCCGACCAAGGTCTCGGTTTGGCTGGACGGCACGAACTACACGACCGCCAACGGCCTCACGGTGACCGGCAGCGGCACGAACCTCACCGCCACCCTCGGCGGCCTCGCCGCGAACGTGAACCACGTCGCCACGCTCAGCGCCGAAGACGCCGCCGGTGCCACCGTCTCCCGCGAGCTCTACTTCGACACCTTCGCGACCAGCAGTCTCGTGGTGGAAGCGGAGGACTACAACTTCGACGCCGGCAGTTACATCAACAACCCCACGCCCACGGCGGAAGGCTGGCCGGACCTCAACAGCTACTGCTACGTGATGGGCGTGTTGGACGTCGATTACTCCGACACCCGGACTTCACCCAACTGGACCGACACGATGTATCGCCCGGATGACCCGATCCGGATGCAGCATACGCGCGACTTCGCGCGCGCCAAGTACACCGCCGCCGGCGGCTCCGAGGTGGGCGTCTGGGACTACGACGTCGGCGACATCGCGGCCGGTGAATGGATGAACTACACGCGCAACTTCGCGTCGGGCACCTACGAGGTCTACCTCCGCGAGGCCCTCGCCAACATGCAAACCGGCGAGAGCGTCCTCGAAAAGGTGACCGGCGACCGCACCCAGCCGGACCAGACCACGGAGGTGCTCGGTTCGTTCCTCGGTCAGATCACCGGTTTCCAGTACCGGAACTTCGCCCTCACCGACGGCACGGGCTTGAACAAGATCACGGTGCGGCTCAACGGTGTGACCACCCTGCGGTTGCGGCAGGTCACCCCGGATCCCGGCGACGGGGCGCGCTTCATGAATTACCTGATCTTCATCCCGGTGCCGGAGACCGGGACGCTGCGGGCCAACGTCAGCTCCGTCACCCCCGCGCCGAACTCCACGGTCAACACGGCCTCGCCCGTCATCGAGGCGGTCATTCAGAACCGCGACACCTCCGTCGCGGTCAACACCGTGAAGCTGGAGGTGAACGGTCAGGCGGTCTCGCCGCAGGTGACGCCCACGGCCACCGGGGCGACAGTCTCGTATGCTATCACACCCTTGCCGGCCTCCGGGTCGAGCGTCACCGCCAAACTCTCCTTCCAGGACAGCGAAGCCGTCGACGTCAGCACCGAATGGTCGTTCATCGTCACCTACAAGTCCCTCGACCCGGCCTTGCGGGTCGTCGGCGTCGGAACCAACGCCGGCTTCAACGTGCGCGTGGTCCAGATCCCGATGGAGGAACCGGACCTCGCCAACAGCCTCCAACGCGCCGAAGACCAGTTGGCCCCCAACTCGACCATCCCCAAATACGTGGACACCACCGTGGTCGAGCCCGTCGTGAACTTCAACCAAGACGCCGAATCGGGCGGCACCGCCGGCTACTTTGACACCGACGCGCCGATTCCGGGAATCGACGGGTCCAATGGGACCGACGACATCGCGATGGAGGTCTTTGCCTATCTCGATCTCGCGGCGGGGGTTTACCGCTTCGGCATCAACTGCGACGACGGCTACAAGCTCCAGGCGGCTTCGAGTATGACCGATCGCAGCGGCGCCATGATCGCCTTCCACAACGGCGGTCCGGCGGACGAGACGGTGGACGTCGTGGTCTCCCAGGCTGGTCTCTACATCCTGCGCCTGGTGTGGTACGAGCGGGGCGGCGGCGCGCACGTCGAGTGGCTGACCGTCAACCAGGGCACCGGTGTCCGCACGCTGGTCAACGGCTCGGGCGCCGACGCCGTCAAGGCCTACACCAGCGCCATCATCACCGCCCCGCCGGAGTTCGGCTCGGTGACCCTTTCTGGAAACAGCCTGACCGTCACTTGGTCCGGAACCGCTGAACTGCAGGAGAGCCCGACGCTGCTCCCGGGGAGCTGGACCCCGGCCGCCCAGCAAACCAGCCCGGTCACCGTCGACGTTCAGGCGGCCGGCATGAAGTTCTACCGCCTCATGCGGTAGCGGCAGCACAGCTCAGCGTCAGGCGCGCCGTCTGGCACACCGGAGCGCGACCGGTCCCCCGGTCGCAGCAGCAACCTGAGCACGTGAGGCACTTGAAGGTTCGAACGCGCCTGCGCCCCCATCGGAGCGCCGGCATGTTGCCGGCCAGGATGCCAAACAGCATGATCGACTTCGACCAGAGAATCCTGATGACCGGCTTTGGCGTGGTGGCGCAGGCCACCTTGCCGATGCTGCTCAAACACATCCGGGTTCCCTTGTCCAACATCACCGTCATCGACTTCGCCGACCGCGAGGAAGTCCTGCGGCGCTGGACCAAGAAAGGCGTGCGCTTCGTCCGGGATCACGTCACCCCATTGAGCCTATCGCGGCTGCTTTCGACGCACGTGGGGCGCGGCGGCCTCATCATCGACCTGGCCTGGAGCATCGACTCGTTCGACATCATGGAATGGGCGCACAACAACGAGGTGCTCTATGTCAACGCTTCCCTGGAATCGTGGGACCCGGTGTCGGACATGCACAGCAAGTCCTCGCTCGAGAAGTCGCTCTACGCGCGCTACCAGCGGCTCCTGCCGCTCGCTGCCCGCTGGCGGGGCACGACCACCGCGGTGATCGATCACGGCGCCAACCCCGGCCTCGTCTCGCATTTCGTGAAACAGGGGCTCCTCGACATCGGGGCCAGGGTCGTTCACGAGAACCGGATGCCCCGCCCTCAAGCCCGTCGACTCGAGCGGATGATCGAGGACGAGAAGTTCGCCCCCCTGGCGCACGATCTGGGCGTCAAGGTCATCCACTGCAGCGAGTGGGACACCCAGCGCGCCTCGCGGCCGAAGCGGCCAGACGAGTTCGTCGCCACCTGGAGCGTCGAGGGGATGTGGGAGGAGTCAATCTCGCCCAGCGAGTTGGGGTGGGGCACCCATGAGAAGTGGCTCCCTCCTTTCTCGACCAAGCCGGAAAGCCGGCCCGCAAACCAGATCATCCTGCCCCAGATGGGATTGAACACCTGGGTCCGGTCCTGGGTGCCCCACCAGGAAATCGTCGGCATGATCGTCACCCACGGCGAGTCCTTCGGCATCTCCCAAGCCCTGACCGTGCAGAAGAACGGTCACCCCGTCTATCGCCCGACGGTTCACTATGCCTACATGCCGTGCAACGACTCGATCGTCTCCCTCCACGAACTCCGGTGCCGGAGCTACGAGCTCCATCCCCACAAACGCATCCTCATGGACGAGATCACCGAGGGAATGGACCTCGTCGGCGCCCTGATCATGGGCCATCGCTACCAGTCGTGGTGGACGGGCAGCATCCTCAGCATCCACGCCGCCCGCCGCAAAGTGCCCCATCTCAACGCCACCGTCGTCCAGGTGGCCGCCGGGGTGATGGCCGCCGTCCTGTGGACCATCCAGAATCCGCGGCGCGGCGTCTGTTTCCCCGAGGAACTGCCGCACCGGGAGATCCTCCGCTCGGCCCACCCGTATCTGGGCCGCGTCGTCTCCCAACCCTCGGACTGGACGCCCTTGCGACGGCACCGGGTCTACTTCGGCGAAAACCCGGAAGCCCAGCCCGACCACAGCGATCCCTGGCAGTTCACCAACTTCCTGTTCCGTCCCTGAGCCCGCTCCGGCTGCGGGTCGAGAAGACCCGCGGTCCGGAAAGGGCTGGTTGGCGTGCGGTCGTATGTGGAGCGTTCGACAGCCCGGGAGGTTTCGGACCGCGGCTCGTCTGAGCCGCAGCGAGGGTGTGTGCGTTCTGCTGCGGGTCGAGAAGACCCGCGGTCCGGAAAGGGCTGGTTGGCGTGCGGTCGTATGTGGAGCGTT
>CAYSPU010000029.1:10158-31978 GCA_964432995.1 uncultured Verrucomicrobiota bacterium
TCGGACCGCGGCTCGTCTGAGCCGCAGCGAGGGTGTGTGCGTTCTGCTGCGGGTCAAGAAGACCCGCGGTCCGGAAAGGGCTGGTTGGCGTGCGGTCGTATGTGGAGCGTGCGACAGCCCGGGAGGTTTCGGACCGCGGCTCGTCTGAGCCGCAGAAATGGGTGTTTCTCCGTTCTTGAAGACCCTATGCAAGATGGGAACCGGCGGGCGCATCCATACGAGCTCCTGATTGGACTATCGGGCATCTCCGGATCCGCGGGGAGCACCCATCGGACTGTGACCCCGGACAGACAGGCCCCCCACGAATCCGGACTGCCCCGGGGATACCGACTTGTTCCATCCCTGGATCCTGGATGCCACGTGAACGCACCGCAGGCGCGCCCGAACATCGGACATCCAACATCGGACTTCGAACTTCGAACTCAAGCGTCCGGTTCAATGTTGGATGTTCAGCGTTCAGCGTTCGACGTTCATGCCACCTGCCCCGGAACCGCTCAAGCGTCCGCCTCACTCGGTGGCGATGTAGAACCGCGGCGGGCCGGTTCTGACCACCGGCAACTCCGCGCTGAGGACGCCGTTCGTAAAGGCCCATGGCGTCGTCAGCAGGGTCCACTCGGCAAACGGTTGCGCAGGATCCGAACTCCAGCGGACGGTGATCCGCCCGGCGCGGTTTGTGGTCAGCAGCGATCCATCGCTGCAGGCGATGGTCAGCCGCACCTCATCGGTTCCGGGCAGCAACGTGGCGCCGACGCGCACCGAAGGAGGCGATACCGCGAGGCAGGAGAGCACGCCGTCACGGCGCATGTAGATACGACCGTTACCGAACGACGGGCTATTGTCGGCCCAATAATACTGCGGCAACTGACTGCGGGCGAGTTCGTGATAACCAAGGGGCGAGGCCTCGGCCAACACCAGTGTGCGGCTGTTCTGCCCCAGGAGAAAGTGATCCGCCAGGATCACCGATTTGAACCCCACGCCATCGGGCGACCTCCACCGTTCCTCGCCTGTGGCCAGATCGAGACAGTAGAGCCGTCCTCCGGACGTGCCGTAAACACTATCACCGTCGACGACCAGCGTCGTGTAGAGATCGCCGAAACCCTGCTTCGTCCAGAGAACGTGAGTGGAGAAGACCCCGTCAGCGTAGTCGATCCGCACCGCATCCGTGTCGCCCGTATGGTAACCGGAGTTCTTGGTGGCGAGGACAATTTCGCCCTGGACGACAGGGGAGGGACCTTGGCATGTGGTGCAAGTCTGCCGGTAACGCCAGAGCGGTTGGCCGGAGTCCGGCGCCACCGACACCAAGCCACAGCGATCCGGAAAGATGATTTGTCGGACTCCGTGGATCGTGGCTCCCACAGGACTGGCATAGGTCAGGAAGCCGGTGTTGCTGCGCCAGAGCAGGTCGCCCGTCATCGCATCGAAGGCCATCAGGCACTCCGTCGCCGCGTCGATCGACACAAACACCCGACCATTCTCGACCCACGGCGACTGGCTGTGAACGCCGCCATTGCGCGCGCCGTATTCCTGGGGCAGATCATGCTCCCACTGGACAGCCCCGCTGACAGCATCGAGGCAATGGAGTCTCCGCCCCGAGTAAGCGTAGACCCGTCCGCCGACTACGGTGGGAGTCGAGTAAGAGCCGAAGGAGTAGTCTCCCAGCTTCACCCCCCAGAGGCAAGCGCCGCTCCCTTCGTCAAGCGCGACGCACCACTCCCCTGGACCCAGCGTATCGTCCTGGGAGGAGGAGCCGCTCAGCAGTACGAAGACGCGCCCTTGCGCGGCAGCAAACGTGCCGCCGCCGCGGCAGCCCGGAAAGGTCGTCGTCCAAACCACCGGGAGTCCCTCGGCCGGCCAAGGGGTGAGGATCGGTTCCGCCGAGACTCCCTGGCCATCCGGACCGCGGAACCGCGGCCAGTCGTCGGCCACGCCCGAGCCCCCGCCGGCCAGGAGCAAGGCACAGAGATATCCATGCGAACGCGACACGCGAAGGCGGGTGAGTCCACCCCAAGAACTCGCAGGGCGCTCGGGTGGTTGCGAGACCGCCGCGCCACACGGCTGGCTGCTACAACCGGCCCCGATCTTCATCCGAGGTGGTATTCCAGTGTCGGTAGGGGAATTCATAGAGTCCAAGTGCCCTGGATCACGAACCGTCCGCATGCGCACCGTCGCTCCGGTGAGCGCCCACTGACGAGCTCCGTTTGCACGATTCCGTCATTCACTACTGCTTGAATGCAAAGGGAAAGAGCTTGAGAGGTGCCACTTCCCATGGGGCACGGCCTGCGAGTGTTGGCGGCTTTCGCAAACTCCTGCACTGGAAGCACGTCCGAAACACGGTTTTGGGAAGCTCGACCCCACCGAGCAGGCGCCTTCTGCGTGAGGCTCGCGCAGAAGGCGTGAAAGTCACGCAACGTTGCCATTGCCGGCTCGGAAACCTCAGACCGGACGGCGGAGGGACGAACGACGGCGGGGCCGAGGACCTGGCGCTCCGGCAAGCGGACGCGCTTTCGAACCTGTCGGGATCGAACACCCGGTGGAGCGCCGCGTTGCACGCGGCCAGAGGCGCAGTCACCGATCACTGTCTTCTGGCCGGCGCTACTTGATGTCTTTCCACGAGTGTGAAAGATTGCGGCAACTCCTGCGATTACCTCCTTGTGAAAGGCGCGGCTCCAGATCGGCCGGCGGATGAGTTTCTGCCCACGCGGAACAGCCTGCTGAGCCGACTGAGGGACTGGGACGATCAAGAGAGCTGGCGCGCCTTCTTCGACACCTACTGGAAGTTCCTGCACAGCATCGCCCTTCGCGCGGGGCTCTCCGACGACGATGCCCTCGATGTCGTCCAGGAAACTGTGGTCGCCGTGGCCAAGGGTCTGCGTGAAGGCCGGTTCCACCCCAAGGAAGGCGGCTCGTTCAAAGCCTGGCTCCATCTCATCGTCCGTCGCCGGGTGAGCGATCACCGGCCGTTTCGTCTGGGCCGAGCCAGGGTTCCGCATCCACTGGAACTCCCCGGCCCACCAGTTCTCGCTTTCCGGTAGAACCAGCCAGCCCCCTCCAGCGGGGACAGTGGAAACCTCACGGGATCCCCGAGGCGGGCTCGTGTGCCTGAATCTCGCGGTGGGAGCCGACGGGTCCTTCCGCGTGCATGCCATCCCAGAGGGGACTTACCGACTGGAGGCGCAGATTGGCCAAGAGCGGGCCGACGGCGCGCACTCGTGTTCCCTCCGCCCCCTCCGTTGGGCGGCGTGGCGCGCGAGGTCGTCGTGAAGGGTGTCCGGGATGGCACCGCGGCGAGGCCACTCGACTTGGGAGTGTTGGAGGTGAAACGCCTCAACCAGAGGCCGGAGGAGACACAAGAGGCTTCGAAATGAACGCGAGAGAGAAAGGAGTGGTTGTGCCGAATCATCTGAACGTCCAACGAGAAGTTTCATGATTCGCCACGACAGCCCGGGCGGGCCTGAAACCGGCCAGGGGGATCATGGGGTCACTCATGGCTGTGCTGGCATGGAGTGCGCTTCCCCAACAGGCTTTCTCCCAAGTCAGACCAACCCCACCGCCCGCCGGAGAAATCCGAATCGGCATCGACACGTTCGGCCTGGGTGCCGGGTCGGTCCAGACGGGTCCCGGAGAACGCAACCCGGACGGCCTCCCGCATGCCAAAGTAACGCAGTCGCCCTCGGGTGTTGTGGAAGTCCGGTTTGAGGACTTGTTCCATCTCCCGGAGGGTAGGCTGCTCAACAGCGGTAATCCTGCCACTCAATCGTACGCGCACCGGAACTTCCTGAGCGACGTCATCGTCCAGTTCAACGGTGGGGTGACGGCCAGCGACGCAGCCTTGCGATTGTTGGACATGCTGAAACACCCGGACCCGGAATCGCGGAGAATAGCGGCTCATGGGTTGAAAGCCTGTTATCCGCGCGTCGCCTTGTCCGCCGGCGTGCCCTGAGACGCGGCGGTCGCTTGGGGAAGCAAAGGAGGTTTCATGCGGGATCGACTTCGAACCAGCGATGGGGCGGGAGGCAAGAGCTCGCTGTTGCGTCTGGCCAAAATGACGTGCACGTCAGTCAGTCAAGACATCGGAGGTAGAGATGAAATCGATAGGTAGCGTCGCGCTGCTCGGGTGTGTCCTGGCAGCGTCAACCGTGTCCGCCGGCACGTGCTACGTTGTGGAGCGTTATGCGGGCCAGGTCTGGGCAGTGCATTCAGACTCCGGTGCCACCCAAGTCGTGGCTTCCGGCCTGGGCGAAATGATCGGCGCCACCGTCGACCGCCACGGACGGCTCTTCGTGTCGCAATTCCGAGGCTTTGACACCGAACCCCTCGAGCGACTTCACCTACTCAACCAACGGTTCGGTCGTTACCATCACGGGATACACCGGCTCCGACAGCGAGGTCGTCATTCCGGATACCATCGATGGCTTGCCTGTGGTGAACCTCGGTGATTCGGCCTTCGCCCGCTGCGCGGTGCTCGCTGCCGTCACCATCCCGAACACCGTCACCAGCATCGGACCGTGCGCCTTCAATTCCTGCACCAGCCTGACGGCAATCGAGGTGGGCGCGCTCAATCCGGCCTACGCCAGTCTGGCGGGTGTCCTCTTCGACAAGAGCCAGACTACGCTCATCCAGTGCCCGGCGGGCAAGACCGGAAGCTACGCGATTCCCGAGAGCGTCACCAACGTCGGCGACTGGGCGTTCGAATACTGCAGCCGCCTGACGAGCGTCACCATTCCCAACGGCGTCACCAGCATCGGGATGCTGACGTTCGGCGGTTGCGCCAGCTTCACCGCCGTGACCATCCCTGACACCGTGACCGGCCTCGGGGACTGGGCGTTCGGTGGCTGCACGAGTTTGACCGGCGTCTTCTTCATGGGCAATTGCCCCACACTCTCAACTCTCCCAGACGCGATGCCGTTCTATGGTTCCAGTCCAACCGTCTACTACCTGCCGGGTGCCACGGGCTGGGGGACGACCTTTGGCGATCGTCCGACTGCCCTGTGGCTGCCGCGAGTGGAAAGCAACGACGGCGATTTCGGCGTTCGAACCAATCAGTTCGGTTTCAACGTCACCTGGGCCCGCGGCCAGGTCGTCGTGATCGAAGCCTCCACCGACCTTCCCGATGCCCCCTGGGTGCCGATCCAAACAAACACCCTCGACGGCGCTACCCTCTTCTTCAGCGATCCAGAGTGGATCAACCATCCGGTTCGCTTCTACCGGATCCGCTCGCTGTGAACCAGGACGGAGACTCCCCGGGGATGAGAACCGCCCCGGGGATACCGACTCTGCTGCATCCCCGGCGCGGTCTTCCCCCGAATGGCTCGCATCCGAGATCCAGATCCATATCCTTGTCGGCGTGCGGGTGCGGTTGGGGAGTCGGAAGCCTGCGGTCGTTGAGTATGGGTTGAACTGGCCGGCGCGATTTGTTTCCATTCCTTCGTGACCTCGGTTGTGTTGCCAACGATTCTCATCTGCCCGGTCTGCTTCGAGGAGGAATGACGATGCGAATGCCTTTGCGAATTCTCGCGATCCTGGTTCTCGGCGCGACTTCCGTCAGCGGAGCGAGTCCACTTTCCTGTCCGCAGCTCCCCAGCGGGGCCCAGGTACGGCACGAGAACCGGTACTATGACGTGCTCCCACGCCTCGTGCCGGCCAACCGGGACGCCGTGGTCGAGATCGTTCCGCTCCACGAGCATGTCCTATTCAGGACGAATTGCACCTACACGGTAACCTACGCCCCGATGAGTTCGCTCCCCGAGGGTCGCGGCTGGGCGCCGGGCAAGAAGATCACCGTGGTCCCCGAGGACGGCCGCCTTCGAATCGCGACCTTCTTCGAGGGGGAACAGGAGCACGCCTTCGTCCTCCAGGCCACCACCGGTGACAAGACGACCACCATCGGACAGTTCCACGTCTATTCGCTGGCGGAGGACCTCTACGGCCTGCGCCCGTACAAAGGCGATTTCCACATGCACAGCCACTACTCCGACGGAGTCGAGTCGCCGGCCTACGTGGCGGGCGCATGTCGCCGTGCGGGACTCCACTTCATGGCCCTGACCGACCATCGCAACCATGCGCCATCGATCCAGGCCCGCGACGCGTTTGCCGACGCGCCCGTCGACCTGCGCATCTACCCCGGCGAA
This sequence comes from uncultured Verrucomicrobiota bacterium, assembly GCA_964432995.1. Taxonomy (GTDB): domain Bacteria; phylum Verrucomicrobiota; class Verrucomicrobiia; order Limisphaerales; family JAHDYP01; genus CAYSPU01. The sequence goes on from CAYSPU010000029.1 coordinate 16,287, forward strand.
GAAGTCCACTCGCCCGACAACCCGGTGCACATCGTCAGCTTCGGGGCGAATGCGGGCATCACCGAGCTGTACCGTGAGGATCAGGCGACCTACCGCAAAGAGGTTGCCGCACTCATGGAATCGCTGCCGGCCACGCCCGGCGGGGTCAACCGCTTCCAGTATGCGGCGTGCCGGTGGGTCGTCGACCGCATCCGCGAACGGAACGGCATGGCGATGTTCTGCCACCCCTACTGGGTGACCGGTAACCGCCACAACATCGACGAAGCATTGCTCGACTCCCTCTTCCACACCCAACTCTTCGATGCGTTCGAGCTGATCAGCGGCGATAGCCGCGAGTCCATCCTCAAGAACGACATCAACGCCCTCCAGGTCGCCCGCTACTACGAAGAGCGCGCCAAGGGGCGACGCATCGCCGTGTGCGGCATCAGCGACACCCACGGCGTCGAGCGCAGCGACAACTTCGGACGCTACTTCACCGTCTGCTTCGCGCCGTCGGCCGATTTGCCCGACCTCATCGCCGCCATCAAGGATCTGCGCTCGGTGGCGGTCGAGTGCCCAGGTGGGGAACTGCCGCGGTCCTTCGGCCCCTTCCGACTCGTGCGTTACACCCACTTCCTGTTGCGCGAGGTGTTCCCGCAACACGACGAACTCTGTTTCGAGGAAGGTCGGCTCATGATCCAGCACGCTTCCGGTGAGCGCTCGGCAGCGGCACGGCTCGCGGCGCTGCAAGGACAGACCGCTGCCTTCTACTCGAGGTGTTGGGCGGCGGTGCCCCCGAAGTCATGAAGCCGGGCGACCCCTGGCGAACAGCGGCCTGTCACTGAGCGGCCCGCGACTGGCGCCGCCCCTGCGACGCGGGCAGCGAATTGCTCGCTGGGCCCCCCTCCGGTTCGCTGCCGGCAGGGATGCCTCTCGGTGTCACACCTCGGGTCAGGCCGATCATTCGTGACCCGGGTTCGATTCCCCTTGAACTGGCTTCCCCGTATGGGCAGCCTCCCATCACGCAGTAGGGAACAGGCCGGGGGTCGTCCTGTGTACAGGCAGTCTTTCCGGTGCAGGTAAGATCGGATTCCCGGGGTCGTTATGGTCACCGCCATCCCCTGAATTGTATGAGAGAGACATCGAGTAACCTCTCGGCGGCCACGTTGGAGAAACCGCATGCCACGCGAAGTCTCACGGCAGCGCTGTGGTTGGCCGGCAGCCTCTTCCTGGCGGTGCCGGAGGCATCCGCTGCCCTGACCTTGATCGCCACCAACGCCACCTGGAGCTTCCAGCGCGGCACCAACGAGGCGTCACTGCCGGACACCACCGCGTGGCGGTCGCCGAGCTTTGACGATTCCTCGTGGGCGGACTGCCCGGCGATGTTCTACTACGGGAAGAGCGGCTTCACCGGCACGGAACTCACGGACATGCGGCGGACAGATACGCAAACGGGCTACACCTGCATCTACCTGCGCCAGACGTTCTTCATCGCCGATCCGGCCCTGGTGGCCTACCTCTTCCTCAACGCGGCCTGCGATGACGGGTTCATCGCCTGGATCAACGGCACCCAGGTGGCCAGCATGAACGCCCCCGCCGACCCCATCACCTACCAGTCCCTGGCCAACACCTACGTCGGCTCAAGTGTCAACTACGTGACCTACCCGGTCGCCGATCCGCTGAACGTCCTCGTCGCCGGAGCGAACGTCCTCGCCATCCAGGTCTTCAACTACGATCCCACCAGCAGCGACCTGGTCTTCGACACCGAGTTGCTCGCCGATCTGACCGCGGATCCGCCTCTGGGTCTGATCGCGGTGAGCCCGGCTCCCGGCCTGTTGACCAATCTGACGACGGTCGCCGTCACCTTCACCGAGCCGGTTACGGGAGTGCAAGCGGGAGACCTGCTCCTCAACGGCATCGGGGCGACGAACGTCGCGGGCGCAGGTGCCAGTTATGCCTTCAGTTTCGCCCAACCGACATTCGGCCAGGTGCTCGCCAGTTGGAGTCCCCAGAATCTCATCACGACCGTCGCGGCCCCGCCCCGGGTTCTGCAGCCCAACACCCCGGGCGTCTCCTGGTCGTATCAGCTCGTCGATGTCGCCGGACCCACCGTGCTCTCCACTCATCCGCCAGCCTACGCCACCGTCCGCCGAATGACTCAGGTGGAAGTCGTCTTCGACCAGGCCGTTCGCGGCGTCGACGCCGCCGATCTGTTGGTCAATGGTCTGGCCTCGACCAACGTCTTCGGCTATGACGCCGGGCCCTACGTCTTCCAGTTTCCCGCGCCTCCCACCGGAGTCGTCGCCTTCGCCTGGTCCGCCACGCACGGAATCGAAAGCGCCTCCCCCCTGCCGTCCCCGCTGACCACCCGCCCCTGGCAAACGACGCTCGACCCGCAGCAACCGCCGGGCGACGTGGTCCTCAACGAGTTCCTGGCCTGGAACCTCACCAACTGGAACGACGAAGACGGGGATCGGGTCCCGTGGATTGAGCTCCACAACCGCGGCAGCAGCGTCGTCGATCTGTCCGGCTGGGCGCTGACGGACTCCGCCGACAACCCGGGCAAGTGGATCCTGCCGAGTTACCTCCTCCCCCCCGGCGGGTTTCTGACCGTGTTCGCCTCCGGCAAGGACCGGCGCATTGCGGGGCCGGGTCGCCCGCTGCACACGAATTTCAAGCTCGGACAGGACGGCGAGTACCTCGGCCTCTTCAGCCCGGATTCACCTCGCCAGGTCGTCTGCGATTTCAACCCCGAGTACCCCCCGCAGGCCGCCGACAACTCGTATGGGCTCACTCCCTCCGGCCAGTGGCGCTACCTGATGCCGCCCACTCCGGACCAGCCCAACCCGGAGAGCCTCGTGAGCAACCGCGTCGACGCCGTCCACTTCAGCGTGCCCCGCGGCTTCTTCGACCAGCCCTTCCACCTTTCCCTGTGCTCCCCCACCTTCGGCGCCACCATCCGCTACACGCTCGACGGCAGCACGCCCAGCGCCACCAACGGCCTGGTGTATGCCGCTCCGATCCTCATCGATACCAGCCGCGTCGTCTGTGCCGTGGCCTTTCGCCACGGCTGGCTGCCGTCGGCAACCCGCACGCACACCTATCTCTACGGCTTGCCGGCCAACCGCCGCCAGTTGCCAGCCCTCTCCATCGTCACCGCACCCGGCAGCCTCTACGGCCCCAGCGGCATCATGGAAACCAACCCGCGCAATACCACCCGCCACGGGATCGCCTGGGAACGCCCCGCCTCCATCGAATGGATCCGCCCCGAAGACAACGGAGGATTCCAGGAAGACTGCGGCCTGCGAGTCGCCGGCGGCGACTACATCCGCACCTGCTACGGCTCCACCAATGTCCCGCCCTGGAACAAATACTCGTTCCGACTCTACTTCCGCGGCGACTACGGAGCCGGGCGCCTGCGCTATCCCCTCTTCCCGGACACGGGCGTCGACTCCTTTGACGTGATCACTCTCCGCGCGGGGATGAATGACCCCGTCAACCCGTTCCTCCGCGACGAACTGGTTCGACGGCTCGCCGCCGATCTCGGCCAGCCGAACTGCCACGGAACGTTCGTGAACCTGTTTCTCAACGGCGTCTACCAGGGCTACTACAATCCCACGGAGCGCATCGACGAGGACTTCCTCCAATCCTACCACGGCGGAGGCACCGACTGGGAGATCATCGACCAGACCGGCGAGGCGGCGGCGGGATCCAAGGCCAACTGGGAGGCCCTCCGCCTCTTCGTTGCCAACAGCGATCTCCTCGCCCCCACGAACTACCTCCAGCTCGGTCGCCAGCTTGATCTCACCAACTTCGTCGACTATGTGCTGCCGCATCTCTATGCCAATACCGGCGACTGGCCCTACAACAACTGGCGCGCCGCACGCGAGCACGTCCCGGAAGGCATCTTCCGGTTCTACGTCTGGGACGCCGAATGGTCGTTCGGTTACCAGAATAGCATCAACGGTTTTGACTACTCTTCGCCCACCCAGGACGCCATCGCCAACCAGCTCTCCAGCCTCGCCGTCCCCCATGGCGAGACGTTCGTCCAGGAGATCTTCAACCGGCTCAAGGGTCTGCCCGAGTTCCAACTCCTCTTCGCCGATCGCGTTCACCAGCACCTGTTCCACGGCGGCGCCCTGACCGACGACAGCATCCGCCAGCGCTATGAAGAACTGAGGCGCATCCTGATCACCACGATCGCCGGCTTCAACGACACCATCGGCACCTCCTGGATCCCCACCCGCCGGCGCTACCTCCTGCAACACCTGGCCGACGCCGGCTTCCTGCGCTCCTCCAATGCCCCCGTCTTCAGTCCGTTCGGGGGACGCGTCGCCGCGGGCGCCCCGCTCACCATGACGAGTCCCGACGGCACGATCTACTACACCACCAACGGGACGGATCCGCGGGTGATGTTCAGTGGAGCCATCGCCCCGGATGCGCAGCCTTACCACGCCGCGGTGCCCCTCTCCTCCTCCGTGCTGGTCAAGGCCCGAACACTCACGGGCTCGAACTGGAGCGCGCTGACCGATGCCGCCTTCCACGTCGAGACGCTCGGCGTACCCGTGCGGTTCGCCGAGTTGATGTACAACCCGGTGGGGAACGACGCCTGCGAATTCATCGAACTCCAGAACGTGGGCCAATTCCCCGTCTCCCTCGAGGGCTGCAGCCTCACCGGCGTGGATTTCCGTTTCCCGGTCGGCACCCCGGCCCTCGCGGCGGGGGCGCGGCTCGTGTTGGCATCCGCCAAGAACCCCGCGGCCTTTGCCGCGCGCTACCCGGGGCTGACGGTCGCCGGCTACTTCGACGGAAGCCTCGCCAACGGAGGGGAACGGCTCGCGCTGCTGGACGCGTCCGGCGGCACCGTCTGCGCCTTGGAATACGGCGACGATCCACCGTGGCCGGTGCTCGCGGACGGCGGCGGGGCATCGCTCGAAGCCGTGGATCCGCTCGGCGACCTGAATGACCCGGCCAACTGGCAGGCGGGTGGTTCACCGGGGCAGCCCAATGCCGTGCCTTCCCTGCCCACCATTCGGCTCAACGAATTGATGGCCCTCAACGTCTCGGCGGTCACCAACGGCGCCACGTGCCCCGACTGGATCGAGCTGCACAACGCCGGCACGGCAAGCGTGGACCTCCAGGGGTGGAGCTTGACCGACGCCGGCGACCCGCGCGCGTATCCCTTTCCCACCGGCACCACGATTCCCGCAGGCGGCTACCTCATCGTGTGGTGCGACAGCAACACCAACGCCCCAGGACTGCACTCCGGCTTCGCCCTGAATCTCGACGGCGAGACGGTCGCCCTCTACGACGCCAACACCAACCGGGTCGACGTCGTCACGTTCGGACCGCAGGTCCCCAACCTGACCGTGGGCCGCGGGGGCGCGTCCGCCGCCTGGCAGCTTTGCGAGCCGACCCCCGGCACCCCCAACGAGGCCGCCCCGCTCGGCGCGCAGGCGGACCTGGTCCTGAATGAACTCCTGGCCAAACCCGGAGCCGGGCAGGACGATTGGCTGGAGTTGCACAACCGCAATCTGAGCCTGCCGGTTCCCCTGCACGGGCTCTACTTCAAAATGGGCAACACCCTCTGCCGGCTCTTGGGGCCCGCCTTCGTCGCGCCCGGAGGCTACGTCCAGTTGCACGCCGACGAACAACCGGGACCCGGCCATCTCGCCCTGAAGTTGCCGGCTGAAGGAGGCACCCTGGTCCTGGCCGATGCCGCAGGCGGAGAACTCGATCAACTCACCTACGGCGCTCAAACGGAAGGTGTCTCGGCGGGCCGCCTGCCCGATGGCACCGGACCGCTCACCGCGTTTCCCGGCAGCGCCAGTCCCGGCGCCGCCAACTACGCGCGCGTCTGGACCGGCCCGGTGTTGAACGAGTTCCTCGCCCGCAACAAAACCACCGTCACCAACGCCGCCGGCCAGTTCCGCGATTGGATCGAACTCCATAACCCGCTCGCCACCAACTTCGATCTCTCAGCCCACAGCCTCAGCGTGGGACGACCGGACCCGGGCGAATGGCCCTTCCCCACCGGCACGATCATCCCCGCCGGCGGCTACCTGATCGTCTGGTGCGATGAGACGCAGCCCGCCACAACCAACGCCAATGCCGAATTGAACCTGGGACGCTCGCTGGCCGCCGAGGGCGAGCAGATCCACCTCTTCGATCCGGACGGCCAGGCGTTGGACTCCGTCGCCTTCGGTTTCCAGCTCGTCGACCAGTCCGTGGGGCGCACGCCCGAAGGCTGGCGCTTGCTGGCGGCGCCCACACCGGGCCGGAGCAACGCGGCGCCCGCGATACTCGGTAGCACCACCCACCTCCACATCAACGAGTGGATGGCGGCTCCCGTCGAAGGCGACGACTGGTTCGAACTCTACAACCCGGCGCCCCTGCCCGTGGACCTGGCCGGCTTGTTCCTCACGGACGATCCCTCGGCCTCGGGCCACACCAACTCCCCGATCGGACCCCTGACCTTCGTTCCGCCGCTCGGCTTCGTGCGATGGATCGCCGACGGCCAAACTGACAAAGGCCCCAACCACGTCAACTTCAGCCTGGACGAACTCGGGGAGAGCCTGCGGTTGAACGCGGGCCTGAACAACGTGATTGACGGCATCGACTACCACCGCATGCCGGCCGGGGTGTCGGCGGGCCGGTGGCCGGACGGAGCGCCAGACCTCGTCTGGTTCCACGAAACACCCACCCCCGCGGAAAGCAACTACCTCCCACACCCCGCCGTGGTCGTTCACGAAGTGCTCACCCACACCGATCCACCCCTCGAAGACGCCATCGAAGTGCGTAACAGCTCCCGCCAGCCGGTCGACCTCGGCGGTTGGTTCCTGAGCAATCAGGCCGATGCCCTCCGCCGCTGCCGCATTCCGGCCAACACCATCGTCCCCGCCGAAGGCTTCACCGTGCTCTATGAAATCCTCTTCAACCCGCATCCCGCGGGAACAAACAACTTCACCCTCAACTCCGCCCACGGCGACACCGTCTACCTCTCCGAGGCCGACGCCGAGGGTCGGCTGACCGGGTATCGGGCCGTGGCCCGCGTCGGCGCGGCCGCCAACGGTGTCTCCTTCGGACGCGTCGAAACCAGCCTGGGCGTCGATTGGGCGCCGCTGAGCGCCCGCACCTTCGGTGTCGACACCCCGGCGACGCTCCCGCAGTTCCGGACCGGCCGAGGACGGACCAATGCGCCGCCGCTCGTGGGGCCGATCGTGATTTCCGAAATCATGTACCATCCGGTGGCTGGACCAGCGAACGCCCTCACCGAAACCCCGGACGACGAATACCTCGAACTCCACAACGCCACAGCCGCCCCCGTGCCGCTCTATGACCCGGCCCACGCGGCCAATACCTGGCGAATCGCCGGCGGCATCGACTACGAATTCCCCATGGGCGTGACCCTCGCCACCGGCGAGACCGTCTTGGTCGTGCCGTTCGATCCCGTGGCCGACACCGAAACGGCGAACGCCTTCCGGTTGCGCTACGGACTCTCCGACACCACCCGACTCTGGGGGCCCTACGATGGCCAGCTCAGCAATCGCGGCGAAGCCCTCGAGTTGCTCCGCCCCGATGCGCCCCAGGAGCCGCCGCATCCCGATGCCGGCTACGTGCCGCAGTTGCGCGCCGACTATGTGCTCTACGGATCGCGCGCGCCCTGGCCGATCGAGGCCGATGGCTCGGGCTGGTCGCTCCAACGTCGTCGGCCCCTGGCCTACGGCAACGAACCCCTGTTCTGGAAGGCCGCCCCACCCACACCGGGCCGCGTGCTCGTCGACCCCGCCGACCTGGACACCGATAACGACGGCCTGCCCGATGCCTGGGAGGACGCCTACGCCCTCGATCGCCTCGATCCCGCGGACGCAAGCCTCGATCCGGACCAGGACGGCTTCAGCAACCTCGAGGAACATCAGGCCGGCACCAACCCCCAAGACCCGGCCAGCGCCCTCGCCCTCGAAATCACCACCACGCCGGAGGAATTCTGCGTCCGATTCCACGCCCAAGCCGACCGTTCCTACTCCATCCAGTCCACGGATACCCTCGGCTCGGGCAGTTGGGTCGAACTCGGACACCTCGCTCCCCAATCCGCGGCCACCTGGGTCGAACTCTACCTCCCCCGCACCGAGAGTTCTCCCCAAAGGCTCCTCCGCCTGGTTACGCCCGCCCAGCAGTAGAAGTGATGTGCAACGTCCCACAATCCACGGTGCACGTGTTCCCCTGAACTCCTAACGGCGGGAACACCCGGGACACGCGGAAGGTGCCCGATCGCCATTGCCGAGGTTCAGTTGGACGTCGCGCGGCAGCAGCAACTGGCGGAGGCAGAAGAGTTCCCACGCGAACGGGATGTATCCCAGATAACCGAGCAACGGCATCTGGAACACATGGAGGAACTGCGCGCCCGGCGTGCGATAGACCCATTGCGGATACGAGTAGTGGTTCCAGAATTCCCAGAAGAAGCCGCACAGCAACGCCCCCACGGACAGCGAGATCACCGGCCGCCAGTCACCCTCCCGGAGCCGATGAAACAGGCTCTCCCGACCCAATGTCAGATTGAGCGGCTCGATCAGGAACACCACCGAGACCCAGACCAGCGGATAGAAAACGTCCGGCCACAGCAGGATCAGGGCGAACAAAAGCGCGCCCATAGCCGATAGCTTCGCCGGAAGCGCCCGCGTATTGCCGACGCGCGGCCCTGAGGCCAGGCGCTCCGTCCACCGAAACGAGCGAACCAGTTCGGCCGTCCCGAACACCGCGGGCATCACCGTCGAAAACGCGATGCTGGAAAGGAGGAAATACTCGAACTCCGTGAACGACTCGGTGCCCGAGTACTCCCAGTTGCGGGTGCGATAGTTGATCAGCTCGAAGATCCACCAGGCCGGGGCCGAAACGAGGAACAGACGGAAGAAACCCGCCTTCGAGCGCGAGAGAATGGACGTGCCGCGCCGGCGCAGCACCAGCGCGTCCACCGTGAGCGCGTAACCCAGCCACAACGGAAAGAAGAGATACGAGGTCCGCAGCGTCGAATCCGGCAGGAGCCAGTTGAGCGGCCAGAAGACGGCGATAAGGAGCGGCCCTATCCAGGCCTGCGGCGCCCGGGCAAGGAACCCGCGGATCGTCAGCGCGTTCGACACGCACCCCGATTAACACGAACCGGGGCGCCAGGAAAGCGGATGCCGACAGATCGGGATCCGTTTCCGAGTTTGGAGCTATCGTGTTCCACGGGCATGCTTTCATCTCGCGGGTGCCGTGCCGCTCCCCGCCGAACGCGCTTTCGAGTCTCCCGAATCCCACGCCTTCCGGACCGCGGGTCTTCTGACCCGCAGGACAAGGCTCATGCATCTGGCTGCGGCTCAAGACGAGCCGCGGCCCGCAACCTTCCGGGCTATCCTTGGGCGGCCACGGCCACTGCAGGCCAGCGGCTCGAGCTCGGCGAGCTCGCGATACCCCAGTTGACAGGCGTGCCGCGCCTCGACGCGGAAGAGGTCCAGGGCGGCGTGAGCGTCGCCCAACCCGCGGTGGCAGCTCCTCGCCTCGAGCTGCAGCGCGTCACCCAGGTACGCCAATCGAAAGGAACTGTAGCGTCCCTTCCACAAACGCCGGGCCAGGCGCAGCGTGCACCACCACACCGGGTTTCCCGGAGCCAGACCGTGCCGCGTTTCCTCCGCCTGCAGCACCCGGGAGTCGAACGGCGCGTTGTGCGCCAACAGAACGGCGCCGTCGAGACGCGGCCGCACCTCGGCCCACACCGCCGGAAACGACGGGGCCGCAACCACGTCCCGGTCACCAATCCCGTGGATCGACTGCGAGAACCCGTCGATCCGGCACCCCGGATGAACCAGCCACGACTCGGCCCACGCCACCTCCCCCCTTTCCACGAACACGATCCCCAGCTCGACCGCGCGCAATCCGTCCGGGCTCATGGTCGTTTCGAAGTCGACCACCGCCACCCGGGCCGGGTTGGCCCAAAACTCGGAACTCGCGTCCATCGGCCTGGAAGATGGTGCCGGCGCGGCGGAGAGGGAAGCCCAATTGGTACCCCCGCCCTGAATTGAACAGGGATCAACGGTTTAGGAAACCGCCGCTCTATCCATTTGAGCTACGGGGGCACAAGGCTCTCAATCTCAATAAGACCCAATAAAACCAAGCCTTTCGGCTGTCTTGGGTGAGGCTAGTGGAAAATGCAGACGCGTGCAAGCGGATGCAGGTTTTTGCCCAAATCTGGGCACCGTTTGGGCAAAGGCTCCGCCGGAGTCTCCAGCATGGAAGTCACTCACCTTCACGGCTGCTCGCTGCTCCCCGCGTTCAGATCGTCCGTGAAATCGCGCTGACCGTTGGCGTCGAAAAAAGCGCGGTCGAAACCATCGTCCAGCTTGATGGCTTTGAACTGAACTTCCCCGGCGTCCTTGAACGTCTTGCAGAACCGGTGGAACGACTCTGTGTCGTCGGTGATGACGAACTCAGCGTCAATCCTCGCCGCCTGAGCGATGATCTTGATGTCGTCCTTGAGCGCGTCGCGCTTCACGTCAGCAGGTTGTAGACGTTTCCAGTCGAGTTTCGCTGCTCGTTGTGCATCGTCCCAGTTGAACGGCAGGACCACGCAGCAACGCAACATGTCCGGGGGAATCTCCTGTTTGATGCAAAACTCCGACACGACCACCGTCGAGAGGTAGATGGGGATTTGATTCTCCAGAAAGTGCTTCCAATAACGCCGGGCCGTCTCATGGTTCGTCCGGTTCTTGTCGGCGAGCGTAATCAGGAAGCTGGTGTCGAGCAGTACCCCGGCGGCCATGATGCGCTATCCTCCCCTCACTTCCCTGACCCATTGCGCGGCGTCGGGCACATCAGCCCACGCTGCCGCGCCCTTGGCGGTGAAGCGGTCGAGCGCTTCCTCATTGTAGGCCGGTTGGTAGTCCACGAAGGAAATCAACTGGATGTTGCGCAAGTCACCTGTCCGAAAATGCTGCTCCGCCCGAACGTGCAGCAGCACCTTGTGGTAAAGCCGGTTCTCCACCTGCTCACGGAGGTAGCCTTGCGAAGCTCCCACGAGCAGCGTCTTGCCCCCCCGGTCGAGTTTCAGATGGACGTTCGCCCTCTGCGTGCCGCCCATGTCCATGATCTCGCCGAACAGGTACTTCTCCACCGCCACCCACGGCACAATGTCGCCTACGCGGTAGTCCGTCTCACGGCTCACGCGCACCTTCGGCAAATCTTCGTCTTTGGGCCGTACTTCGTAAAACAGGTCTGGGTTGTTCTTCGTCCGTGCCTGCCACTTCTGCACGACCTCCGCCCGCTTGATGTCCAACTCACCCAGCACATCCTGCCGCGCCATCAACTTCAAATCTGGCTCAAGGCTGGAAAACACCACCACCGGGAGGATGACCCGGAGCACGTAAGAGCCTTGGGTAATTTCGACGTGGACCTGATCGAGCTTCAACTTCTGGCTGCCGCCGACGAACGTCTCGACCTGCTGGTTAAACTCATTGAACTGGGACAAGCCGATTGTTCGCGGCGTGATCTCCAACCCCTCCACTTTGCCGTGAAGCGCGAACTCAATGGATGGCGTCTCGCTCATCGTCGTCTCTCGGCAGCACTATAAGCCATCCCCAGCGGCACCGGCAAGCACCCAGCAAATCCCGTCGTAGCTCCCTCCCCCACAGGGCGACAGGGCGATCTGGACGATTTGGGCGCACGCGGCCACGACGATCTGGTCCGCGATCAGGCGACCATACTAAGCGCCTTGTGAGCGCTGGACACCGGCATCGTTAACTGCCGGGCGATGGCCCGGAGGCCAAGCCCCTTGGCTTTGAGCTTCTGGACCTCGGCAGCACGCCCATTGATCGTGGTGGGCCGACCAAGTTGGACCCCGCGCTGGCTGGCAGCCGCCAGCCCGGCGTTGACGCGCTCCTTGAGGACACCGTACCCTGCCTCCATTACGATCTGCGCCCGCACCGTGCCGACCAGAAAGTCCACTGTTGCTCGAACACGCGTTCGCTCGTCTTCGCGTCATCCAGTTCGAGCCTGCTCCACTCCTGAGCAGCAACCTCAGGGAACTGGCGCATGTGCAGCTTCACCAACGCCCTATCCGCAGACACCGCCTTCGGCGGGTGCTTCCTGAGTTCGGGCGTGGAAAGTGCCCGCTGAAAGAAGGGGACGGCGCGTTCCGGGTTCAGCAGGCCGAGCGTCACCGCCAACTGGGGTACGACCATGCTGCCAGCTTCGTAGCGGAAGCAGAGATCGTCGAAGTGTTCGGTGCGCAGGCACACCAGCAGGCAAACGCACCCAACGAGGGTATAGCGCCAGTTCACATCACGGATGATGGCCGCCCAATACTCTGGATCGGAGACGAGTCGGTCGGCGGTCTTCCTGTAAACATTCAGGTCATGATCGACCCCATCGACACTCCAGACGAGATTGAGGGGATGCAAGTGATACGGTGTGCCCTTTCTGTCTACACCGAGCCAACCGAACACTCGATCATGGTTGTTCTTTTCTTCGTCGGCCACAGGGCAAGAAGAGACCGAGGGGCGCTGACTGGAAAGCTCAGGTCTTTAGCGCACGGTCAGGGGTTTCGTCGCCTCAGAAGTCCAGCCGCTTGAGGTATGGCCCGCTCAACGCGATGGCGCTCTCGCCGCGCATGACCGGCCCCATCCGCTTCAGCGCGATGTCCACGAGGTAAACGTAGCCGCCCAGTTCCGCCATGACCTCGTTGTCGCCGAGAAAGACCGCTTGGTGGACTCCAAGACCCCCGGCAGGGTCGTTTACGCGCATCACGCTCTCCCTGTCTCTTGAGATGCTCAATCGACTTCCCCATCCACCCATCACAAAAAGTCGCAACCCTCCACGCTGATCAGACGTGTAGAACACCCCGTCTCGGCTCCACGTTGTACCCACCCTGCCATAGTGGTTCGCGAAGTCGTCCGGCGGACTTGAGAGCCGCCTGTACGCCACCGAGGGTTCGACCGAGATTCCCCAGTATTCCTTGCCTGTCTTCAGGTAGAGGGTGTCTTCCTTCGATGACCAGACCAGCGTGCATAGGGTTCCATCGCCGAAGGCCGGCACGTCCTGCAACTGGCCGGACGTGGAATCAAAGACCCGAATCTTGTGCGCCCCGCCGTTGAAGAAGGCCGCGTATCGCCCCGCAGGGCTGAAATCCATCTCCGGTGCCCGGCACCAAAAGCCCAGTTCGGGGATCGCGGCGTTCGTTCCACTCTGGAACAGAAAGAACCGATCACCTTCCCCACGATACAGCGCGGAAGTGAGGCTGGAGGAAACCACGTAGTCTTGCACCCGGTGGGGTATTACCACCCGGCGATTCTGGCCGTTGAGGTTCGCCGCTTCTAAGTGGCCCTCCGAGCCTACCGCTACCACAGTCAACTCCGCTTGGTTGGCCCAAAGCGTGTTCGCGGTGAACTCGTGGATGTCGGTGCGCGGGTACTCAAGGGCGTAGAACACCGGGCCAAGGACGACGTACGACGCTACGTTCGCCAACAACACGGCCTTGAGCAGCTTGCCCTTGGCGACTTGCCCTTCAGCCTCCCGCACCAGCTTCCGGGCGTACAGGAACTCCACCAGAACGGTGGCCAACAGGTAGATGAGGATGCTGACCACGAGGAAGATCGGGTACACCCTGACGCGTGCTCCAAGCTCTGTCGGCACCCACCATTCCTTGAGCGCACCGTTTACAAAAAGAACAGGGATGCCGCTCAGCAAGGACCATACGTTGGCTTTGAACCACGGCCACCAGAGGTCTGCGAATCGTAGACCCAAGAACCGCCCCACAATGGGAGCTTCGGCCGTCGCGTTGAATGCCAGTAAGGGGACGAAAATGCCGACGCCGTAGCCGATCAGCACGGGCAGGTCGATGCCATCGGCCCGCGCTGTGGTTGGGAGCAGGAGACAGCAGAGCGCCAACAAGAGCCACCTGAACCGAGTCACGGCGGCATTGTGGCTGTGCTGCGAGGCAGACTCAATCTTGGAGAGAGGGACCAGACGGGACTCAAGTATCGCTGCTGGTGTCCTTCAGAAACCGCTCGATCTCCGACTTCGCGATCAGCTTGTTCCGCAAGGCCAGCGAGCTTCTCAATAGGCCACGGCACAGCAACCTGTATACAGTGGGTTGGCTGATTCCCAAAATCTCCGCCGTTTCCTTCACTGTATACGCGAGGCGTGGCAGCCTCCCACTGGGGTCCGGCAGCTTCGGGTTCCGGGCTTGTGGCAGTCTCACTGGTTCAGGACCGGCGGCGGCTACATGTCGGCTCAGGTTCTCCAACTGGTCGTGCGAAATGGTGAGGCTGCCGCTGAGGGAGATCGTCAGCGGTCCTCTGGGATCGTGGTTCATCCCGGCAAACTAACGCGACGCATGGCACATCCCCAACTCGCTGGCGATGGAACTCGGTGGATCAGTTGAGCGCTACGTAATGGTAAAGGGTCGGCCTCGAAATCCGTAGCGTCCGGCAGATGTCAGGTACCGGCATGGACCTGTCGGCAAACATCTTTTTGGCGGCGACCACCGAAGGATGATCTGCCGGGATCGCCGGACGGCCACCTTTTCGTCCACGTGCCCGTGCCGCCGTCAAACCCGCCTTGGTCCGTTCCTGAATCAACCGGCGCTCGAACTGGGCCAGCGCGGTGAAGATGTGGAAGATCAGTTCGCCGCTGGCCGCAGTCGTGTCAATGGCCCCCGTCCTGAAGGGATCGGAATCCAATGCCGCGCTCGCGGAGGTTCTCGACCAGATCAATCAGGAGCCGAAGGCTCCGGCCCAGCCTGGCCGATGACGAAGGCCATCCTACTGACTGGTGCGCCGGAGAACAGGACTGTGTTGGCACGATCTCGCGCATGGCGTCGTTGACCTGTGCGCCGATGTCCGCCGCCTCGGGGAGGTGAGTCGTAGTCCATCCTTCATCGCAGGCAACTTCAGAGCGTTTCGTTGGGGGTCGCTATGGGTCGCCACCGGTTTCGACGACCATTGTCGGGTGGTCCGAATCCCCGCGGTCAATGTACTCCGCTCGCGGCACCGGTGTGCCTGGAGAGACGAAGACGTGATCGATGCGCCGGCCCAGGTCCTGATCGGGCGGCTCTATCCGCTTTACCTTGGTCGCGGACCACGCATCGGCAAGCTGCTCCAACGTCAGGCGGTAAGGTTCGGCGCCAGGTTCGAAGTTGAAATCGCCCATCAGGATCACGTTGGTCTTGCCCGCCACCAGCTCCAGGATTTCCCGCTGCTGAATCACGGGGCCGCCATTGCCCAAGTGCGTCACGAACACGTGATAGGTCGTTCCGCCCGCGGTCAGCTCCGCCGCGAGGACCGCGGTTTGCTCTCCGGTCGAGTACAGGTAAATGGTGCGGGCCTGCTCGATCGGGAATCGCGAGAGCAACGCGATCCCGAACGTTCCGGCGCCCGTCCGGGGCCCGGCGTGGGCATGGTAGTTCAACCCGTCCGCCAGGAACCGCACCAGGTCCGAGTTCCCGCCAGCAACGCGGGCCGTGTCGGTCTCCTGCAAGCCCACAACGTCCGGGTTCGCCCGACGGATCGCTTCCAGTTGGCCGGTGAAGTTCCTTGAGCCTTTGGCGCTATACCCCTGCTGGAGGTTGAACGTCATGACGCGCAGCGCACGATTTGCCGAGGCCAGATTCGGGTGGGCCTGGGTGATCACTACCGCCCCGATAGCCCCCAACGCCAAAGTGGCACCCACGACAACCACCGGGT
>CAYSPU010000030.1:0-5767 GCA_964432995.1 uncultured Verrucomicrobiota bacterium
TGCCATGGACGCCCGCGGCTCCGCGCGGATCGCCGACGTCTCCGCCAGGCCGCGAAACTTGGCTTCGCTTTCGCGCAGGGCTTTCTCCGTGCGCCGCTGTTCCGCCAAGGTGTGCTCGAGCTCCCGCACCTTCTCCTCGAGTTTCGTCGCCACCACCTCGCTGTAGCGCCTGAGGTATTCCGCGTCCTCTTGAATCAAGGGTAGGGACGGTGCCTCTCCTTTCCTGCCTGCCCGGAGGAGGCCTTCGATTCTCTCCCACAATGCAGGTGGTTCCAACGGCTTGACGAGATAGGCATCCGCGCCCAGGGAAAGCGCCAGTCGCACGTCCTGGTCCTCCCGGTAGGACGAAGAGTAGAAGATGAACGGGATGGACCGCAGACGCGCCTCCTGTTTCACCGCTCGGAGGAACTGGAAGCCGTCCATCACCGGCATGAGGGCATCCGAGACGATCAGATCGGGCGGGCTGCCGCGGGCCTGCTGGAGACCTTCCACGCCATTCTGGGCCTCGAGGACTCGATGCCCATGTTGCTCCACCACATAGCGGAGCACTCTCCGGTCGTCGGGGTTGTCGTCGACGATGAGGATGTTCATGCTGTCGCCGGCCCGGGGCCGATGATTCGGTGGATCTGTTCCACGAGCGCGAGCGGATCGATGGGTTTCTCGATGTAGCCGCTGCACCCCGCCGCCAGGAACCGCTCCCGGTCCCCGGCCATGGCGTAGGAGGTGATGGCAATGATCGGGATTCCCCCGTCGGCGCCGGACGCGCGGATTCTCCGCGTGGCTTCCACCCCGTCAATACCCGGCAGGTTAATGTCCATGACGATGAAGAGCGGCGATTCCTTCAGGGCCAGATCGATCCCTTCCTCCCCCCGCTCCGCCGAGAGGACCGCGTAACCCGCGCGTTGCAGCGCATAGGTAATGATCTTCAAGTTGTCCGCGTTGTCTTCGATCACGAGCACCTTCTTCATGGATTCCTTTCGCCGGCCCGGAGGGGCACGCGCAGGACAAAGCAACTGCCTTGGCCCAGAACACTCGAGACCGTGACCTCGCCGTGCAGCACCTCGGTGACCAGCTTCTTGGTGAGGTAAAGGCCCAGGCCCGTTCCCAGCACCTTTGTCCGCAAGGGTGAATCCAGGCGAACGAAAGGATGGAACAGTCTCTCCAGGTCCTCCGGGCGCATGCCGATACCGGTGTCGCTGACCGCAACCTCCACGCACCGATCCTCCTCGGCGAGACTGGTGCGGATGCGAATCGACCCTTTCTCGGTGAATTTCACCGCGTTGCTGACGAGATTCAACACACACTGCACCAATCTCCGCCGATCAGTATGGATCAGTCGGCGCTCCGCCTGGATTTCCAGATCGAGCCCCCGGTCCCGGGCATCCTTGGCCACCATCGTGGCCACCTCGGTGACGACGTCATGAAGGTCGAAGTCCTCGGGGACGATCTCCACCTTGCCGGCCTCGATCTTGGTTACATCGATCACGTCGTTGATCAACGCCAGCAAGTGTCTACCCGAACGCAGCACGGAGGCGAGGTTCTCTTTCTGTTCCGTCTTCAGCGGGCCGACCCATTCATGGAGGAGAATGCTGGAGAAACCGATGATGGAATTGAGGGGCGTCCGGAGCTCGTGGCTCATCGAGGCGATGAACAGGGATTTGAGCCGGTCCAGGTCCTTCAGTTTCTCGTTGGCCGCTTCGAGCTCCGTCGCACGCTCATTCAGATCCTCCACAATGTTCATGAGTGCGATCTGGATGTCCCGCAGTTCGCGGCTCTTCTGCTCCAAGTCGGCCGTCCGTTCCTGCACGCGCAGATCCAGCCTTCGGTTGACCTTCAGCAGCGCCTCTTCCGCCTGCCGGCGTTCCGCGCGAGCACGCAAGGCGCTGATGCCGAACGCCAGATCGCCAGCCAGTTCCTCCACAAGTCGCATTTCGTCCGGCGTGAACACGTTGGCTTCCGTGGAACAGATGGTGAGCACACCCAGCGTGTTGCCGCTCTCGTCCTTGAGCGGCAGGGCAATGATGGAACGATGCCCGCGTTGCAGGGCGCTTTCGCGCCACAAGACCGCTTGCGGATCCGTCGCCACATCTTGAACACAAACGCTGCGCCCGGTCCGCATCGCCATCGCGGCAAGCCAGCTCCCGGCCTCCGCGTCAGCCCGCGCGAGCTGGCCGGCGGCGGGACGCGCCCCATCTGCTCCCGCCCAGGCGACCGGACGCACGGTCTCGGCGTCACCATGCTGACCATACCCCACCCAAGCCGTGCGGTAACCTGCCTCCCGGCACACGGTGCGGCAGACTTCATGGAGCAGGGTCGGCTCATCCACCACCCGCAGGAGTGTCTGGTTGCAGTTGCTGATGGCCCGCAGTTCGCGGTTCAGGCGCTGCTGTGTCTCCTCGGCCTGCTTGCGTGCGATCAACTGCCGTTCCAGATCGAGATTGCGCCGCTCGACACTCCGGACGCGCCACCGATAGACCGTGAAGGCCAGCCCCAGCAGCGCCGCGACGGCCGAGCCCCGGAACCACCAGGTTTGCCGCCACGGCGGGAGGACGGTGATCCTGATGGAAGCGCCTTGTTCATTCCACACGCCGTCGTTGTTCGACGCTTTCACGCGAAACGTGTAATGCCCCGGATCCAGCCGCGTGTATGTCGCATAGCGCCGTTGGGCGCCGGTGTAAACCCACTGATCATCGAAGCCTTCGAGTCTGTAGGCGTAGCGGTTCTTCTCCGGCGCGGTGAAGTTCAGCGCCGCGAACTGGAAGGTGAAGACCGACTGCTTGTGCGTGAGCGTGATCTCCTCGGTCGCGTGGATCGCTTTCTGCAGGGGTGATTCCCTGCGACCGATGGCCACCGGTTTGCTGAACAACTCGAAACCCGTCAGGACGACCGGTGGCACGTGCGGGTTGTCCGCCATCCGGTCAGGGTGAAATGCGACGAGTCCCTCGGTGGTGCCGAAGAACATCTGCCCGTCGGACGACCTGGCGGCTGCGCCTTTGAAGAACTTGTTGCCCGGCAGACCGTCATGCACGTCGTAGTTGCGGATCACGTTGGACTTGGGGTCCAAGCGGGACAGGCCGGCGATTGTGCCCAGCCACAGGCGTCCCTGCTTGTCGCCCTGAATTGCCTCCACGCTGTCCGATGGCAGTCCGTCTTTCTTCGTGTAACGGCGGGTGAACTTGCCGGCAGCCACGTCGAACAGGAACAGCCCCGCGCTGGATCCGGCCCAGATTTCCCCGGGCCATTGCCTTCCGGCATGGACGGCGACGAAGGAGCGGTTAAGCTCGTTCTCAGGATGCTCCGGGGCAATTTGAAAGGTGGTAAACACCTTTGCTGCCGGGTCGAGCCGGGTGAGCCCGCCCCATCCGACGAACCAGAGGAAGCCGTTGTGATCCTTGGTGCAGCCGTAGTTCATATTGGATGGCAGGCTTTGGGAATTCGCCGGATCGGGCCAGAAATGCGTGAAGGTCCTTCCGTCAAAATGATCCACACACCTGGCCCAATGGACGAGCCACAAGCCGCCCAGGTCGTCGGCTTTCATGGTCCAAATGTTGTCTGACGCCGGGCTGTTGGGGTCTTGCGGGTCGTGCCGGTAGCGAGTGAAGTCCCGGATGCGCAGCAACCCTTGCGCGCTGCCCAGCCCGGCCCACAACTGCCCGCCAGCATCCTCCGCGAACGTATGCACGGGAGGGCTGCTCAACCCCTGTTCGGTGAGGTAATGGGTAAACTGCCCGCGCTCCAAGCAGTCGAAACCATGCTCCGTGCCGATCCACACCCGGTCCGAACGGTCCACCTGAACCGACCTCACGAAATTGAATGTCAGGCTGTTGGTGCGGTTTGGGTTGTTTCGATAAACGGTGAACTTCGCCGGTTCGCCCGCCAGCCGGTTAATTCCCTCCTCGTTGGCCAGCGCCCAAACCGCGCCCGTGTCGTCCTCGAAAACCATGGTGATGGCGATGCTGTTGATGCTTTGCGGGTCGCCGCGGTCAGGGAGCAACGACGCGAACCTGGCCCGTGGGGCAATGCCAGCCGACATTACATGCGATCCACGGTCCGCCACCCCACGGGCCGAGCCGGGACTGCGATCCATTAGTTGCAGCACCGTGGGGCTGCAAACCCAGAAGCGCCCGGCGCTGTCCTCATACAGCGACCAGACGTGGTCGCTGCCGAGGCTGTTGGTGTCGTTGGGATCGTGCCGGTAATGAACGAAGGTCTTCGACTCCGGCACGAAGCGGTTCAAGCCCGCGTCAGTGCCGATCCAGAGCGTGCCCGCCCGGTCCTTCAGGAAACAAAGCCCAACCGTGCCGCTAAGACTGCCAGGGACACTTACGTCTGACCGGAAAGTGGTGAAGCCTCCGCCATCCTTGTCGAGCGTGCAGATGCCCGCCCCCAGCGTGCCCACCCAGATCTGGTCAGTTTGCGAATCGGTGTAAACAGAGCGAATGGAATCGTGGGGCAGACTGCGGGGATTGCTTGGATCATGCCGGAAGGTTAAACACCGGCCCGTCTTGCGCTCGAATCGGCACAGACCCTTGTCGGTGCCCACCCACAACGCGCCGGATGTGTCCTCGCAAATCGCGCTCACCGTCCCGCTGGCCAGGCTGGTGTCGTCTCCGGGCACAGGACGGTAACGGGTAAAGTTGTCCGCATCCCGGTTGTAGCGGTTCAACCCGCCGCCCCGTGTGCCCACCCACAAGGTCCCCTGACGGTCGAGCAACAGGGCGGTGATGTAATTGTGGCAGAGGCTCTGCTCATCGCCATCCTCGTGCTGATAAACCTTGAACTCGTAACCGTCATAGCGGTTGAGCCCGCCGAGCTTCGTGCCGAACCATAGAAACCCCTGCTGATCCTGCACCACCGAGGTCATGGCCGGGTCGGAGAGACCGTCCGCCGTGGTCAGATGGGTGAAGCGGAACTCCTGCGGTGGCGGCGCCGGGGGATGCGTGCTCGTCGCCTGCGCGGTCCTGTCCTGGAGCGGGACAGCAGACGATTCGCTTGCCCGTAGGACCTGCCGATCGGCCACGCCGTCCGCCAAGAGCCCCCCAGCGGCGAGCGCCAGCAACACGCCTCTGGTCGCAGTGTGGGCTGGTGTCCTGGGGGTTTGAGTTGGAGCGAGCAGGTTCATCACGCGCGTCAGTCTTTGCGGGGCTCATCCGCGGCCGCATCCACCGCCGGCTGGCCTGCTTTGTCTTCCAGTCCCCGGATCCGCTGTTTCAACTCCACCATCCGCAGTTCCCGGCCGACGAAGAGCCGGTTCATACGCGCCAACTCCTTGTTCTTCGCCTCCAGCTCCGTGGTCCGGTCTTTCACCCGCCGATCCAGATCCTGGTTGAGCTTCAGCAGAGCCTCCTCCGCCTGCTTGCGCTCGGTGATGTCCTGAAACGCGCCCACGATTCCCGCCACTTGTCCGTGCTCATCGCGGAAGACGTTCTTGGCCCAGAGCGTCGGACGCGGCACTTTGTTCTTGTCCAGCACCTGGAACTCGTACACCTGCCGTTCGGGGCGGTTTATCAGTTCCAGGTCTTTCCGATGGTACACTTCGGCAAACTCGCCCGGCCAGAGTTCCAGGACCGTCTTCCCTTTCAACTGCTCGCTGGTGTATCCGGTGAATTCGCAAAAGGCCGGGTTGCAGCCCAGGTACCGGCCCTGCCTGTCTTTGAAAAACATCGGGACGGGGATCGCCGAAATCAGGGTTTCGGTGAACTTCAATGCACTCTGAAGGCGCAAGCGGGCCTGTTCCAAATCCTCCTCCGCCCGCTTCCGCTCGGTA